>PLZX01000226.1:4474-17071 GCA_003152325.1 Bryobacterales bacterium | reverse complement strand
GCGGCCTCAGCCAATACGGCGTCCAAATCGTGGAGCGTATGAATGAAGCTGGGATGGCCGTGGACATTTCGCATTGCGGCGACCGGACCACCATGAATGCGATCGAAGCATCGCGAAAGCCGGTCCTCGTTACGCACTCCAACTGTCGCGCGCTGGTTCCGGGCAATGCCCGCTGCAAAACGGATGAAGCCATCACGCGCATGGCGGCAACCGGAGGCGTCATGGGCGTTACCATGGTCCGCTGCTTTGTCCGGGCCGCAGCACGAGTCACCATCGAGCATGTACTGGATCACATTGACCATGTGTCCAAACTGGTCGGAGTTGAGCACGCCGGCATAGGGAGCGACGTCGATCTGGACGGACGGGATACTCGGGTTCCTCCCACCAGGAGATTCGACCTGGATGGAATCGATTATGCAAAGAAAATCTACGATCTGACCGAGGGCCTGGTGAGGCGGAACTATTCCAGCCAGAACATCGGACTCATTCTCGGTGGGAATTTCGAGCGCGCGCTCACCGGGACGTGGACTGTTTAGCCCGTCCGAATACCATGTCCGCCGGCTTCACCCGCTTCCGCCGGCACCATTCCAGGTACAGGCACGCATAGCTGCGCACGATGTAATCCGGCTCGCTGAGTCCCATCTGCCGCGCCGTGCGGTCGATCCACCGCGGCGACCCTTCCAACTCCAGGTATACGCCCACCGGCGTTTCGTCCAGCATGGCCATGCCGGCGCCGCGGCTCTGGCGGTACTCCGTGCGGTACTTCTCGTACCGGAACACGGGAGTGAGCCCCAGCCGCTCGATGATGGCGCTCATCGTACCGGCATCGGCGATTTCCAGTTCCAGCTCTTCGCGGCTCTTGTGCCTGGCTACGGCCGGCCGGCCCTTGTAAGTGATGGTCGAAAGGCCCCCCGCCTTCCGCACCCGCAGCAGCGTGGCGGCCTTGCGCAGAGTCAGCTTGGGCGTGTCGAAAATGACGTTGCTTTCGAAGACCCGGCGCCTCGAAACCGTGAAGCCCGTCGCCCGCAACAAGCGCCGCGCCGCCTGCGTGCTCTCTACCGCCAGCTTGATTTCGGTTTCGTTCGCGCCATGTGCCATGGGGGTGGGCTTTACTGTGCGAGGTCGCCGCGGTGGTGGTCGCGAAAATCCTGGTCGATCGCTTTGCGGCCGCCAAATCCCTCTTCCACTCCGTGCCAGAACTCGATCTGCGGCTCGCCCAGCTTCCAGCACAGGTAAACTTCCTCGCCGCGAAACTCCGTCGGGAAATCGATCAGCCCGATGTCGAGATCCTTCACCACGCAGCCGATGGCCTGCACCTGCTCGATGGCGCTGCGCAGGCTGACGGCCGAGGTATCGCGCCGCTTCCGCGTATCAATCGCCTGGTTGCGGTCCACCGTCACCCCGCCCATCATCGTGATCCGCTGCATCCAGGTCTGTATGGCCTGCTCGGCGTCCTGGTATTCACCTTTCAGCGACACAGCATCGCGCAGCAGGCGGCTCACCTCCGGGATGAGGCTCTGAGCTTCCGCGAGAGTGAATCGCTTGGCCATCTGTCAAATCGCGTAGTGTGAGCTTACGTATTCGTTGAGGATACCGATGAATTCCGCCACGATGCGGTCGCCCTTCAACGTCGTCATCAGGCGCCCATCCACGTACACCGGCGCCTTGGGCTCTTCGAACGTGCCGGGCAGCGAGATTCCGATGTTGGAGTGCTTGGATTCGCCGGGCCCGTTTACCACGCAGCCCATCACCGCCACCTTCATGGTCTCCACGCCCGGGTGGCCGGCCTTCCACTTGGGCATCTGGTCGCGCAGGTAGGTCTGGATCTGGTCGGCCATTTCTTGGAAGAACGAGCTGGTGGTGCGGCCGCATCCGGGGCAGGCCGTCACCTGCGGGGTGAAACTGCGGATGCCCAGCGATTGCAGAATCTGCTGGGAAACCAGCACCTCTTCGGTGCGGTCGCCATTGGGCATGGGCGTCAGCGAAGTGCGAATGGTGTCGCCGATGCCGTCTTGCAGTACCGGCGCCAGCGCCGCCGTGGTCGCCACAATTCCCTTGCTGCCCAGTCCCGCTTCCGTCAGCCCGAGGTGCAGCGGATAGTCGCACACCGCGGCCAGCGCGCGATACACGTCGATGAGATCCTGCACCCCGCTCACCTTGGCGCTGAGGATGATGCGATCGTGCGGCAGGCCGTGCTTTTCCGCCGCCTGCGCCGATTGCAGGGCGCTCTCGACCATCGCGTCGAGCGTCACTTCTCTCGCGTCCTTCGGTTCCGGCAACAGCGAATTCTCGTCCATCATCCGGGTCAGCAGCGCCGAATCGAGCGAGCCCCAGTTCACTCCGATGCGCACCGGCTTGCCGTTCTCGATCGCCACATCGATCATGGTGTGGAAGTTGTCGTCGTTCTTCCTGCCGATATCCGAGTTCCCGGGGTTGATGCGATATTTCGCCAGCGCCCGCGCGCACTCCGGATATTTCTTCAGAAGAATATGGCCGTTGTAATGGAAATCGCCGATGATGGGCACGCGGACGCCGAACTTTTCCAAGGTATCGACAATTTTCGGCACCGCTGCGGCGGCCTGTTCCGTGTTCACCGTCACTCGCACCAGTTCCGAACCCGCGCGCGCCAGAGCCATCGCCTGATTGACCGTGGAAGCTACGTCGGCCGTGTCAGTGTTGGTCATCGACTGCACCACAATCGGATGCGCGCCGCCGACCTTCACACCTCCCACGTCCACCACCACCGTTTGCCGGCGGTCTTTTACAGCCATGAATTCTCCTCCAAGGGGAANNCGCGCATCGCCCGGCGCGCCGGCAGGTAACTCGCCAGCGCCGCCACCGCCGCGAACATCAGCGCGCAGCCCGCGAACGTCAGTGGATCGGTGACGCTCACGCGATAGAGCTGGCTTTCGAGCAGCCGCGTCAGTCCCAAGGACGCCACCAGGCCCACCGCGGTCCCGCTCAACGCCAGCATGAGCCCCTGCCGCAGCACCAGCCGCACGATGTCCGCACGGCCCGCGCCCAGCGCCAGGCGGACTCCCAATTCCTCGGTCCGCTCCGCCACCGAGTAGGCGATCGCGCCGTAGATGCCCACTACCGCCAGCACCAGCGCCATCGCCGCCAGCGCGCTCAACAGCCAGGCCGTGAAGCGCGGCTGCGCGGCGGCCTGTTCGAGCACTTCCTCCATCGTAGCGACCGCCGTCACCGGCTGGTCCCTATCCACCGCCAGAACCCGTCCGCGCACCGCCGCGGTGAGGCCGTGCGGATCGCCCGCTGTCCGCACCACCAGGTTCATGGAGGCCCACGGCAGTTGCGGAAAGGGCAGATAGACTTCGGGGCTCACATCCGCCACCAGACTGGCATTGCGCACGTCGCCCAGCATTCCGACCACCTCGGAGGCTGTCGTCGCCCGGCCCATCAGGATGTGTTTGCCAATCGGGTTTTCTTGCGGCCAGAACCGCCGCGCCAGCGTCTGGTTCACCATCACCACCTTGGGCGCCTGGGCGTCGTCGTGCTCGGTGAATTCGCGGCCTCCCAGCAGCGGCACGCGCATCGTCTCCACGTACCCCGGTTCGAAGGTCTGAATGTTGAACAGCGGCCGCTCCGCCAGCGGCGCCATCGGCTGGCCTTCCGGCAGCGACGGCGACTGCCGGGTGGGGTTGAGCGGCAGCGCTGAGGAGACCGTTGCCGCGCGCACGCCGGGCACGCTGCGGACCTGCCCCAGCAACTGGTCGTAGAACGCGATCATCCGCGCCCCTTTGCCGTAGCGCGCCGGCGGCAGAGTGATGTTCATGGTCAGCAAGTGGCCAGTGTCGAAACCGGCGCTGGCGCCGCGCAGTTCGAGAAAGCTCCGGACCAGCAACCCGGCGCCGATCAGCAAGACCGTCGAGAGCGCCACCTGCGAAACCACCAGCAAGCTCCGGAACCGGTTGCGGCGCCGTCCCGCCGTGGCTCCGCGCCCTTCCGACCGCAGCACCGTATTCAAATCGGGGCGCGAGACCGCGAGCGCCGGCGCCAGGCCGAATAGCAGCCCCGCCAGCACGGAGATGGCCGCCGTGAATGCCAGTACCGCCGCGTCGGTGCGAATCTCGCCGGCCCGCGCCAGACTCTCCTGCGCCATGCCCCCCAGCACGCGCGTGCCCCAAAAGCTGAGGCAGGCGCCCAGCGCGCCGCCCACCAGCGCCAGCAGCAGGCTTTCCGTGCAAAGCTGGCGGACCAGCCCGGCCCGCGAGGCGCCGATCGCCAGCCGCACGGCGATTTCCCGCTGCCGCCCCACCGCGCGCGACAGCAACAGGCTCGAGACGTTGGCGCAAGCAATCAGCAGCGCCAGCCCCACCGCGCCGAAAAGAATCAGCACCGCCGCACGTACTCCCGAGACCATCTCGCCTTGCAGGTCCCCCACGCGCACCTGCAGGTTGGGATCGGCATCCGGAAACTTCGCATGCTCACTCCGGTATTGCGCCGCCAGCGTGTTCATCTCCGCTTGCGCCCGCTGGATCCCGACGCCGTCGCGGAGGCGCGCGACTAAGGTGAGAAAACCCGTGCCGGCCTGCGCCTGCGCCGGCGTAATCAGATTCAGATCGATCACCCGCGGCGCATAGATGTCGGTGTTCGCGCCCAACAAGCTGAAACGGAATGCCGGCGGAGTCACGCCGATGATCGTATAGTCCTGCGAATCGAGCGTCACGTGGCGTCCGATCACACCGGGCGAGCCCGCGAACCGCCGCATCCACAGGCCGTGACTGATGACGATCACCGGATCGCCCGCCGGCTTGTCTTCTTCCGCGCGAAACCAGCGTCCCGCCGCCGGCCGGACGCCCAGCACGTCGAAGAAATTCCACGAAACCCGCGCCGCCGCCATCTGCGCCGGATCGCCATTGCCGGTCAGGTTGAACGTTTCCCGGGTGAATGCCGCCACCGCGCGGAACGAACGCTGGTTCGCGTCGATCATGGTGTAGCGCGGCCAGGAGAGCGGCCCGCGGTCGGCGCGGTCGGCTTTGCGGCCCGCGGAAATCAGCACCAGTCGGTCGGGCTGGGCAAAAGGCAGGGGCCGCAGCAGCAGCGCATTCGCCACGCTGAAGATCGCGGTGTTCGCGCCAATCCCCACCGCCAGGGTGAAAATCGCCACCACGGCGAATCCAGGGCTTTTGGCCAGCGTGCGAAGAGCGTACCGCAGGTCTTGCGCGAAACGGCTCATGCGGCCTTCCGCCACGCCGGCCACACCGCCCAAGCGATGCCGAGCGCGCCCACCGCTGCCACCATGCAACCCTGGGTCTGCAAGCTCGCATTTCCAGTGCCGAACAGCTCCATCATGCCGGACCGCAACGCCATCACAAAAAACACCAGGGCGTAAGCCAGGTAGTTCCTGCGCCCAAACCAGCGGCAGAACACCGCCGCGCACGCCACAGTCAGCAAGGCCGGTCCATATTGGAGCGCCAGTTCGCCAGGCGTGCGGATCTCGCTCGAAAGAACGGCCGCGGCCGCTACCGCAACCAGTCCGGCAACCATCCACGCCTTCCGCAGCATTCCCACCAGCAACGCCGCAATCGCGATGATCGCGGCATTGATGAATAAGGGCCCGATGGCCGCCGCGACGGCCTCCAGCGCCGGAGCCGGATCGCCGATCAGGTTTGGCGCACCCACCTCCAAAATGGCCTGTGCGTGGAAGCGGCTGGTGAGCGCTGCGTCCACGCCGCGGCTGATGCCCCACAACCCGGCCGCCGCTGCCAGGGACACCAACGCGTGCGTGCCCAACAGGCGCCGCCGCGATGTGCGGAAGGCCGCCACGCATTCCGGATAGAACGACGTCACCAGCGCCGCCCCCGCGCCATACATCACGTAGCCGAACGCCAGCGACATCGCCAGCCCCGCCATCAGAATGGCCTGCCAGGTTTCAAACGGCATGCTTGTCTGGTATTGGCGGCTCAAGTTAATCGGGAGCGAGAGCGCCGCCATCACGGCGAGCCCCGCCGTCGGAAGCACGGCCAGCCGGAGCACTCGGCGCCAGGCCACCAAACCCAGCCGGACATTGCGGATCAACATCCACAGGCCGAACACGATTGCGCCCGCGATGGCGCCGATCTTGAGCGCCAGCGCCGCAATCGAAACGAAATTCTGTTGCTCGCGGCTACGCTCGAAACTTTCCGGAATCTTCCAGTACGCCCGCAGCGAGGCCACGCGGTCGCCATCCACTTCCACCGCCACGCGATAGTGCGCTTCGTTGACGTTGCGCGGGTCGCCAGGCCGTGCGTCCCACTCCAGCGTGTGATCGCGCCGCGCTTTGCGCTGTTCGGAGGTGTTCTCTTTCAACTCCATGGCGGCCACGTCCAGCCCCTGCGCCGCGGCGAATGCGGTCGAGATCTGGCGGGCCGCGTCGTCGGAGATATCGGCCCCCGGGCGATTTTCCGGAATCTGGTGCAAGTAACCCATCACCTTGCCGGTCTCGGGATGCACCGTGATCAGAAACTCTTCCTTGTCGAGCGATTTGAAATAGCGCGTGGCCCAATGCTGCACCGGGCGGTATCGCTCGAAAAGTCTGGCGGTCGCGCTCTCCGGCAGCCGCTCCAGGAAATACTTCCCTGCCAGGCTGTCGTACCCACCCCAATGCACGGCCGGAAAAGTGACGTGGCGGAATGCTCCCGGGTCAAATCCCTGCGCGCGCACAAACGCGGAGGCGGAGGCTTCCGCCTGCTTCGCCGTGAGTTTGAATCGCGGAGATTCGGCGAAGCGGCTGGCCGGGATGAACAGCGCCGCCACCCCCACAACCAACAGGCATACCGCCCACACGCGCAGCCGGCCGTTCAGCGGTTGGTACGCCGCGTTCTCATCCACTGCCGCGGGCGCCGTTTCCGGCGGTTCGACGGCCACGGGCTCATCCGAGTTCCGCAGCCCGGTCGCCGGCTCGAATCCGCCGCGCATCCAGTACGCCACCAGCGCTACCACCACCGGCAGCACGACGATTCCCGCGCTGGCCGCGCCCGACAAGCGGAAATACAGGCTGTGCGAGCGCAGCAGCAGCATGGCGCTATACATCGCGTCCACCGAGTAATGCCAGACCAGGGTCGGCAGAATGCCCCAGCGCAGCATGACGATGCCCAGCGCCACTCCGCCGATTCCCACTTCGAGCCCGCGGATGAAGAACGGCTGGTTCGGATAACCCGTGTGCCCAAAGCCCCAGATGAAGCCGGCCAGCACGACGGCCGCCGGCAGCCACCGCGTCAACTTGCGCAGAAACGGAATCGCGAACATGCGAAACACGAACTCTTCGGAGACGGCCGGGAAGAATCCCCCGAATAGCACATAGAGCCACGGAAATTTCGTATTGAGCAGATCGCTGTAAGGCACGTCCGCCGGCGACCACGCACCGTACTTCGACGCCGTGATGTAGAACGCCGTCTGGTACGCGATGAAGATTCCGGTGAGCGTGATGCCCAGAATCGCGCCCAGGAAGAAGCGCTTGGTGCCGAGGCCGCGCGGCCGGAACAGGTTGCCCAGTGAAATCTGCTGCGGGTACGCCTCGCGATAGACCGTCTCCGCGCCAGCCGCGATCACGAACAACAATCCGCCCAACGCCAGCGCGCTCAGCAGCGCTTGCAGCAACTGCGCGGTGACGAAGCTGCCATACGCATCCGTGGTGGGGTAGCCGAATTCGCTCAGCGGGAATTCATTCAGCGTCGAAAGGAAGGAGAGCGCCATTCCCGTCATGCCGATCAACGCCGCGCCGCGCCAGCGCACGTCCTGCCGCCGCACCCGCATGACGATCACTGCCACCAGGCCCAGCAGCAACGCCACCATCACCACCGTATCGAACGTCTGCGCCATGTTGTTCTTGGAGCGCAGCCTCTCGTAGTCGCGCGTCCACTGCTCGGGTATTTTGAGATACGCGCGATACCCACCGACCTCGTTGCCCTCCACCGTCACCTCGCGCCGCAGGGTTGAATCGTGCAGACTGAAATCGCGCTCCTTCCACGTGAATACCCGGTCTGTCCGCTTGGGCCGCTTGACGTTCGAGCTCTCGACGAAATCGAGCGATGCCGGATCCGTCCTCGCGCGCGTGCGCAAAAAGTCCTCCGCCAGGGAGCGCGCCTCGGCGTCGCTCGCGTCGGGGCGCGCAGCATCTTCCGCCAGCTCGTGGGCGAAGCCGGCGAAGACGCCGCCCGCGGTGATGTCCGCGCGCAACTCCTCTTTCTGCTGCGGCCGAAACCAGCGGTACGACCAGCGCCACATCTGCAGGCGCGTGCCCATCAACTGGTTGGCTTGTTCCAGCCCGGCTTCGCGTTCGAGAAACGTCTTGGCATCGTCGTCGAACGTGAAACTGGAGGCCTCGCGATAGCCCTCTGTGCGATACCCCTGTCCAGCAAGGAAGCGTTCGGCCAGTTGCCGCCCTTGCTCGCGGCTCACGCGAAAATCAATGGAGGCTTCGGGAAACGCGCGCTGGAAATTGCGCGCGGAATACCAGGCGGTCCCCAGGAGCAGCCCTGCGCAAACCGCGATGTAGCGATAGTCCGCAGGGCCCAGCCGTTCCTTCATGCGTCTATTCCTTGGCCGCCCAATGCAGCCCGATGCCGCCCAGGATGTAGCGCCGCGCCGCTACCTGGCCGTAGCCCGTGCGCCGCAGCAGCGACGAAAAATCGTCGATGGACACGAAGCTGCGCAGCGAATCGGGGATGTAGGTATAGACGCGCGGCCGGCCATGCAGTAACAGGCCCCAGAATACGCCTTGCGCAAAAAGATAGCCCAGGTACAGCCGCCGGAACAGCGGGTTGGCGGGCAGGAAAAAGTCCAGGCTCACCAGCAGCCCGCCACGCCGCGTCACCCGCTCAATCTCCCGCATCGCCAGGGCAAGGTCCGGAAAATTGCGCAGGCCATAGCCCACGAACACGCAGTCGAAGGCGCCATCTGCAAAAGGAAGGCGGCCCGCGTCGGCGCAAACGGCCCGTTCCACGCCGCGCTGCTTGGCGAGCTGCAGCATGCGCTCCGTGAGATCGGTAGCCACCGCCCGCGCGCCCGGGTATTGCGCCGCCACCAGCATCGAAAAATCGCCGGTCCCCGATGCCAGGTCGAGCACCACCGGCCTCTGCGGCAGCCGTGCCCGTTCCACGCCCATCTTTTTCCAATGCACGTCCATCCCATAGGAGAAGACGCGCGTGATGAAGTCATAGCGGGGCGCGACGGTCGAAAACATCCGTCGCATCAGCCGTAGATCCTGTTTCTCTGCCGGAAGTTTCACTCGCAGCCGAATTGTACCAAAGCGCTGTAGCCCCGAGTGCGGGCGTGATATGATTTACCCGATATCGAGGGCCCGGGAATGTGCAAGTTGCTGTTCGCCAGCTTGATTGTTTTGTACCCGGCTTTGCTGCCCGGCCAAGGCTTCGGAACGATAAAGAAGACCGTCGTTCTGGAACGGAAGCTGCCGGCTGCAGTGAAACTGCCTGGCAACGCATTCAACGTCAAGGCCACGGCGGAAAAGCCGCAGGACCCGTGTGAGAAGCTGGCTGCCGATAAATTGCAGTCGATGGTCGAAACCAGCCTCATCCGTTTCAACAGCCAACTCCAGCTCGATCCCGACAAGCCGGATACGCTGATTGTCCTCAAGGTGCTGGTCTGCAACGCCGTGGCTACGCAGGTGCACAACACGCTGCCTGGCGGTAAGAACAAGGGGCAACAGCAACTCTCCGGCGTGAAGGTGGACGGGCACCTGCAGGTCACGTATCAGGCCAGGACCCGCGGGGGAAAGTTCGTGGATGCCGAGCCCATCAACGTCAAGTACAACCACGAGTTCAACCAGGTGACCGGCGCGATTTCCGAAACCAAGAAGATCCTCGGCAAGATCCCTCACCCGGGCAAGCACAAGGATGAGGAGGGCGAAGACGAACCTCATACCCAGGAGGACATCATACAAATCCTGGTTGACCGCACGGCGCAGCGAGTGGCGGCCCGGCTGGTGAATACCAACGAGCGCGTCGCAATCGTCCTGGCGCGCGGCGCGCTCGATCAAAATAACCGGTATGCCGACGCCGGGCAATGGACCAAATTCGTAGAGGACCTGGAAACCATGCCGCCGCTCCCCCACTTAGGCGACGATGCCTACCGCCTTTATAACATCGGTGTAGGAGACGAAGCGCTCGGTTACAAGGCCGACAGCCCGGCCAGCGCCAAACGTTACTTCGAACAGGCCGTCATGCAATACCGCAAGGCGGGCGAAGCCAACCCCCAGGAGAAGTACTTCATTGAGCCGGTAAACCGCATCGAAATCGCGCTGGAGCACTACAGGCAACTGGCCGTCCCGCCGGATACTCCCGCCGCCAAGACGCCGCCGAAGAAGGGAAAAGGCAATTGAGACTGTGGGCTGCAATGTTGGCGTTGGCAGCAGCCGGTCACGCCCAGCAGGGTTGTGCCGTTTCCAAGGATCTGGTGGTCCGGGCGCTCGAACTGGTCTCGGCCTCGCCCGCCAGAGACGACCTTTCGAACGGCCTGCTGCTGCTC
Source organism: Bryobacterales bacterium (assembly GCA_003152325.1). Taxonomy (GTDB): domain Bacteria; phylum Acidobacteriota; class Terriglobia; order Bryobacterales; family Bryobacteraceae; genus PALSA-129. The sequence continues at coordinate 6,586 of PLZX01000226.1, read as the reverse complement.
AAGCAGGCGGAAGAAGCTTGCGACGAGAATGGCGATGCCTGGTATTACCGGTCCCTGTTTGAGCGCAAACTCGGCACGGGCAATCCACAATACTCCCTGGGGAAAGCGCGGGAACGCAATGCCACGGCCCTCAAGAGCAGCGAAGACCCCTTCACTCTCTCCACTCCGGCGCGCGGCGTCGCGGTTGTGGCGCATGACAATCCGCCGCCCGGCGCCCCTTTGCACACCACCCGCGACATCCACCAGCCCGCGGTTTCGCATAAGTGGGCGCTGGTCGTGGGCGTCAGCCAATTCCATAACCCGCGCCTCAATCTGAAATACACGCGCAACGATGCCCAATCGGTCGCCGAGTTACTGCGCGACCCCATTTATGGCCGGTTCCGCGCCGACCACGTGCGCCTGATTGCCGATTCGGACGCCACCGCCGTCAACATCCGCGCCGGCCTCAACTGGCTGGTGCGCAACTCCACCGAGGATGACATGGCGGTGATCTACATCGCCACNNTCGACGGCCTGTATTCCACCGCCATTCCCATGGTCGAGATCACCACCGTCGTACGCACGCGGATCAAAGCGCTCAAAGTGGCCGTGATCCTGGACACCTGCCACAGCCAGGGCGCGCTCGCGCAGACCGTGACCGTTCCGCAGTCGGTATCTTCGCAGACCCTGGATCGCATCAAGGAAGGCACCGGCCGTGTGATTCTGGCGGCCAGCCGCACGGAAGAAGGTTCCTACGAGTTAACGAAGTATTCCCACGGCCTCTTCACTTACTATCTGCTCCAAGGCCTCAAACAGCAGAAAGATGCGCCGCTCGATAAGATCTATCCATGGGTCACGGCCCAAGTGGCCAGGGAAGCCGCGGCCAACGGATGGAAGCAGCATCCGGTGTTCAGCGCGAGCGACGAAGTGAGCCCCGTGGTGATCGGTATTGCGCCGCTGGACGCGGCCGCATGGCTGCGTCAACCCGTGCGCTTAGCGCCGCGATGACTTCGCGTGCGCGGCGAGCTTCGGCTCCACAGCCGCGCTGGCGGCCGCGATCACCGGGGGCGGAGCGATAGAGCCATCCACCATCTGGAGCATCGCCTGGATGGCGACATCCTCGGCTTCCTTCATAAAGGTCAAGTGCGAGCCGGACGCGTCGTAGTCCACGCGAATCAGGTCTCCGCCGCGCGCCTGCTCCGAGGCCATCAGGTTCGACAGCGGGTGGACCAGATTGCGGTCGACGGCGCGCTTTAGGTGGCGCGCGCCGTACTTCAGGTCGGTGCCTTCGCGCAGCAGATAATCCTTGGCCGCTTCGGTGGCGGAGAACACGAACGGCGCGCTGGCGGCGGTACTGAAGATACGCTGTTGTACCAGGTTCAGTTCCATCCCCAGAACCTTGCGCAGTTCCGCCGTACCGAGTGGCTGGAAGACCACCACCTTGTCGATCCGGTTGAGAAACTCCGGGTTGAATTTGCGGCGCGCGGCTTCCATGCCGGCCGATGTCAGCTTGCCGGCCAACTCGGCATCTACCAAGCCTGCGGCCTGCCGCCGCCCGGCGTCGCCGGCTGCAAATCCCAGGTTGGGCCGCAGGAGCGCCTGCATCTCCGCGGCGCCCAGGTTGCTGGTCATAAAGATCAACGCCCGCGAAAAATCCACGCGGCGGTTGTCCCCCAGCGTAAGCGTCGCTTTGTCCAGCACGCCCAGCAGCAGGTTCCACAGAGAGTCGCTGGCTTTCTCGATTTCGTCGAACAGCACGAAACTGAGCTGCACCCTGTCCGTCTGGTATTGGTCGAGCGCCTCCTGGCTGAGCAACGGGTGCGTCTCGCGATGGCCCAGGTATCCGGGAGGCGAGCCGATCAGCTTGGCAATTTCGTGACTGTGCTGGAACTCCGCGCAATCGATCTTGACCACGGCGCGCGCGTCGCCCACCAGGCTCTCCGCTACCGCTTCAACCATGCGCGTCTTGCCGGAGCCCGTCGGCCCCAGAAACAGCAGGTTCCCGACAGGCCGCCCGGTGCTGGACATTCCCGCTCGGAAAGTTTGGTACACATCAATGATCTGGCGGATCGCTTCGTCCTGGCCCACCACCCGCTTCCGCAGGTCCGACTCGAGCTTCTCCGCTTCGCTTCC
>PLZX01000226.1:0-4431 GCA_003152325.1 Bryobacterales bacterium | reverse complement strand
GGCGCAATCATCCAACTGGTATCGCCCGTACGTTTGCCCGACTGTCCGCCGAATTCCGTGTCCACGCTCCCCGGCATAATAGAGCTGACTCGTACATGTTCATAGCGATGGTCCAGCATCATCGCTTCGCTGAAACCGTTGAGCCCGAACTTCGAGGCGTTATAACCGGCTCCGCCGCTGAAGGGATTCTTTCCGGCCAGGCTGGAGATGTTGACGATGAACCCGCCGCCGCGCCGCGCGAACTGCGCCAGCGCTTCCCGCGAGCAATAGAAAGCGCCGTTCAGGTTGAGGTCGATGTTGCGGTGCCACTCCTCCGGCGTCATCTCGCCCACTTTGCGGAATACGCCCTCGCCGGCGTTGTTGATCAGGATGTCCAGGCCGCCGAATTCCCGTTCCACCGCCTGGAAAAATCGGCTCACCTGCTCCACTTCAGCGACGTCTGTGGCCTGTCCGAAGACTCGCCCCAGCGGCTTCATAGCGGCGACGGCGGAATCCACGGAGTCCTGGCTGCGCCCGCAGATGGCCACCGCCGCGCCTTCCCTCAACAGTTGCTCGGAGATGGCGCGCCCGATGCCGCGTGTACCGCCCGTCACAATTGCGATCTTATCTTTGATGGAATCCATTCTCTTAGTGTAGTGCCACGCGACTTAGAACAAGTCTTATTGAAAATGTTTTTCAAAAGACTACCGATTTGAGAACGAATTGTAACCGTCTCCCGGCGATGCTGGAGGCGGAGGGACACGTGAAGAGTAACCCATCGTTCTTCTGGCAAAACCCCGGGGCAGCGCTGCCGTTCTCGACCGGCGTCTGCCTGCACGGCCATACGATGTACTCCGAAGAATGCCTGTCGTTTCTGCCCCGCTATCTGCACCTGGTTCCCGGGATCTCGCAGATCGTGAGCCGGTACCAGCGCGGCGCGCGGCCAGTGGATTTTGCGCGCGCCTGGTGGACACCGCCGCTCACGCCTTCCTGCGCGCTCCGCCTCGAACGCGGTCAAATCGCCGGGCTGGGCTTGCGTCCGCTGGTCTCTCTCACCGATCACGACAACATCGAAGCCGGCATGGCACTTCAGGTGACGGAGCGCTGCCGCGAAGCGCCGATATCGGTCGAATGGACCGTTCCGTACCAGCACTCCATCCTGCATCTGGGGATTCACAACCTGCCGCCCGGTGCGGCGCGAACCTGGCTCTCCGCCATGGCCGCTTACACCGCGGCGCCAAATGAAAGCTCGCTGCCGGAGATCCTCGGCGCGCTCCACGCTCTCCCGGAAATCCTCATCGTTCTCAACCATCCGTACTGGCTGGAGGAGGGCGTCGAAGAAGCCGATCACGCTCGAGCACTCGATCGCGTCTTACGCGAATGCCTGCCCTGGCTGCACGCCTTCGAACTGAACGGCACGCGCCGGTGGCATGAAAACGAGAGCGTGCTCGAACTGGCGCGCGCCTACTCGCGGCCCGCCATCTCCGGTGGCGACCGCCACGCAGCCGAACCTGCCGCCTGTCTCAACCTCACCAATGCGCGCTCCTTCGCCGAATTCGTCGCGGAAGTCCGCGCCGGTCACAGCTCCGTTCTCTTCATGCCGCACTACCGCGAACCCATGTCCCTCCGCGTCCTCGAAACCGCCTGGGACATTCTCCGGCCTTATCCCGAGTATCCCGGTCGCGAGCGATGGACCGACCGCGTCTTCTACCGCGCGGGCGACGGCCTCGCGCGTCCGCTCTCGACAATCTGGGGCGATCGCATGCCGTGGATTCTGCGACCGGCCACCGGCACGGTGCAGCTTCTAGCGTCCTCGCAAATGCGGCTGGCCCTGCGCCTGCTGCTCCTGCGACGCGCCGAGGCGCTGTAAGGAAAANNTTCTGTACCGACCCGAAAACCGAGTCGCCACCCGGGTCCGCTGCCCCTTCCGGCGCACGCCGGTTCGAGTCGACCACCATGCCCGCGGCGCGCGCCGCGTTGAGCATCTCGTCACGCGAGACGTCCAACGTCAGGTCGTATCTCCCGGTCAGTCCCGTCTGGTCCACCACCGGCCGGTCCGTGAACCGCGACAGCCAGTCGAGCATACTGGCGATCGTCATATTCTTCAGATCGACGTGCAGCCCATTCGGCCCTGCCGACATCGTCGACGACCCGTTTGGGCCACTGGTGCTCATTGGACTGACCGCCCGATTCCCGGCGCCGCCACCAGCGGGGGAACCGCCAACCGCTGAGCCCGTTCCGTCCGTGGCGTCATCCGGCGAGGACTCCTTCAGCTTCGATCCATCCTTGCCGGCCACCAGAGCATACACCGGCATCTCCTTGCTGGAGCTGTGCAGCGCCAGATGGAATCGTTCCTCGAGCAGCGTCCGCAGCATCTCGGGCACCTGGTCGGCTTTGGCGCCTTCGGGCAGCTTCGCCACCACATCGAACCTCGAGGTGGTCATCCAGTCCGGTCCGGAGATCTGGTAGAGCTTCACGCGATACGCGGCGCGAATCAGCTCGGCCAGCGACACGTCCGAGAAATCCACGCGCGCGGCGTCCACGTTGACGCTGATGTGCTGCTGGCCGGCCATCATTCGTTCCGCGCTGAGCGGTTCAGCCGGCTTGATCGACGCCACTTCGAAGGCCAGCGCGGCCGCGGGCTTCTGGAGCGGTGGCGTCTGCGCCTCCGCCAACGCCACGGCCGCCCACACAACAATCAGGGATCTTGTCCGCACCGCTATCAACCCGTCCCCCCGGGGCATCTGCACGTCGCAATGCCCCTGGAGTCCATTTTGACACGGACGGCGTTCCCGGACCGGTCAGCGTTGCGGAGACTGGCGACGCCGCCGCACGAAAACCAGGCCAAGCGTCAGTGCCGCGCCAATCATCATGCCGAACGATCCAGGCTCGGGAACGGCGTCGAACTCCGCCGCCGGATCGTACCCGGCCCAGGCACCCTGGTCCAGCCGGAAAGTTCCAGTTCCCCCTGCTCCACCATCGCCATAGAACGGGCCATAACTGGTATTCCAGTAAGCCGAGTTCGCAACGAGATCGCTGCCGATGCTTGCGCCACCGGAAGTTCCCACATTCAGGGAATCATAGGGTCCGAGAACATGGGTAGGGCTAGCGCCGTAGTCGCTTGTGTTGAAGGAAAGCCCCCAAATGAATTGGCTCGGAACCACAACACTGTCCATACTGAACGTGACCGTTTGGGCGAGTCCGTTGTAGCACTTTCCGTCCGCAGCCAGCCAGGCAGTGCCGCACCCCGCACTGGCTTCCGGTCTCCACAGTATGTGGGCATCAATGCTGCCGCTCCAGATCACCGCACCAACAGAATTGCTCGAACCCACAGTGTACAGCGTCAGCGTCAAGGGTACATCAAAGCCAGTGGTAAGGCCAACGCCTTCGTAGGTACTCTCCAGAGCCCAGTCGCTCATTAGAATGTGAGCTGCGGTCAATGCCGCGCTGCTGCCAATAGACACGCCCTGCCCGAACTCGGCAGCGGAGTCTGACTCGAATCCCAAGCTGGGAACGTTGTAGTACGTCCCGCTTGGGAGGCTGCTATAGACAACGTTGTCTGCCAGCAGCGGCGCCGAAACCGAAGCCAAAACAACAAAACACGCCACCAAGATTTTCATCGCTGTTCCTTTTCATACTTCCTGGGTTGTCAAACCGGTTCCGTCAGGAAGGCCTAAACGGCTCCGGGTCAGTTGCGTTGCAGCACTGAGCTGCTGATCGCCAAGGCGGCGCTCAGCACAAGTAAAGCGAAACCGTTCCTAGTGCAAGTTCTCCTGTCATTCCGGATGTGTTTTGACACGGGCGGCGTTTCCAGACCCGTCACCGTTGCGAAAACAGGCGACGCCGCCGCATGAAGACCAAGCCCAGCGCCAGCGCCAGTGTCGCCCCAGTCATCATGCCGAACGTTCCAGGCTCCGGAGCGATATCAAACTCCCCGCTACCGGTCGACAAAACCCCGTCTGGGCCCGTCAATGTATAAGTACCGACAAATTTGCTCATGCCGGTGAAATCGCCCGCCAAGGCGTCAATGGCAGCCTGCTCCTGGGCGATCCTGCAACCCGGACAATAGGCCGCATCTGCGTTTCCCGAACCCCTGCCCACAATCTCGTTCACCAGTTGGGTACTTGCCCCGCTTGTAATATAAGTGTCGGGGTTACCGCCGGTTCCAAAAATCACGCCAACGTACTGATCGGAGTAGGTGTAGCTACCTTGAGCAAAGTCGAAGGTCAGTAAGCCGCCCGGATCGTTACTGATAGCGGAAAACGACAACTCACTGATGCTGATTGACGGGGCGCCGGCCCCGGCATCGATGACTACGCCAAACAGCGGTCGGTTGCCGAGCTCGCTCGCGTAAGCCGGGCCGAAGATCGTGCCCGGATCGGCCTGGCTGGCCCATGACGGAAACCCGGTCGCCATCATCTGATTGGTGCCTCGTCAGAGGAATCTGTGGGT
>PLZX01000265.1:158-12433 GCA_003152325.1 Bryobacterales bacterium | reverse complement strand
GGCCAGAAGAAATAGACTTTCCACTTGCCCGGGTAGTCGCTCTCCGTAATGGTCTGGAAGGTCTTGCCATGCTCCAGACTCACCGTCGCCAGCACCGAAAAATTGGGGAACTGCTCGCCGACGCCTAACATATGTAATTCCTCCTAATTCATCCTATAGAATCTATAAGTCCTAATTATAAAACAAGCAGCCTATCGCGGAATCTCGTACCGCTTGATCTTCTCGTACAGGGTGGAGCGGTCGATCCCCAGCACCGACGCCGATTCCTTGATGTTCCCGTTGGTCCGATCGAGCGTCGCCACAATCAGCAGCTTTTCCATCTCCTGGAGCGTCATCCCTGCCGGCGTGGCCCACGCTTTCGCCGCTCCGTTGGACGCCAGGAACGAAAAATCCTCTTCCGTCAGCGCCTGTCCTCGGCATGTCACCAGCGCCCGCTCCACCGCATTTTCCAACTCCCGCACGTTGCCCGGCCAGTTGTAATCCATCAGCAGCTTCAAGCCGCCTTCGGAGATCTCACTGATGTCCTTGCCCATCTCGTGCGCCAGCCTCTCCAGAAAATGATGCGCCAGCAGCGGAACATCCTCCCGCCGATCCCGCAGCGGCGGAATCCGGATCTCGATCACGTTCAGCCGGTAAAACAAATCCTCGCGAAACTTTCCTTCCGCCACCGCCTGCTGCAGGTTCACGTGGGTCGCCGCCACTACCCGCGCATCCACCCGCACTTCCTCCGACCCGCCCACCCGGTAAAAACTCCGCTCCTGCAATACCCTCAGTAAATCCACCTGGAGCTTCGGCGAGATGTCTCCGATCTCATCCAGGAAAATCGTGCCGCTGTCCGCCATCTCGAACTTGCCTGGTTTCCGCTCGCTCGCCCCCGTGAAAGATCCCTTCTCGTGCCCGAACAACTCCGATTCCAGCAGGGTCTCCGCCAGCGCCGCGCACGATACCGCCACAAACGGCTTGGCCGCCCGGTCTCCGGAATGGTGAATCGCCCGCGCGATCATCTCCTTGCCCGTTCCGCTTTCGCCCTGGATCAGCACGGTGCTGCGCAACCCCGCGATCTCATGGCACAGCTTCAAAATGTCGCCCATCTTCGCGTTCTTGCTGATTACATCGCCCACCACATATTGCCGCGACAGCTTCTTGCGCAGAATGGTGTTCTCACGCTGCAGATTCTTCACCTTGATAATCCGGCTCACCAGCAGCGAGATTTCCTCCGGGTTGCACGGCTTCACGATGTATTCCTGGGCGCCTTCCTTCATGGCCGTGATGGCTGTGTCCACCGTCGCGTACGCAGTGATAATAATGATCGACGCTTCCGGATGCAGCCGCCGCACCTGCATCATGGTCTCGATCCCGTCCATCCCGCCCGGCATCTTCAAATCCACGAAGTAGATGGCGTAGTCGCGCCCCCGCGCCTTCTCCACCCCTTCCCGCCCCGACGCCGCCGTGTCCACCGAATAGCCGTCCTCGCGCAGCCAAGCCGCCAGCGATTCGCACATCACCTCTTCGTCGTCCACCACCAGAATCTGCCAGTGTGTCTTCATAACCCTTACTCCCCTATTCCCTTGCTCCCCGGCGCAGCCGCGCCTCGCATGGTGCGCAAAACTCGCAACGCTTCGAATCGATCTGCCGTACGTTCGTCGAAAGCGACATCGCGCAATGCCGGTCGGCGCAATGCACCAACCCGAACGTGTGGCCGGTCTCGTGGAGCGCCTCTTTCGAGGCCCGCTCCAGGAAAACCTCCCGGTTGGACGCCAATCCGTAAAACTCTTGCCGCAGCCGCGCCAGCGACATCACCGCCACCCTTCCGCTCAGTTGCGCCTGCCCGAACACGAACGTCAACACCGGGATGTACAAATCCCGCTCGGTCACCGCCAGCAACTTCACCGCATCCGGCGGGCAAACCCGCGTCAGCATCTCCAGCACCGCAATCGACCCGTACTGCCCGCGCTCCCGGTCGTAGGCGAAATCCACCGCCCGAAGCTCCATCTCCCGCACCGCCACGCCGAACTCGCTCTCCACCCGATGGCGCACCGCGTCGTACGCCTGGCGTTCCACTTCGGGTGTCGCGCCCACGTACAGGTACTTCATTCCTTGCGCGCCAGCTCCGGAAGCGGCAACTCAGCCCGCGGCCGAGGCTCCAGCGGCAGCGAAACCGTGAACGTGGTTCCTTCACCCACCTTGCTCACCACCTCTACATCGCCGCCGTGCGCCTCGATAATCCCGTACGTCACCGCCAGTCCCAGTCCCACGCCCTTGCCTTCCGGCTTGGTGGTGAAAAACGGATGAAAGATCTTGGCCAGATTCTCCGGTGGAATTCCCTCGCCGTTGTCCTCCACCACAAGGCAAACCATGCCGTCTCGGGAACTCGTCGAAACCCTCACTCGCCGTTCGGTCTTTCCTTGCGTCGCTTCGGCCGCGTTCATCAATAGGTTGAGCGCCACCTGTTGCATCTGCGACTGGTCGCACGCCACCAGCGGCAGGTCTTCCGCCAGGTGCGTCTCCACCTCCACATTGCTCAGCTTCATCTTGTGCTGGATCAGAGAGAGTGTCATCTTCACGATCTTGTTTACGTCGCCCGGCGCCCGCTGCGGCTTCGACCGCCGCGAAAACGCCAGCAGGTCCGACACAATCCGTCCCACCCGCGCCGTCTCGTTGGTCACCTGCGTCAAATACTTCCGGAATTCTTCGATCCGCCCCGGTGGAACGCCGTCGTCCTTCAACATCCGCTGCAGCAGCATGGAGAGGTTGAGCACGCCCGCGATGGGATTGTTGATTTCGTGAGCCACGCTGGCCGAAAGCTGCCCCAAGGAGGCCAGCCGGTCCGTTTGCAGCAGTTTCTGGTGCGCCGCCTTGAGCTGCTGCGTCCGGTCCTCCACCTTGCTTTCCAGGTTCTGCGTGAACTGGTTGATCTCGCCCAGCGCCGTCCGTAACCGGTCCCGCATCACATCGAACGAGCGCGCCAGTTCATCCAGCTCCTCGCTGCTGCTCGAAACCTCAATCGGTTTATCGAGTTCCATCTGGCTCACCGCCTTAGTGCCCTCGATCAATTCATCGATCGGACGGCTCAGAAAGCGGCGCGTGAAGAAGATGATGAACAGGCTGATCAGCGTGATCTCCACGCCCGTCACTACCAGCACCCGGAACTTCATACCGGCCACTTCGTGGTCCACGCTTTCCAGGTTCAACGCCAGATCCAGCACTCCCAGCACTTTCACCCCCGCCGGGTGCGCATGGCATTCCGCCTGGCTGCACGACCGCTCGTTGTAAATCGGCGTTCGCATATCCAGCCGCCGCCACCCGTCCGTGCCGCGGTAAATATTGACCCGGTCCGGCGCATCCATCCGCTTCGGATCCATCGTGTCCAGCCGCGCTTCCTGGCCCGTCGAAAACGTGGCATGCCCCGCGCTGTTGAACATACGGATGCGGTCGATCCCCTGCTTCAACGCAATCGTCTGCATCACCTGGTAGGCCGCCTCCCGATGGTCGTCGAGCATGGCGTGCCAAGTGGCGCTGGTGATCCCCTTGGAGAGCTGTTCCGCCCCCAGGATCATCGTGTGCAGGAGCTGCTGCTCCTCGGTTTTGATATTAACCAACCCGGAAACTGCCGCCACGATGATCACGATCACCGTGATGGAGAGCATCAGCTTCCGTGCGAGGCGTCTCGGCATATTAGGTATTTATAGTCCGAAATGATTGTAGCGTGCGGCGCGGACGAGAACAATCGGCGCGTCTCCTCGCCGGTTAATGCTCGTGCTCTGGATGGCAGGCCCCGAGACCGTCTCGGTGCTTCTGAGTCTTGTGGTGTCGCTTCTCTACCTGCGAAGGTTGTAGGCCGGCCCGAGGCGGCGGCCTGTCCGGATCTCGGACTTTTCTGTCTGAATTCCCTACATAAAGAGCGCCCGGTGCGGCGCAACCCCCTTCTTTTGTGTATGGCACCCTTCTTGCACAAAGGTGACTGAAGGGAGAAGTCTCCGGATGAACGATCCATCGACATACTGGTTGACGATCACCAACATTGCACTGGGGCTGGTTACTTTGATCTGCTGCGTCGCCGTAGGCATCGGCGTGGCGCAGGAACTGGCCGCCAAACGGAAGAAGAAAACGGCGCTCTCCAAGCTGGATAACGAAGTGGCCGGTCTGGTTGCTTCGTACGGCGACGGACACGCGTTTCACATCCCCACGCTCGGCGTCACCATGGCCGATGGCGGCGAGGAGCTAGGGAAGAAAGAGAAGCGGTAGCGTCCATGACGTGCCCTTTCTTGAAAGAGACCGAGGTCAAGTATTGCGGCACGGCCACGGTCCGCAAGCTGATTCCCCTGGCGCAAACCGGACGGACGGAAGACAAGTGCTCTTCGGCGGACCACGGTTCGTGTTCGATCTGGCGGCAGCAGGCGGAAGTGCTTGGGGAAACAGCCGGCGGGCCGTGCCCGTACTTGCGGGAAGCGCTGATGCAGTACTGTGGGGCGGCATCGGTCGCGAAGTTGGTGCCCTACAGCGAGTCGCTGCTCTCACGGTGCGGGAACGACAGCTACCGGTATTGCGAGTTGTACAGGGCGATGGCGCATCCGGGGCTGGCGGCCGCGGAAGTGGATGGAATCGAGGTTCCCGGCTGGCTTCGGTATACCAGCAACCACATGTGGCTGGACATGTCCGAGGACGGAGTTTGCCACGTGGGCATCGACGGTTTTCTGAGCCGTGCGCTGGGCACGGTGGAGCGCATCAGCTACGTCTGGCAAAAGGGCGTACACCGGCCGACGGCGGTACTGACGGCGGCGGGGATCGATCTGGAAGTGGTATTTCCGAATCCTTTCCTGCTGACGGGCTGCAATTTGTATTTGCGCGCGAACCCGGACCGGCTGACGGCCGAGCCGTACACGCGAGGCTGGTTATTCGAAGGGCAGCCGCAGGCCGGGACACAGTACGACCTGATGGACGGTGGGGAAGCGCGGGTGTGGATGGAGCAGGAACAAAAGAGGATTAACGAGTACCTGCAGCAGCAGACCGGCTGCGCGGCCGACGGGGGAATGTTTGCCACCGGCCTCGCGGGGCGTCTGGAACGCGACCAGATGCTGGGGCTGTTTTACGAATTCTTTTCCAGGAAATAATGCCGTGACGATGCGCGGAATAATTCCGTTTCTGGCTGGAACGCTGATCGCCCTGGGCGCGGGCTGGGTCGGCTTTCCTTACGCCATCAACCAACGCCGGCCGCAGCCGGTGGACTTCAGTCATAAGATCCACGCGGATAAGGCCGGCACCAAATGCGAGGATTGCCACGCGTTCCGCGAAGACGGAACGTTCGCGGGTATTCCCGCGCTCGACAAATGCTCCGGCTGCCACGCGGCGGCGATGGGGACGACGGCGGCCGAGAAGAACTTTATCGACCAGTTCGTGATGCCCAACCGCGAACCGCAGTGGGCCGACTACGCGCGCCAGCCGGAGAACGTTTTCTTTTCGCACAGCGTGCATGTAAAGCGGGCGGGGATGACGTGCGAGAGCTGCCACGGCACTACGGGCGCGAGTAATGGCCTGCGGCCGTATCGGGAGGACCGGATCAGCGGATATTCGGCGGATATCTGGAAGGTAAGCGGCACGAATCACGGAATGAAAATGGCGGACTGCGTGAACTGCCACCGCACGAAGGGGCTGGAACACAGTTGCCTGGATTGCCACAAATGAAAACCACTCGCAGAGACTTACTGATCTTCGCAGGCGGCTCGGCCGTGGGCGTCCTGATGACTCCGGCTCCTTGGAGGCTGATCACGGATTCGGCGTTGTGGTCGGAAAACTGGCCGGGGATTCCGCGGCCAACGCGCGGCGCGATCACCGCGAAGTATACGAACTGTGGGTTGTGCACGGCGGGCTGCGCGGTGCGGGCACGATGCGTGGCGGAACAGCCGGTGTCGCTGGTGGGAGTGGCGGGGCATCCGCTGAGCCACGGGGCGTTGTGCGCGTATGGCCTGGCGGGGCACCACTTGCCATACCATCCGGCGCGCATCACGCGCGGACCGGCGCAGGAAGCGGCTGCAGCGGTGGCCGGGGCGATGGCGCGCCTGGGAGCGAACGAACACGTGGCGGTGCTCGATTTGCGGCCGGGACGGACGGCGTCGTGGACCTACCGGCGAGCGATGGCGGCGGTGAAGAACGGAGTGTACGTGGCAGTGGGCGGTGCGGTGACAAACGCCGCAATCGATCTGACGAGGGCCAGAACCGTGCTGAGTCTGGGCGCGCCGCTGCTGGAAGGTTGGGGCACGCCGGGCAACGTGATCGCAGCGCGCGCAGGATTTCACTTGATCCAGGCGGAAGCCGTGGAATCGCGCACGGCGGCGATGGCCGACCAGTGGCTGCGAATCAAACCGGGCTCGGAAGAAGCGTTGAGGCAAGGGATCCTGCAGGCGCTCAGCGGGCAATCGGTGCGAGCAGCGGCGGAAGCCACGGGAATTCCGGAGCAACAGTTGGTAGCGCTGGCGAGCGAGTTGAAGCAGAACGGGCCGGCTCTGGTAGTGGGCGGCGGGGAGTCGCAGAGCGCTGCGCAGTTGAACGAAGCGCTAGGCGCGCTGGGGCACATTATTGTGGCGCGGCGCGAGGCGCCGGTACCGGACGCGTGGAAGAAAGCGCCGCCGGCGGTGGATCTGGCGTCGGTGGAAGACGGGTCGATTCGCGTGTTGCTGATCGATGAATCGGCGCCGGGAGCCTACCTGCCGTGGAGCGCGGTGGAACCGAAGCTGGTGCGGGACAACCCGGTGGTGGTGACGCTGGGGTGGACGCGTGAAGGCTACGGGCGGCACGCGCAATACCTGCTGCCGACAGGGGTTTACCCGGAAGTGGCGGAGGACATTCCGCCGGCAGTGGATTCGGCGGCGGCCGCGTTCCGCATGGCGGTCCCGCTGGTGCAGGCGCCGGAAGGCGTGGTAAAGCCGGAAGAGTGGATCGCGAAGGCGGCTGGCCTGGAAGTGGCGGACACGCTGTGGGAACGCGCGGATGCGATTCACAAAACGCGCCGCGGCACGCTGTTCACGTATGCCGACGGGAAATCGGCGGCAACGAAGGATGTGAAGATCGACGACTTCTGGAAGGCCCTCCAAACCGGCGCGTGCTGGATAGATGAAGTGGAACCGGCGAAGCGGCCGGCGGCGGTCGAGGTGGCGGCGGGAGCAACGCGCCAGACGGCGGGCCCGGCAAATGACCTGCCGCTGGTGGCGGTGCTTGCGGAAGCGCCTTCTTCACCCCTGCTTTCCAAGATCTATCAGGAATCGAACCTGAAGCTCGGGCCGAAACAAGTGGCGATTCACCCGGACGAAGCGCGCGCGGCGGGAGTGGAGGACGGTGCACGGGCGGTGTTGCAGACGCTGGAGGGCCGGATCGATGTGGAAGTGAGAGTGGATGCTAGCGTTCCGTGCGGCGCGGTGCTGGTGGCATCGCGGGCGGCGGTGTTGGACGTGTGCGGCGCCGGGCAACGGGCAAAGGTGGTACGGGCATGATCTCCGAAACCAGACCGATTCAGGCGGCCAAATACGGGATGACGATCGACGTGGACCGCTGCAACGGTTGCGGGGCCTGCATGGTGGCTTGCGCGGTAGAGAACAACGTTCCGCCGGCGCACGAAGGCGCCACCGACCGAAAGGGCCTGACGTGGCTGCGGGTTTACAAAGTGGATAACGGGGAAGAGTATCCCAACCACCGCACGGCCTTTGTGCCGGTGATGTGCCAGCATTGCAACCACGACACGCCGTGCGTCCATGTGTGTCCGCAACAGGCGGTGGATCTGGACCCGGCGACGGGCGTAGTGGGCGAGATGCCGCAACGCTGCCTGGGGTGCCGGTACTGCATGGCGGCCTGCCCGTATCATGCGCGCTACTTCAACTGGTGGGACCCGGCCTGGCCGAAAGGGATGGAGAAGACGCTGAATCCCGATGTGACGCCGCGCATGCGGGGCGTCGTGGAGAAGTGCAATTTCTGCCACGGGCGATGGCACGCAGCTAAACAGCTTGCAGCGGCCGCGGGAAAGCCGGCGGGCGAGCCGGTGGAGTACACGCCGGCCTGCGTGGAGGCCTGTCCAACGGGCGCGATCCGGTTCGGCGATCTGAACAACGCCGCTAGCGAGCCGGCGCGGGCCGCCAAGGAAGCGGAGAGCTTCCGGCTGCTTGAGAAGCTGGGCACCGAGACCAAAGTTTATTACCGGTCGAAACGCGAATGGGTGCGGGAGATCGCACAAGCGCCCCGGCCGATTCAAGCCGGAAAGGAGATCGCCCGTGGATAAGGATTTCATAACACGCGGTGTGCGGCGGTGCTCCCCCAACCGGTTCCTGGCATGGATGACGCCGTGGGTGGCGCTGCTCGGATTCGGGCTCTTCTCGGCTGGTTTGTGTCTGATCAAAGGCCTGAACCAGACCAACATGGACAATCGTTTCGCGTTCGGCCTGTGGATCTTTCTCGACCTGACGGTGATCGCGCTGGGAGCGGGGGCCTTCTTCACGGGCTTCCTGGTGTACATCCTGAAGCTCGACGAGTTGAAGTCCGTAATCAATAGCGCGGTGGTAATTGGCCTGGTCTGCTACAGCGGCGCAATGTGCGTGCTGGCGGTGGACGTAGGCCAGCCGTTGCGCGCCTGGTTCACCTTCTGGTATCCGAACGTGCATTCGATGCTGACGGAAGTGACGTTCTGCATCAGTTGCTACCTGACGGTGCTGGCCATTGAGTATCTGCCGATCGTGTTGAAGAACCGCAAGCTGCGACAGGTACCGTCCTTCCTGGTGTTCGAGTTTGAGCTGCACAAGCTGATCTATGTGCTGGCGGGAGTCGGGACGTTCCTTTCGTTCTTCCACCAGGGATCGCTGGGCGGCCTGTACGGCGTCCTGCGGGGACGGCCGTTCGCGTTTCGCGAAGGTCTGGCGGTGTGGCCCTCCACGTTCTTCCTGTTCATTATTTCCGCGGCGGCGGTGGGCCCGAGCTTCATCCTGCTCACCACGTGGATGGTGGAGAAGATCACGAAGAAGCGGCTGGTGCGGCCGGGCGTGCTCGAACTGCTGGGCCGGATCTCTGGTCTGCTGCTGGCGGTTTACGTGCTGGCGAAGAGCGTGGACACGCTGATCTGGATCAACCGGACTTCGCCGGAAGTAGGCTTCCCGGCGTGGCAGTACTACAGTTGGAATCCCTTCGGCACGTGGATTCTCATCTCGGAAATCGCGGTCTTCGGACTGGTGCCGGCATTGATTCTGCTAACGCCGGCGCTCCGGCGGCGCCGGGGCTGGTTGGTCTCGGCGGCGGCCATGGCGTGCCTGGGAGTGGCGCTAAACCGGTTCGTGATGACGGTACAGACGCTGGCGCTGCCGACACTCTCCTTCGATAAATTCCTTTGGTACACACCGAGCTGGCAGGAGACCGGCACGTTCCTCGCGGTAGTGGCATACGGCGTGCTGGTGTACAGCTTCTCGTTCCGCTATTTCCAGCTTTTCCCGGATGAGCGAATGTTGAAAACGGAAGTGAAAAAAGAAGAAGTGGAAGAGCCACTCGAAATGGCAGGGAGGTACTAATCATGCTGCCTTGGATTTATGGATTTCATTGGAACGCGGGACACGTCATCTTCTTAGGAGCTTTCTACACTGTGCTCACGGTTGTGGCGACGACCCTGATTGTGGCGGCGCGCCGCTCGCGGCGGGCGCTGGTGGAGGGTCGCGTGGAGGACATCGGCTGGCATTCGGACTTCCACGATCTGCCGCCACAGGACCGCGTGTGCCGCCACGTATTGACGGGCGAGTTTAAAAGCCGGGAGTGCCCGAACGCTTTCGATTGCCGGCACTGCGAGACGCACGCGAAGCTGATCGCGCTCAATCCGGTTCCGGAACCGGAAGCCGTGGAAGAAGAGATTTTGGGTATGACGTTTCCGCTGGACCGCTTCTACCATCGCGGCCACACCTGGGCCCGCGTGGAGCCGGATGGTACCGTGACAGTGGGGCTGGACGATCTGGGACAGCGGTTGCTGGGTGTTCCGGACGCAGTGGACTTGCCGCAACCGGGCGCGCGTCTTTCGGTGAACGGCACGGCGTTCCGGGTGCACAAGCGCGACGCCAACGTGCGCGTGCTTTCGCCGGTGGACGGTGAAGTGGTGGAGACGGCAACGCCGGGCGCCGACTGGTATCTGCGGGTCAAGACTCCGGGCCAGGGCGAGATGGATTTCCGCCACCTGTTGCGCGGCGCCGAAGTGTGGCCGTGGCTGATGCGCGAAATGGAACGACTGCAACTCACGCTCTCCACCGAAGCAGGCGCAGCCGCCACGCTGGCGGACGGCGGCGTGCCGGTGAAAGACATCGCCGCGGCGTATCCGGAAGCGAACTGGGACGCGGTTTGCGGCGAGATGTTTTTGGAGCCGTAGCCACCCCTCCCTGACGGTCGCGGGCATGCCGTTACTCAAGTGCCCAGGGGTTCGCCACGGTGGAGAGATCGCCGAGCGGCTCGCCGATATACTTGCAGCGGATGAGGCGGCGAACAATTTTCCCACTTTGCGTCTTGGGCAGCTCTGCCACAACGATCACTTCGCGCGGCCGGAAGGTGGGACCGAGCGATTCCACCACGGTGCGGCACACCGCCGCGCCATCCACCACGGCGCCGGGCTTGGCAACGGCATAGCCCACAATGGCTTCGCCCTTGAGTTCGTCGGGCACGCCGATCACGGCGGCTTCGGCCACGCCGGGGTGCAACATCATGGCCGATTCCACTTCTGCGGGACCCACCTTGCGGCCGGCCACGTTCATGGATTCATCGGCGCGCCCGTGCAGGAACCAGTGGCCGTCTTCATCCACGCTGGCCCAATCGCCGTGATACCACATGCCGGGGAATCGCGACCAATAAGTATCGAGGTAGCGTTGCGGGTCGTTCCAGATGCCGCGCGTCATGGAAGGCGAAGGGCGCGTGCACACCAGGTAGCCTTTGCGTAAACGCACGGGCGCGCCGCTTTCATCCACCACTTCGGTAGCCATGCCGGGAGCGGGGCCGCCGACCGAACAGGGCTTGAGCGGCTGAATGGGCAGCGGGAACAGGAAGCAGCCGACGATTTCAGTGCCGCCGGAAATATTGATGATGGGGCAGCGGCGGTGGCCGACGTGCTCGAAGAACCAGAGCCAGGAAGCTTCGTCCCACGGCTCGCCGGTGGAACCGAGCAGGCGTAGCGAAGGCATGGCAGGCAGATCTCCGGCGGCTTTGCTCAAGACGCGGATGGCGGTCGGAGAGACTCCGAAGGTGGTGATGCCCTGGCGCTCGATCATTTCCCAAAGCCGCATGGGGCCAGGGAAATCGGGCGCGCCGTCATACATGAAGATGGTGCCGCCGAATAGGTGGTTGCCGAGAATGCTCCACGGGCCCATCATCCAGCCGATGTCGGAGAGCCAGAAAAAGCGGTCGGCCGGCTGGTGGTCGAAGGCCAGCCAGATCTCCTTTCCCATTTGCGCCAGGCAGCCGGCGTGCGTGTGGACCGCGCCTTTGGGTTTGCCGGTGGTGCCGGAAGTGTAGAGGAGAAAGGCGCGGGCTTCGGAATCGAGGGAGGCGGTAGGAGCTTCGGCGGGTTGATCGGCGAAGAGCGGCGCATCACCCACCACAATGGTGCGAATCGAGTGAATGTCGCGCGGCAGTTTTTCCAGCAGCGGGATGGGCTTGCCGCGGCGCTCGAAGTGATGGGCGGTGAAGATCACGCGCGCGCCGGAATCTTCCAGGCGCGTCGCAATGGCGCCCGATCCGAAGCCGGCGAAGATGGGCACCACTGTGAGGCCCGCCTTGAAACAGCCATAGAGGATCGACAGGATTTCGGGCACCATGGGCATGCACAAGGCCACGCGGTCGCCGGGCTCGAGACCGAGCGCCGTCAGGCCGTTCGCGACGCGATTGGCTTCCTCCCGCAATTCGCGGAACGTGATGGTGCGGGTGGCGCCGTTTTCGCCCTCCCAGATGCAGGCCACGCGGCCCGAGGCCGCCCAGCGATCCAGGCAGTTGTGCGCGATGTTGAGGCGGCCGCCCACGAACCACTGCGCCCACTCCGGCCCGCGCGACGTATCGAGCACCTGGCGATAAGGCTCAAACCACTCGACGCCCATTTCGCGCATCATCTCGTCCCAGAAGGGTTCGGGGTTATCGTGGCTGAAAGCGAGGAATTCTTCCAGGCCGGAGAACCCCAGCCGGGTCATGAAGCGCCAGACATTAGTCTGCTCGACGAACTCGCGAGACGGTTCCCAGATCACGCCGGGAGTATGGCAAGAGAGCGGCGGCGGTGTCAAGGGAGCGGG
>PLZX01000265.1:0-151 GCA_003152325.1 Bryobacterales bacterium | reverse complement strand
GCGCTCGTGCCGAAGTGGCGCGCCAGACGCAATGCTGTATCGGCGGTAATCCCGCGACGCTCGTTGACGATCTGGCTGATGCGGGTGACCGGCACATGCAGTTCCAGAGCGAGGCCGTTGATCGAGATTCCCAGCGGCTTCATGAACTCCT
>PLZX01000251.1 GCA_003152325.1 Bryobacterales bacterium | reverse complement strand
CCGAGCAGGGCCAGCGCCAGAAATAGCAGGCAGATTCCTTTGGTCATCGTCTCTTGTCGTCGCAGGACGGGGCCGGAGGGCTGACCGCCGCCGTGGGCGTCTCCTGGAGTGATGGCAGCGGGATCGAGATTGCGTCGTGGGGATCAGTGTGCAGCACGTTCAATAGCGGAATGGCGCATACCTGCGCCGCTGCCATCGCCATCCTGAGCCTGTCGTTGGTAAACCACGAGGCAGCCACCGGCCGTTCCTGATACCAGTGAAAAGTTGGGAGATCTCCCAGCTCTTTGACGCTCAGAGCCTGGTCCTGAGCTTCCTGTCCCGCCACCAGCGGAGTGGGCGTCTGCGCAAACAGCACCCCGCCAAGGAGCATGGCAAGCATCAAGAGCCGCATGATTCCTCCTACCGGAGATTATACTCTCGCGGGCCGCGTGGCCGGCCTGCGTTGGCAGCAGCGGCACCGGATTTCCGCCAGGTATGCTCCGCGCGAGCGTTATTCGTTGTTATCGGAAGTGTCCCGCCGAGCGCGGGATTAGAATGGAGCCGAAATGCCCGCTGGCACCGCTCAAAGAACTTGGTTTCCGGAGATGATTGAGATCCTGGGGGCTCGTTGGCACCTCGGCCTGGCGTTTGCTGCGGTGATTAAGCTGCGCGACGAGCTTGACACCATGCTGCACCGGATTCGGGCTGAGCGGCACATCCGTCCGCCCGTAATCAGGTGCCCGCAGTGCGGACATGTTGGCGAAGCCGCCGAGCCCGACGTCACCGTGCGCGCCATGATCTTGTCGCTCGGCCGATTCGGCATAGCAAGTCAAGACGCTCGAAAAGCGCTGGGCCGCGTACCGAAGACAGAACGGGCTCGACCTTTACGGCAAGACGGCGGAGCCAACGCGGGACGGAACTTCTGCGTGCGCTCATTCAAGTGTGCCGCGGTGACGCTATCCGGGCCCCCAGCCCCCGGCACTTTCCGAAAAGCCCACTATATCGGGCACAATCGCCGGGAGAGGCTGGCAGGGACCAACCTCGCCGCCCTGGAATCCACTGTTCGCTTCGCCATCCCGGGCGCTGATTTTCAGACCTATACCTCCTTATAGCTATTGCCATCGCTCGTGCACGGGGATGATAATCGTACCGGGGGTGTATGCCATGATGAGCCCAATCAGACTTTCAGGGTTGGTGCTGCTCCTGGGTGCATCTCTTGCCGCTGCACGGATCCTCAGTCCCAGCCGCCACACCGGACTGGGGCTCCGAATGATATTGGTGCTGCACATTCCGTAGCTTCGCGGAGTTCGAGATTGTTATGAAGAACCGATTATCATGTTTCAGAGCGGCGCTACTCACGTCTGCATGCCTTACGTACGCGGCGGTGCAAACACCTGTCGGTCAACCAGCTGATTTCGGCAAATACCACACGCAAGTGATGAGCCTG
This sequence comes from Bryobacterales bacterium, assembly GCA_003152325.1. GTDB lineage: Bacteria > Acidobacteriota > Terriglobia > Bryobacterales > Bryobacteraceae > PALSA-129. The sequence goes on along the minus strand of PLZX01000251.1, from coordinate 1,424 downwards.
AACATTGTGGCGACCGATAATCAAGGTCAGCCCGTCGCCGATCTCAAAGCTGAAGATTTCCAGGTTTTGGACAATGGCAAACCCCAGCCCATCGTACTGTTCCGCTTGAATGACAGCAGACATCCGGCGCCCGCGCCGCTGGGTTCGCATGAATACGCCAATAGGCCGCCCGGGACCCCGCCGGGCGCGACGCTCATCCTCTTCGATCTGCTGAACGGCTCCTTCGCCGACCGCGAGTCCATGGTGCTCACCTTGGCGAAGGCGCTGTCGAACGTGGAATCCCCAGGCAATGTTTACCTGTACCTGCTGACGAACAAGGGCACGTTGTATCCCATTCACGCGTTGCCGGAGCGTGGACCGGGCACTGCCGCGCCGGGCGAAAACTGGACCGGTCGGACCAGGGCCTTGCTGGAAGCTGCCATCCAGAAGGTCTATGGCTTCAGGCCCGTGGACGACAGTGACACCGGTATTCGAGTGGTCGCTACCTTCAACATCCTGCGCGATCTGGGCGCTAAGCTTTCCGCTCTGCCGGGCCGCAAGGATGTCGTTTGGATCACGAACGGCTTCCCCGTGCGGGTAAACTTTGACGGTCGGTGCCGCGACATTGTGGTCTGGAATCTCACCGCTCCTTGCTCCGGGAACTATGTCGATTTCACCCTGGTTCTGCGCCAGTTGGCCGGGCAATTGGACACGGTTGGCGTCTCCATGTATCCGGTGGATGAATGGACCGTGGGCGAGGGGGATCGGATGCTGGTCAATGAGATGCTCGATCAGTTCACCGGTATGACCGCGGGCCGCTCCTACCCCAGCGGCGGCACGAAAACCGCAATTCCGGACGCCATTCAAGCCACGCATTTGAATTACACAATCTCTTATCAGCCCGCGTCCCAGAATTGGGACGGCAAATACCATAAGGTGAAGATGGACTGTACGCGCAAAAACATCCAGCTTCAGTACGAACAGGGATACATAGCCGACGCGCTCGTGGATGAAACGTCTACACTGATGCAGGTCGCCGCCGCCGGCAATTCCGACGTATCGTCGATTGGCTTGCGTGCCACGGTAACTTCCGGGGGCAGTCCGCACACCGTGCGCATTCAGTTGCGCATTGATCCATCCAACTTGTCAATTGTGCAGCAGAACGGCCACTACGCCGGCCAACTCACACTGCTGTATGCCGTTCGCACGGCCGAGGGGGCGCCAAAGCAACTCTCCAAGCCGACCAGTCTCACGTTAGACTGGACCGCCCAACAATACGATAGCGTTTCCAAAGACGGAATCCTGGTGGCCGAGGACTTGCCGGCGCCCGAGGGCACTCGCCAGGTGCGGATCGTGGTGTTGGATATGAGGTCCAATCAGGTGGGGTCATTGACGGTTCCGGTAGGCGCCGCGTTAGAGGGCAAGCGTTAAGGCGCGTTATCGGC
>PLZX01000120.1 GCA_003152325.1 Bryobacterales bacterium | reverse complement strand
CAGGTGAACCCGGTGCTGGCGCGGGCGCTGGACGTGCTGTTCATTCTGCACGCCGATCACGAGCAGAACTGCAGCACGAACGTGATGCGGGCCGTGGGAAGCTCGCAGGCGGATCCGTTTTTGGCCACGGCGGCATCGGCGGCGGCGCTATCGGGACCGCTGCACGGCGGCGCCAACGAAGAAGTGCTGAAGATGCTGGACGAGATCGGCACGAAGGCGAATATTCCGGCATACATCGAAAAGGTGAAAGCGGGGCAGTTCAAGCTGATGGGATTCGGGCACCGCGTGTATAAGAACCACGATCCGCGCGCCAGCATCATCAAGTGGACGGCCGAGCAGGTATTCGAAGTGGTGGGCCGCAATCCGAAGCTGGACATCGCGCTGGAGCTGGAGCGGATCGCGCTCGAAGACGAGTATTTCGTGAAGCGCAAGCTGTATCCCAACGTGGATTTTTATTCGGGCATTATTTACCAGGCGATGGGATTCAAGCCGGAAATGTTCACGGTGCTGTTCGCNNCGCGGCCGCGCCAGATCTACGTGGGCCACGAAGCGCGGGACGTGGTTCCGATGGAGAAGCGGACGTCCGGAGCTCTGCTACCATCGGACTGATGGACGCGGCGGAGCGGGAGCGGTATTCGCGGCAGATTCTGTTTCCGGGAATCGGCGAGCGCGGCCAGGAAGCCCTGCTCCAGTCTCACGCGGCGATTGTGGGGTGCGGTGCGCTGGGCACCTTTCACGCGGCTGCGCTGGCGCGGGCCGGGTGCGGGCGGATCACGATCATCGACCGGGACTACGTGGAGCCGGCGAATCTGCACCGGCAGTGGCTGTTCGAAGAAGAGGACGCGGTGCAGGCGCTGCCCAAGGCAGCGGCAGCGGAGCGGCGCCTCCGGCGCATCAATTCCACGATCCAAGTGCGGGGCGTGGTGGCCGATCTGACCGCGTCGAACATCGCGGAGCTGCTGAGCGGCGCGGATCTGATTCTGGACGGCACAGACAACTTCGACGCACGCTACCTGATTAACGATTTTGCGGTGAGCCGCGGGATTCCGTGGATCTACGGAGCCGCGGTGGGAAGCTACGGGCTGACCATGCCGGTGATTCCGGGGCGCACCGCTTGCCTGCGGTGCGTATATCCGGAGCCGCCGGCGGGCGCGCAACCGACGTGCGAAACGGCGGGTGTGATCGGCGCGATAGTGTCGGCAGTGGCATCCTGGCAGGTGGCGGACGCGATGCGGATTCTGTGCGGGCATGCGGCGGCCGTGCGGGCGCGCATCACAACGATGGACGTGTGGGGCGGCCCCATCCGTCAGATCGACGCGCCGGAGCGCGATCCGGACTGCCCGACGTGCGGGCGACGCGAGTTTCCGTACCTGGAAGAACTGGCGCGGCCGGCGGCCACGCTGTGCGGGCGCAATGCGGTGCAGATCCACGAGCGGGCGCGGCCGATGGATCTGGGGGAATTGAAAGCGCGCCTGGATCCGCTGGGGGAAGTGCGGGCGAACGAGTTTGCGCTGCGGTTTGTGCTGGCGCCGTATGAGATGACGATTTTTGCGGATGGGCGGGCGATCATCAAAGGCACCAGCGATACGGCGGTGGCAAGAGGGTTGTACGCGAAGTACGTGGGGTGAGGGGGCGGTGGCGATTTCAATAGCCGCGGCGTTTGTCGACTACGTTCAGGAGCGTTTCGCCTTTGCGGTAACGCTCGAATTGTTCCAGGAAGAACTGCATGGCGCGCTCCAGCCAATCCGGCGTGTGGTCGGCACAGTGCGGCGAAAGCAGCACGTTTTCCAGGGAGTAGAAGGGATGAGCGTCGGGCAAAGGCTCGGCGTCGAAGACGTCGAGGGCCGCTCCGCGGATGCGATGGGTGGATAGGGCATCGACCAGAGCGGACTCGTCGATGACCGGGCCGCGACCCACGTTGATGACCACCGTGTGCGGCTGCATGGCGGCGAATTCGGCGGCGCCGATCAGGCCGCGAGTTTCAGGGGTGAGGGGTGCGGAGACCACCAGGTAATCACAGCGGGCGATCATCTCCAGGCGCGTGGCGGGGCCGTAGAAGCCGTCGATAAGGGGGTCAACGCTGTACAAGGGCGGGCCGGTGCGGCGCAAAGCGAGGACGTGCATGCCCAGGCCGCGGGCGCGGGTGGCGATGGCGCGGCCGATATCGCCATAACCGACAATGCCGACGGTGCGCCCGGTGATTTCTTCAATATCGCGAGTCTCCCAGACGCCGGCGGCCTGGCAGCGGATGAGGCGGCGGAAATCCTGGGCGAAATAGAGCATGGCGCCGAGCACAAATTCGCCGAGCGGCGGGCTGAAGACTCCGGAGCCGTTGGTGAGCGGCACGGGGCTTTCGACGATTTCCGGAAAGAGGAGGTTATCGAGGCCGGCGGCGCGCGAATGCACCCAGTGGAGTTGCGGGCACATGGTGAAGACTTCGCGGAACAGCGGGCCGGATTCCGACCAGTTGAAGAGCACGTCCGCTTGGGCAGCGGCGCGCGCGAAGGCTTCCGCGGTGTCGCCGACGGCGATGGAGGTTGTCTCCGGAAGGGCGGCCAGCTTCTTCAGTTGGGGGTCGGCCGGATTCGCCAGCACGAGGACTGTGTTATTGTCCATGTTGAGAAAGCTACCACATGTTCGATCTCTCGCTGGAAATGCTTCGCGTCGTGGAAGAGGCTGCCATCGCCTCCGCGCGCACAATGGGAATGGGTGACGCCAAAGCGGCGGACCATGCAGCCGTGGAATCGATGCGCCGCTCGATGGATACGCTGGCGATCGACGGCACCATCGTGATCGGCGAGGGAGAACGCGACGAGGCGCCGATGCTGTACATCGGCGAAAAAGTCGGGATCGGTTCGGTGGGTGCTTCCATCACGGTGGATATCGCGGTGGATCCGCTGGAGGGAACCAACCTGTGCGCGACGGGCGGCGCGGGATCGATCACAGTGCTGGCGGCCTCCGACCGTGGCGGCTTGCTGCACGCTCCGGACTGCTACATGGAGAAAATTGTGGTGGGGCCGGCGGCCAAGGGGTCGGTGGATCTGGAAGCGCCGGTGAAACATAACCTCAAGGCGATCGCGCGGCGGCTGCAACGCGGGGTGGACGACCTGGTGGTGGTGGTGCTGGACCGGCCGCGGCACGCCCAGTTGATCGCGGATATTCGCGAAGCGGGGGCGCGGATCCGGCTGATTTCGGATGGCGATCTTTCGGCCGGAATCGGCGCGGCGGTGGCGGGAACCGGGGTGCACGCAGTAATGGGATCGGGCGGCGCGCCGGAAGGCGTGCTGACGGCGGCGGCGCTGCGCTGCCTGAACGGCGAGATTCTGGGGCGCCTGGTGGTGAAGGACGACGCGCAGAAAGAGCGCATGCAGAGCATGGGTATCCGCGATGTGAACAAGATCTACACGACGCGCGAACTGGCCCCGGGGCAAAACCTGGTGTTCGCCGCGTGCGGGGTGACGGACGGCAACCTGCTGCAGGGCGTGCGCTTCACGGGAGACGGCGTGCACACGCAAGCGGTTGTGATGACTTCAACGCCCGCGCGCGTCCGCTTCATCGATACTACGCGCCTGGAGAACAAACCGGACGTTAAGGTACGGTTCCACTAGTTGCTTCCCCGTGCACGGGTGCGCCACACTGAAAGTAGACAATGGCGGACATCTGCACCTGCGGCGCGCAACTCCCCCCGGATTCTCTGTTCTGCAACAAGTGCGGAAAGCCGCAACGGGAAATTGAAATTCCGGACATCGAACCGAATGTTTACGGGGTGACCGCAGCGACCGATGTGGCTCTGCTGCCGGAGCCGGTGGTGGAGCCTCGCCCGGCGCCGCTGCCGCTGAACTTCCGGAACCCCATCGCGGTGCGGATTGCCCTGATGGCGGCGGTAGGCGCGACGTTGTTGAACTTCCTGGTGCCGATTTTGAACTGGCCCGCGGCGGGATTCTTCGCGGTGTTCCTATACTGCCGGAAGACGGGTACGCGGCTGGACGTGAGCGCGGGCGTGAAGATCGGCTGGATCACGGGCTTGCTGACGTACGGCTTTGCGGCCATCGTCTTCACCGCCACGCTGATTCCGGACGCGCTTTCGGGAAAGCTGGGCAAAACCATCCTGGACCAGATGAAGAACTTTCCCACCCAGGACCCAAACATGATGGCGCAGATGACGCATCTGATCCAGACGACGCAAGGCATGGTGATGCTGCTTTTGTTCGCGCTGGCATTCCTGTTCGTGTTCGTCACCTGCCTGAGCATGGCGGGTGGCGCGCTGGGCGCGAAGCTGGTGGGACGAAGCTAGGCGACGGCTAGCGGCTGGCCGCGCGGTGCGAATAGCGCTTCACCAGAGCCACTCCAGCGAAAATGATGAGCATGGCGAAAATTTCGTTGACGCCGAAACGTTCGCGGTAAACCAGCCAGCCCAAGAGAACGGCCACCACGGCATTGATATAGGAATAGAGTGAAACAATGGCGACGGGCAGCCGGTCCATGGTGTAGACGAACGCACTGTACCCGACGATGGAGCCGAAACAGACCAGGTAGAGGAGCGCCAGGACGCCGCGCGAACTCCAGTGGACGGGCGGCTGCGGAATGGCGAGCACGAAGGGAAGCAGGATCACTCCGGCGGCCAGTTGCTGCACGCCCCCGGCGATGACGGGGTGGGCGCGCCCGGCATTGCGCCGCTGGTAAATGGAGCCGAACGACCAGCCAGCCATGCCGATTTGCAGCAAGAGGAAACCGTTGAGCAGGTTGTGGTCGATCGAGTGCGCGCCGGCAGCCGGCAGGAACAGCAGGGCGGCGCCGAGCAAGCCCACGGCCATGCCGCCGATGGTGGGTGCGTGCAGGCGCGCTCCGCCGGGCAGCAGGGCTTCCACACCGACCATCCAGAACGGGGAGATCGTGACGATGAGGCCGGCGATCCCGCTGGGGATGAGGACTTCGGAAAACACCAGCGCGCCGTTGCCGATGCCCAGCGTGAGAAAGCCGCTGAAACAGGCAGCCGCCAGCTCGCGTCCGCGAGGCAGATAGATGCCGCGCGCTTTGGCGAAAAGCAGAAGGATGGAACCGGAGATCAGATATCGCACGCAGACCAGCTCGAGCGGAGGGAAAGATTCGAGCGACATGCGAATGCCGAGGTAAGTGGTTCCCCAGAAAAAGCAGACGGCGATTAACGCGAGGTAGGGCTTGAAGAGTGGATGGCGCGCCAAGAGTTCAGCGTAGCATTTAGGGGACGGAAACTTTGGAGGCGCCGGCGCGATTCGCACGGCTGACAAAAGACTTGTCGAAGGAAGCAAAGGCGGCGCCCGCGGGCCGGCTGCTCAAATGCAGGGCATCGGCGAAATCGAGTCCGTGGGCAATCAGCGCAAGGGCGGCCACCACAGAGGGCTCATCCTCGATGTGCACGTTTTCAAAACCCAACAACTTCGTGAAGGAATCGCGGACGGCGGTCTCCCCGAATCCGTACAGTCTGCGCAGAACCCAGCCGGTTTCCAGCAACACGGTCTTCGCGATCCAGATTGGTCCGGCAGCAAACAGGGACCGGGCGGCGGCCGCTTGTTTGGGATGGTCTTCAGTCAACAGCCGGACCACAACATTAGTATCGACCGCGGTCATGACGATCCATCACCTCGCGTCGGATGGCGTTTTCCATCTGTTTTAGCGTCTTGGCCTTGCCTTTATACCGTAGGCAACCAACCACTTGGTCTAGCGTGGTTTTGGGAAAAGGCCGGGCAGGGCGCAGCAGAATACCCTCGCGAGTTTCTTCGACGGCAAACTCAGTGCCTGGTCCCCAGGCATGGGCAGTTCGTACGCTCTTCGGCAGGACGATCTGGCCCTTGGTGGAGAGCCGGGTGGTTTCCATGGTAAGACTCCAGTAAGATTATCGCACAGAGGGATAGTGGGTCAGTTTGAAGACCCCAAGCCACTTCCTGGATTGTATCTTCCCGCTGGGTTCACCTGCCCGCGTGCTTCTGCATCTCGTTGGTGTCGCGGGACACCACAACTTCGTCGGCGCCGAGGCGGAGCGCATCGTCCCTCTTATTGGGNNGCCAACCACGTCGCCCGGCCGAATTTCCTCGATTGGCCCGCCCCAACGCTGTACCGTTGCTCCTCGCGCGCGTTTAGCGGTTGATCATCCGTTGCGCGCCCTCAGAGTAACGAGCTCCCTGCACCGTGATCTCGGATGTGGTGCTCTCAATTTCGCGGAGATCTTCATCGCTGAGCTCGATGGAGGCTGCCGCGACGTTCTCCTCCAGGCGACGGAGTTTCGTCGTCCCCGGAATCGGAACCATCCAGGGCTTCTGAGCAAGAACCCAGGCGAGCGCGATCTGAGCCGGTGTCGCCTTTTTACGCTGAGCGATGGTCTCCAGCAGGTCTACTAACGCCCGGTTCGCCTTCCGAGCCTCCGGGCTGAAACGAGGCACGGTGTTCCGGAAGTCGGTGCTATCGAACGTGGTGTTTTCGTCGATCTTGCCCGTGAGATACCCTTTGCCCAGAGGGCTGAACGGAACAAAGCCGATTCCGAGTTCTTCGAGAGTCGGAAGAATCTCCGCCTCAGGTTCCCTCCACCACAACGAATATTCGCTCTGAAGGGCGGTGACGGGCTGGACCGCATGCGCGCGGCGGATTACCTGCACGCCTGCCTCTGAGAGGCCGAAGTGCCTGACCTTACCTTCCTGAATGAGGTCTTTCACCGCTCCCGCCACGTCCTCGATCGGCACGTTCGGGTCAACGCGGTGTTGATAGAACAGATCGATGACATCAGTTTTGAGTCGATTGAGCGATGCGTTCGCGACCTCCTTGATGTGCTCGGGCCGGCTGCTCAAGCCAGCTTGTTTCCCATTCGCGTCGAAGTAGAACCCGAACTTCGTGGCGATCGCGACCTGCGCACGGAAGGGCGCCAGGGCTTCACCTACGAGTTCTTCATTGAGGAACGGGCCGTAGACTTCCGCAGTATCGAAGAATGTCACGCCGCGTTCCACGGCTGCCCGGATGACCGAGATCATCTCCTGCTTGTCTTTGGGCGGACCGTAACCGAAGCTCATTCCCATGCAGCCGAGGCCGATGGCTGAAACCTCCAGGTTGCTCTTTCCAAGTTTGCGCTTCTGCATTTTCCTTTGGAGCCCCTTCTCCTGCTTTCAGGTTACAGTCGGGCCCCGTTAGAGCGGTATCCTAATCCTTCCTATTAATTGCCTATTTCTGCCGCTCTCCGCCAAAACTGTTGGTATATCCACACCGGCGAGGCTATCCTACAGGCAGAGGAGAACGCAAGGTGACCGTGAGAAAACTAACGGGAGATGCCGGTATATCCCAAGATCGAGCAGCCGAATTGCGGGCTGAACTGGCTCGGAAGGTTGCTACGCTGATTGGCTCCGGAGAGAACCGGGCAACCGATATTCCCGGGCTGACACTCCACCGTCGCATCGCGCCTACGGCTCCGTGCTCAATGACTTACGAGCCAAGCGTTACCGTAATTGCCCAAGGCCGGAAGCGCGTAGAACTCGGCCAAAAAGTTTTCATCTACGATTCGTCGCGATTCCTGCTGACGTCGGTCGATTTGCCGGTCATTAGCCGGGTGATCGAGGCAAGTGAAGAGGTGCCCTGCCTGGCATTGTCGCTCAAACTCGGAATGTCTGTCATCCGTGAGCTCCTCAGCCGCGAGGAGATTCAGGTGGCTGAGGCGCCGAATGACAATCTTGCGATGGCAACAGGTGAGACCACGATGGAATTTCTCAGTGCATGCTGCCGGCTTGTGGACCTGCTCCAGACGCCACAGGACATTCCGTTTCTCAGTGGCCTTATCCAACGCGAAATCATATACCGAATCCTTAGCAGTACGGAGGGAGCACGTCTTCGCGCGATTGCAACATTAGGAGAACAGAGCCACCGAACGGCAAAAGCCATCGCCTGGATCAGAGCGAACTATGCAAAGCCGCTGCGGGTTGAAGATCTCGCCGAAATGGCGGGCATGGGCGTGTCTACGCTGCACCATCATTTTCGGGCCTTGACCACCTTGAGTCCGCTTCAGTATCAGAAACAGGTTCGGTTACAGGCAGCGCGCGCACGTATGCTCATGGATGGTTTGGACGCCGCAAGTGCCGCGTTTGAGGTCGGGTATGAAAGCGCCAGCCAATTCAACCGTGAATACAGCCGTTTTTTCGGCCAACCGCCAATGCGGGATGTCCGGACTCTTCGCTCGCAAAGCGCTCCGCCAATGGAGTCGGTCCATAGCCGCCCAAACGCGATCTGATCAGGGTCCCAGCTCCGAGGACTGCCCCCCGAGCAGTCCCGCACCGTTTACCTGCAGGGCGAGGGGTGTGCTCGCAAGATCGGGGTCGTGAAACCGCCATCTTGGAGAGTGGACCGCCAATCGCCGCGACGCCCGGCGCTGCCGTCCCGAAAGGGGTAAGTTTCGGGACAAAAACAGTCAACAGAAGCTTGTAGACGGGCCCATGAAGTCGGTGCGGAAGTTGAGTATAATATTTTGAGCCGCAGCCTTTTCTTTTTGCAAAGTGATGATATTCCTCCACTGTCTTGCAAATGAAATATCTCTGGAACTTCATAGGATGAGAACATGAAAAAGTCGGGCGCGAGCCAAGGCCAGTCGGCATCGGAGCTCATCTCGAAAAAAATCGCCGAACTCGGGGACTGGCGCGGGAAAACGCTCAGCAGAATGCGCAAGCTCATCAAGGAAGCAGACCCGGACGTCGTCGAGGAGTGGAAGTGGAGAGGTACTCCGATTTGGTCGCACGACGGCATCATCTGCACTGGCGAATCCTACAAGAATATCGTGAAGCTTACCTTCGCCAAGGGCGCGTCTCTGAGGGATCCGGCCCGTCTCTTCAACTCGAGTCTCGACGGAAACGCACGCCGCGCGATCGACATCCACGAAGGAGAAGAAGCTGACGAGTCCGCCTTCAAGGCGCTCGTTCGCCAAGCGGTGGCCCTCAACAGTTCTGGCAAGTCGAAACCTTCGAAGAAAGCGAAGTCCTAAGGGATTCCGCCCCTGAACAGGTCCGACATCGGGGTGGCGAGGTGTCGTTCCGCCCGAGCGTACCCAGATTGAAGATGGCCTCGACGCTCGCATCGTTACTCTTTTAATTGCTGCTCTTGGCGCGGCGGCAACACTGATCAAAGGTGTGGTATCGTCTGTGCGGACAAACCGACCCAATACTTCGGATGAAAGTTACACGTGTTGGGCTTGGGCCTGGCTGGCTCTGGCGCCGGGCAGCCGGAAGCTGAATCGGGCGCCGCGCCCAGGCTGGGAATCTACCCACATGTCGCCGCCGTGCTCGATCACCGTCTGGCGGGAAAGCGCCAGGCCCAGGCCCAGGCCGTTGCGCTTGCCGGCGGTGACGAAGGGCTGGAAAAGTTGCGAGCGGATTTCGGGCGCGATGCCGGGGCCGTTATCGGAGACATGGACGGTTACAGAATCACCCTCGAGCTCAGCGGAAATCTCGATCGAGCCGCCATCGGGCATGGCTTCCAGCGCGTTGGCGACCAGGTTGACGAAGGCGCGCTCCATGCGGTTGCGCTCGACGGGTAGTTCAATTTCGGAGGCGATGGAGAGGGAGACCTCGACGCCCTGGGACTGGGCGGTAACGGCGAGCGAATCGCAGGCGGCCGAAGCCACTTCGCGGAGCCGGCACATTTCCGGGCCGCCGCGGCTGCCGCGGGAGACGTTGAGCAGATCCTGCAGCAATTCCTGAATGCGGCGGGACGCGCGGTAGATGTTGCCGGCGAGACGCTTGACGTGGGGAAGAGGCAGGTCGGCATCGACCAGCATTTCGGCGCCGCCGTAAATGGCGGCCAGGGGATTGCGAAGGTCGTGGACGATGGAGCCGGAGAGGCGGCCGATGGTGGAGATGCGCTCCTGGCGAATGAGATCTTCGCGGGCTTGGCGGATGGAGGCGCACATGTTGTTGAAGGTGCGCGCGAGCCGTCCCATCTCGTCCTCGCTCCTCACTTCCACTTCGATGGCATAATTCTGGCGGGCCACTTCCGCGGCAGCGCGGTCGAGCTGTTTGACGGGCTCGACGATGCGGCGCGCCAACACGTATGTCAGGCAGAAGCCGACGGAAACGGCGACGAACCAGAGCAAGACGATGCGGTTGTAGAGGGCGGCAATGCGATCGCGCGCATCGTCAAAGCTACGGAGGATGCGGAGCTCGGCGACCGGCCGGCCGGAAATATCCTTGAGCGGCGTGCGTGACCAGGCGTACTCGGACACGCCGTCGCTGACAAGCTCCGCGCCGGCAGTCGAGATGTTGCGGTTTACGGCCGCGGTGGCGCGGGGATTCAGAGTGGAGACCACTTTGGAACTGCCGAGCGGCTGAAAGAGGAAATCGCTGCCGCCGGTGGAATCCTTGAGGCGGCCGGCCACCAGGGCGTCCACGCGATAGCCGGCGACCAGCACGTTGATGAGGGCCTGGTCGCGGCCGGAGGACTGTACGTAGATGGGGGTGACGGAGAGATGGTACAGGTCGCCCTCCTGGACGAAGAAGCCGGCGGCCTGATTGGGGAAGTGCTCGGCGGCGGATGCCATGAACTCCCTGGGGAGGGTGAGGCTGGTGCGCGCCCCGAGGGAGGCGATGATGCGACCGGGGGCGTCGGTGACCAGAAAGAAGGCCTCGGTGGGGACGAATTTCGACCAGAGCTCACCGGCGGCGTCTTCGATGGTGGCGCGGTCGCCGGTGCTAATGAGGCCGCGGACATCGGAGGTGTTGCTGATGATGCGGCTGACGGTCGAGAGCAGGTCGGACTGGGCATTCCACAGTGAGGTGTAGGTCTGGAAGCTGGCGCGGAGTTCCTGTTGCAGGCTGTCGGCCATGGTGCGGTTGATGCTGTGGAGGACAATCTCGCCGGTGAAGGCGAACAGGATGGTGATGGAGACGGTAGTGGAGAGCAGGATTTTGGTGAGCAGCGACAGCCGGGAGAATCGCGACCTCATTGGCCGGCGCCTCCGCCATAGCCGGCCGGCGGATAGGGCTTGCCGAATTTATCCATGTGAGGAGCCGGGATGTAGCCGGTTTCGGAAATGGAAATGAGCGGCAGGGTGAAACCGGCCGGGGGCACGGAAATGGTGCGCTCCATGAACTCGAGATTCTCAGGCAGGGCGCGCTCATGATACAGGCGCAGGTGGTATTCGCCCGGTGGGACGCCGGCGATTGTGAACTTGCCGGTAGTGGGCGTTACGGCGAACCAGGGCGTGGCTAGCACGGCGATAATGGCGCTCATCAGCGGATGAATCTGGCAGAAGACGCGGACGATGCCAGCGTGTTTGAAGGTGACCGACCGGGTAGTACCCGGCTGGTAATAGCCGACATCGAAAGGCTGGCCGGCGAAATTGGAGAAGGCATTGTGGAAGACCGGGTCCTGGTTGGGAAAATCGACCGTGCCACCGACGGGGATGGCGACCACGTGGGGAGTAAAGGTCTTGTCCTTCTGGGCCATCTCCACGTGGCGTGGGAGGATGGGCGCGGCCTGCGCCGGATCGACGGGCACGAGCCAGAGCACGACGCCGGAATAATCCTTGTTGCGGCGGACGACGGCCTCGCGCGAGTTGGTGATCTCCACCTGTCCCTTGAGGTCCGCCGCGCCGGCCGCGAGCGGATGGGCGACCCACAGGAGAGCGCTAAAAAAGATAAGCCAACGCCAGATCATAATGATTGTTGATACGGGTTCCCTGCCCAAGATAGAACGTGCGCAACTGCGTCACTTCCGGCCCCAGAAGAACGTTGGGGGCGACGCGGAAATAGAGATTGCCGCCGAACATGAGATTCTTACCGACACTGCCCTGCTTCAACTGTTGGTCCTCGTAATCCTGTTGGCCGGTGAAGAGGTGGAAATCCAAGCGCGGGGCGGCGTGGATGGTGAACTGGCCCCAGCCGCCGAGGGTGTTGATGGATTCGGCGTAATTGCCTTGTACATAATAGCCCTGGTTGATGGCGCCGGTTCCGAGGCTGGCGACGTTCTGTCCGGAGAAGAATGCGCCGGAGAATTCGAGGCGTTTCCATGGATTGAAGAACCAATCGGCCGAGACCAGGCGGGACGGCACGGAGAGACCGGAGTCATGCGTGGTGCTGGTATGGAAACCGACAGAGAGCTCCAGGCGGCGCTGGTCGTCGAGCTTGTGGTAAGCCTCGAAGCGGCCTTCGAGAGCGGGGCGCACGGGTTCCACCTGGCTGTTGGCCGGCGGCGGGCCGTAGGGGTTGACCTCATGGGTTTCGACGGCTCCCACGCGTGCGCGCAGGCCGGTGGAGGGTGAGAAAGCGAAATCCTGTTCGAAGCGAACCTGGGGCAGCCAGAGCCAGAGATTGCCGGTGCCGGTGAGCGGAGCCACGCCGACCTGTGCCAGCGAATTGGGCTCGCGCGGATTGAAAATGGGTTTATCGACGCCAGCCATGACGCTCCGGGTTTGCCAATCAACCTGGATGGTGCCGGTGCGGAGGCGGATCCACTCGTCAAGCGGCGCAGCGCCCTGGTAAAAATCCATGTAGACCGAGCCGTGCACGGTTCCGCCCAGGAAAGAGCGCGGGCCGCGGAATTCGAGGCCGAGGAGAGTCTGGCGCATGGTGGCTCCGGCGCGGCCGGCGCTGGCCGAGGGCGCGGCCACGGTGGGATAGTCGACGCCGCCGCTGTGGGAGGAATCGAGAAACGTGTTGAACAGCGCCATTCCAGTGAGGCGGATGGGGAAGCGCTGCGAGGCCTCGACTTTCGTCTGGGCCTGCTCGTCCATGCGGCGCTCCTGGATGTCGAGCCGCTCTTCGGGAGTGGCCTGGACCGCGGCGGGGGTGGCGGAATTGCCCGGGGCGGCAGCCTGCGGAGCCCGCGCGGCGGCGAGCTCAGCGCGCAGATCGCGAACCTGTTCGGAGAGCGCGCGGTTTTCCTGCTCGAGCCGGTCGAGCCTGGCCACGATGCCGGCGATTTCCGGCGATGATTGCGCGGCCAATAAAAACGGCGCCGTGAGCAGCGCGAAGGTACAGAGTCTACCGGGTGGTAGCATCCTGGGGGGTGGCATCGAGAAGTTGCTCCAGTTTCCGCCGGACCTCGGCGGGTGAAAAGGGTTTTGCAAAATAGGCGCTGATGCCCAACTGTGCGATGCGCTCGGGCGTGTCGGGGTCGGTATCTGCGCTGACCACGACGATGGGCAGGCCAGCCAGGCGGCAGTCCTGGCGCATGCGGCGGATCAGCTCGAAACCATCCATGCGGGGCATGTTCAAATCGGTGACGACCGCCTGGACGGCCGTGCCGCCGCTGAGGATGCGCCAGGCCTCCACCGCCGAAGTAGCCATCAAGACGGTGATGGCAGGGATCAACGACAGCGCGATTTCCAGCATCGCGGCGCTATTCTCCGAATCTTCCACAATCAGGACCGGACGTTTTGCCGACCGGCCATGCGCTTCGGGCAGCATTCCGCTATTGTCGCCCATCCTGCGGGCATCGGGCTGCCTGGCGGGGTTAAACTCGGTACCGACCTGTAAAATCGCGGGGAGGCCAGGGGGCGACGCCGGTCTTCCACCCCCGGGCTTAAGGCAGGAAACGGCGACTGGCGCGCAGAACACCGCGTTCGGAGCTGTGTGTACCAGCCCGCGTCAGGAAGCCTTCTTCAAGGTCCATTCGATACTTTGACCCTGGCCGCCATCCATGCCGGGAAATTGGCTGGTGAGTTTGATGGTGTCGCCGGAGACTTTGCCTTTATAGGTAATCTTCATTTCATTCCCGCCTAAGCTGGCGGTGATGCTGAAGGAGATGGTGTCACCGTCGACCTTGCCATCGTTAATGGTGGACTTGCCCAACATTTCGCTGTTGGTTTCGCCGGTGAGCTTGGCGCCATCGACTTTGAACGTAAAGGTGCGTTGAATGGATTGGCCCTGGTTTTCGGCAGTGCCATTCCAATTGCCACTGATGTCGGCGGCGGAGGCGACGGCTGCGAAGCATGCCGCCAGGGTGATGAGCCACTTCATGGAGATTCTCCTAATGAGCAGAGGTTATGACTTACTGTGAATGATCGTGTCGGCGGCGTCAAGGGGTATGCGGTGTGCCGGCAGCGGCTTCCCGCAGAAGCACGGCAGGCTAGGGGAGGAATCGGTAGCCCACCCCGTGGACGGTGAGGAAGTGACGGGGCTGGTTGGCGTCGGGCTCGAGCTTTTGCCGGAGTTTCACGACGTGCGCATCCACGGTGCGGGTGTTGGGGAAGAATTCGTAGCCCCAGACGGAGTTGAGAATCATGTCGCGGGTAAGGGGGCGGTCGGGATTCTGGAGGAAATAGCAGAGCAGATTGTACTCGGCCGGCGTGAGCTTGAGCTCTTCGCCCTTGCGGGTGACGATGCGTCTTTCGAAGTCGACATCGGTATCGGAGAATCGAACCACCTTGCGGGCGTCGGGTCCGGCGCGGCGGAGGACGGCGCGGATGCGGGCCATCAGCTCGCGGGTGCCGAAGGGTTTGACGACGTAATCGTCGGCGCCGATTTCGAGCAGGAGGACTTTATCGAGCTCGTCGCCCATGGCGCTGAGCACGATGATGGGAGTCTTCACCTTGGCGGCACGCAGTTGTTTGCAGATTTCGGTGCCGCTCATACCGGGCAGGCGGAGATCCACCAGGACGAGATCGGGCTTGAGGGTGACCGCTTTATCGAAGCCGCTGCGGCCATCGCCGACGAGGACGGCGCGAAAGCCGTCCTGCTCGAGCATCACTCCGATCGTGTCGCGCAGGCCCTCGTCGTCATCGATCACGAGAATCGTCTGCATGGTTTTCTTGATTGTAGCGGATCTCGGAAACCGGCTCCGCGCCGCTTGGTATACTCAACCGTCAAGGGTTCGGTGGCACTGATTCCATCATGCGAGTGACGGTCATTGGAACGGGATATGTAGGCACGGTGACGGGGGCGTGCCTCGCCTACGTGGGGCACCGGGTGACGTGTGTGGACACGGACGAAGCGAAAATCGCCCGGCTGCGCAGGGGCGAACCGGTTATCTACGAACCTTTTTTGGAAAAGCTGCTTCCGCTGGCGGCGGCCAGGGGCGGAATCGATTTCCAGACGGAACTGGCCGGGCCGGCGGCGGAAAGCGACGTGATTTTCATCGCCGTGGGCACGCCGCCGCTACCTTCCGGGGAGGCCAACCTGGCGTATCTGGAAGCGGCCGCGCGGAGCATCGGAGCGTCCATGGACGGCACGCGATTTCGCGTGGTGGTTAACAAATCCACGGTCCCGGTGGGGAGCGGCAACCTGGTGGAAGCGCTGGTGCGGGAAGGCATTGCGGATGCGCGGCCGGGCGAGCGGCGGCAGATCCGCTTCGGTGTGGCGAGCAATCCGGAGTTTCTGCGGGAAGGTTGCGCGTTGGCCGATTCTCTGTATCCGGACCGGATCGTGATCGGCGCCTCGGATGAACAAAGTCTGGGGATCATGCGCCAGCTCTACCAACCGCTGGTGGAGCAGAGCTTCGAAGCGCTTCACGGGGTGCCGCGGCCGGCGGCGCTGGGCACCGTGCCGCTGTTTGAGACGACGCTGACCAGCGCGGAGATGATCAAGTACGCCGCCAACGCATTTCTGGCGATGAAAATCGGATTCGCCAACGAAATCGCGAATATTTGCGAGCGCGTGGGAGCTGAAGCGACGGAAGTGATGACCGGCATCGGCCTGGATTCGCGGATCGGAAAGAGGTTCCTGAACCCGGGCGTGGGCTGGGGCGGCAGTTGCTTCGGGAAAGACATTCAATCGCTGCTGCACACAGCGCGCGAGTACGGCTATGAGAGCCGGCTGCTGCAGGCGTCGCTCGACGTGAACACGGCGCAGCGGCAGATGGTGATCCAGAAGCTGCAGGAGAAACTTTATATCTTGAAAGGGCGGACCATCGCGCTGCTGGGCCTGGCCTTCAAGCCCGATACGGACGATTTGCGCGACGCCCCAAGCCTGCACATTGCCGAACGGCTGCTGGCGATGGGCGCGCGTGTGAAGGCGTATGACCCGATCGCCATGAACGCGTGCCGCGAGCAACGGCCGGACCTGAAGATTCGCTATTGCGAGTCGGCCGGCGATGCGGCGGAGGAATCCGACGCGCTGGTGGTGGTGACGGAATGGCAGGAATTCCGCACGCTGGATCTGGCCGGCCTGGCGGGCCGGATGGCGACGCGCATCCTGGTGGACGGCCGCAACCTGTACACNNCCGGAGCGGCGCCCGGGGCGGCGCGGCACTGAGGTGCCCGAACTTCCCGAAGTCGAAACCGTTACACGATCCATCGCGGGGCTGAAAGGCCGGCGCATCGCGGGCGTGGAATTCCGTAGCCGGAGGATCCTGCGCGGGGCTCTGCCGGAGCGCGTTTCGGCGCGCCTCGAAGGGCGGCGTATCCGGGCCATCCAACGGTACGGCAAGTTCATCGTATTGACGCTCGACGCCGGCTATCTGACAATTCATCTGGGCATGACGGGGCGGTTGCTGCTGGGCGGAGCAGCCGGCAAGCACACTCACGCCATCTTCACGTTCGACCGCGGCCGGCTGCTGTTTGACGACAGCCGGCAGTTCGGCTGCATTGAGTTCAGCGAGGAATTCCCGGCGCGCGTCGCGCGGCTGGGGCCGGAGCCGCTGGAAGTCCCGTTCCAGGAGTTCGCGGCGCGNNGGGGTCGGCAACATTTACGCCGACGAGGCGCTGTTTCGCGCGGGCATCCACCCCATGACGGTGGCTTCGCGGCTGCGAGAGGCCCGGGTGCGGCGGCTCTTCGACGGCATGGTGACAGTGCTGACGGAAGCCATCGCGGCGGGTGGATCTTCCATTTCGGACTATGTCGACGCCGAGGGCCGCAAGGGGTTCTTTCAATTCAGCCACCGCGTGTACCAGCGCACCGGCGAGCCATGTGTGAATTGCGGCACAGCCATCCGGAGAGTCCTGGTGGCGCAGCGGTCCTCACACTTCTGCCCGAAATGCCAGAAACCTCAGGTACAATAGGCATGAAACCTCGATTGCCGCGTCCGCGTCGTAAGAGATGAAGCGGCACGGCCTGTCGTTCCGAGCCGAAACTTAGGTGATTCGCGGGTGCCCGCGATCGACGATAATAAAAAAGAAGTTCGGGCGCATTCCGAACAAACAGAGGAGACTTCTGACGTGAGACGCATTTCCCGCTACCTTCCGCTGCTTTTCGTGCTGTTGTGTTGCATTCCATTTGCCAGCGCCCAGAGCGCATTCGACTTGAACGTTGGATTCGGCGCGGTCCAGGCTAAGGCCAGTTCCACCCAGGTCGATCAAAATTTGAATACTTGCACGACAGGCGATCTTTATCCGCCTTGCGTGCCGACCCCGGCGCTCAAAGGCTTCATGATGGGCTTTGGCGGCGACCTGATGCTCTGGAAGAAATTCGGTATTGGCGGCGAGGTCGTTTTGCAGCCCGGCAAACAGACTTACGTGGACCTAAGCGGATCGGCTGGGTCGCTCGGACTGAACAGCTTAGCCATACAGTCCCGCATGACCCTGTTCGATTTCAACGGGGTTTTCGAGCCGATCAACACCAAGAAAGTGGCCCTCAAGCTGGAAGGCGGTGTCGGCGCCGCGAATCTCAAGTTCTATGAGAGCGGCTCCTCCAGTTCCGTGCTCGGCAGCCAGAACCAATCGCAGTTTATCCAAAGTGCCAACCACTTTAACGTGCATGGCGGCGTGGGCGTGGAGATCTTTGTCACCGACCACATCTTCATTCGCCCGCAGTTCGATATCCACTACGTTCCCAATCTGTCGCAGTTTGGAAGCAATCTGGTGAAAACCGAAATGGTGTGGATCGGATACAGCTTCGGCGACCGGTAAGAGCGGTTGGGACGGAGTTGCTAGGGCGTGGCGGGGGCCTGCGCATCATCGGCTAGGTCGTCGAACGACTGCGGGGGGTTATAGATCAGAATGCGCTGGCACGTTTCGCAGGCCAGCACCTGATCCGCCCTTCTGAGTTCCTGAAAATACTGCGGCCGTAAAGCGATGTTGCAGACGCTGCATCGGCCCGCCACCACTTCGGCGATTCCGATGCCGCGGCGGGCTGCGCGGGCGCGTTCATAGCGTTTGTAGACGATGGGCGTAACGGAGGGCACGATGCCGGCCCGCTCTTTCTGCAGGTCGCGCGAGGCTTTTTCATCCACGGCGGTGCGCTCGCGGGCCACCTGCTGTTCGGAGGCCACTTGGGCCTTTTCGAACTTGAGCGCCACTTCCGCGGTCTTCACGTTCTTGTCGAGCGGCTCGGATTCGCCCATCANNGGTCGTTGGTTTTGGCCAGAAGCATCTGGTCCTTCAGCTTCGAGATTTTCTGTTCCTGCACCTGGATATCGCCTTCACACTTCTTACGCTCTTTTTGGTTGGCGGCCAGCGCGGCGCGGTCGGCTTCCAGCTTGCGTTCGTGCGATCCGAGTTTTTTTTCGATTTCGGCGACGTGTTTGGGTAAGGCGGAGATCTCGCGGCTCAGATCGGCGAGACGATTATCGATGTCCTGGAGGCGGATCACCAAACTTAAATCGGGGAGCATTGCTTTTCGAAGTGTAGCACGCGGCCTTGAGCGCCTCCAGTTCCGGGACGCCGAGCGAGCGCGCGGCGGCGTAAAACATGGCGATTCCGAGGGGAATGGAAACGGTGACGTCGGCAAGATGGGCGAAGCGTCCGGGGGCGGCGATCGAGTGAATGGCCAGGCTGGAGGCGCGGCCGACCGCCCCCATGAGCGCCGAGGCGGCGAGAATCTTTGCGGCGTTCGAAGCGAGCGTCCGGCCGCGGAGCGAGCCGAGGCGGCGGCGCATGAGCGCAAACAGGGCGGCAGCGCCGAACAGCGCGACCGCCGACGTGGAGAGCGCGAGACCCNNCGCGTAAAAGGCGGGCGCGAGGATTTTAGTGGCTGCGTAACCGGCGAGGCCGGCGCTATACCAGGCGAGCGCCACGGCGGTCTGATGAGTGTCGTAAGCGGTGAACCGGCCGCCCTGGAAGATGGCTCCGACGATACTCTCCCCGAGCACGGCGAGTCCCACCGCCGAAGGAATGGTCAGCAGCATGGCGAGGGAGAGCGAACGCACCAGAGTGGCGCGGAATTCGTCCATGCGGCCGGCGGCGGCGCTGCGAGAGACGGCGGGCAAAGTGGCGGTGGCGATGGCGGCGCCGAACAGGCCTAGCGGCAGTTGCAGGAAGCGGAAGGCATACCCCAGCCAACTTACCGGGCCATCGATGACGCGGCCGGCGGCGTCGGTGATGCCGGAGGCCAGGTTGCTGTTGACGGTGACGTTGATCTGGAGCGCGGCATTTCCCAGGAGGGCGGGAATCATCAGGCGCAGGATTTGGCGGAGCCCGGGGTGGCGCCAGTCCAGGCGCGGGCGGTAAGCGAAGCCCTCGCGCCGCAGGCTGGGGACCTGCCACAACCACTGGAGCGCGCCGCCGGCGAGCACGCCGCAAGCCATCGATACGATGAGGCCCTGATGGAAGCGGCGGCCTAGGGTGTAACCCAGGGCGAGGCCGAATACCACCGAGCCGATGTTGAAGAACGCGGAGGCCAGCGCGGGAACGCCGAAGCGGTCGCAGGCGTTGAGGGCTCCCATGGCCTGNNTCATGCCCAGCGCGCACACCGCACCCACCACCAGGACGAGCGCGGTTGAGACGACGCTCGAGAGTTCGTTGGCCTCGCGTTTTCCCTTGCCGCTGAGGTATTGGGCGAAGACCGGAACAAAGGCCGAGGAGAAAGCGCCTTCGGCAAACAGGTTGCGGGTGAGGTTGGGAATGCGGAACGCGATCTGGAAGGCGTCGTTGGCTGGACCGGCGCCGAAGAGACGCGCCATGGCCATTTCGCGCACGAGGCCGGTGAGGCGGCTCAGCGAAATGGCGGCCGAAACGACTCCGGCCGAGCGGAAGAATCGATGCTGGTCGGGAGCCAAGCTGGAATCGCCGCGCGCTATTCGGCGCGCCTCACTTCCACCTGGCGGTAGATTTCCTCGGTCTGGTGGAGGCTGGCGAAGTTCATGCCGGGCAGGCGCGCCGACGCGGTGCCGGCAGCCACACCCCAGCGCAGCGCCTCGGCTTGGCTGCTGCCGCGAGAGGCAGACCAAATGTAGGCGGCCGCGAGCGCGTCGCCCGCTCCGATAGGGCACAGGGCGTCGATGCGGGGAGGCAAGGCTTCGAGGAGTCCGTCGGCAAAGGCTCCGATAGCGCCCCGGTTTCCCACCGAGAGCACGACCGATTCCGGGCCCATGGCGCGGATCTGGACGGCAGCTTCGAGGAGGTGGGCGCGCGTAAGCAGGGTGCGGCCGAGGAGACGCTCCGCCTCCTGCTGGTTGGGTGCGACCACAGTCGGCCGCGCATCCACTCCTTCGCGCAATGCGTCGCCATCGGCATCCAGCAGGGTCTTCACTTTTTTCTCCCGCGCCATGGCGATGAGCTTGGCGTAAAACGAGGGTGGAACGCCCGGCGGCAGGCTGCCGCAAACCATCAGCCACTGGGCCTTGTGCAGCGATTGCCGNNGGACGGCCAGGGTCTGGCCGCCGAAGGACTGGATGACGCGGGACGCGTTGATGCCGCGGCCGCCGGCCGATTCCCGGCTGGAATTGACGTAAGCGCGGTCTTCAAATGCCAGGCGGTCTACGCTGATGGTGCGGTCAATGGCTGGATTGACCGTGAGAGTGACAATCAAGCTTCCATTTTAGCGTGGGAAAGGGCTGGGCGAACGATTTCAGTGACCGCCGAGAGCCTTTTCCACGGCGGCCTGCAATTTGGCGGGATCGGCGCCGCCCAGATCGCGATAAATGACGTGGCCCAGGCGATCGATCACGAAAGTCGAAGGATAAGCCTCGACGAAATACTCGGCCGCGATGTCCGGCTCAGCCCCGATCAGGAGAGGGAAGGTGTAGGACTGTTCGCGGGCGAATTTTTCCACGGTGTTCACGTCCTCGCCGACATCGAGGCCGAGGACGACCAGGCCGCGCTTCTCCCCATCGCGATACATCTTCTGAAGGTGCGGCATGAGAGCGCGGCAGGGCGGGCACCAGGTGGCCCAGAAATCGACAATTATGACTTTGCCCTGCAACTCACGAAGATGGACGTTGTGGCCGCCGGTGTCGGGGAGCGTGAAGTCAGGCGCCACGGCGCCGACGAGGGGCTTCTGCGGGGGGAGCGCGGAAGCGAATGACGTGGCGCGCGCGGAGGCGGGCGGTTCGAAGCGAAACAGAGCTTCGGGCAGCGGTTGATTCCACTTGGCGATGGAATAGAGCAGGATTTCGGTGGCCTTGGGCGAGTAGGTGATGGCCTTGTAGACGACGAAAGTTTGCCGGTCGATGCGGTACATGGTGTGCTCGGCGCCTTCGATGCTGCCGCGGGGCTACTGGTCGCGAGCTACGTCGACGACGTAGATGGGCACGGGTTTCCCGTTCACGAGGAACTGCTCCTGGCGGGCGATGGAGGCCTCACGGACGTGCCGATCGATTTCGGCCAGCGCGCCGATGTGTGTGCCGGCGGCGGCACCGAGTGGCGTCTTCGCGTATTCGTTGGTGTCCGGACGAAAACGCCACTCGTCCTGGCCATCGCCAACGCGCAGTTCGCTGTTAGCGTTCTCGAACTCGACACGATACTTTCCGGGGCCCGATCCGGTCTCCGCGAAGTGTCGCTCCGACACGTCGGATCCGCGGACGGTTTGGACCGTGACGCGGACCTCATAGCTCTGCAGGCCGCGGTAAAAGGCGGCGACGTGTTGCAGGATGTCGGTCGCCGAGCCGGCGGCGAAAGTCAGGCAGGGGGCGGCCAGGGCAAGGGTGAGCAGGCGGGACTTCATTCTTGAATTATAGGGGGTGCGCCTGCGGACCCAATCAGGAGATCGAGGCCGGCAGCGTCGGCGAATGCCCGGAAATCCCGGTCTCGCGTGAGGAGAGGAATCCCGCGATCGATACAGCTCTGGGCGATCAGGGCATCGCCGAGGCGCGCCTTGCGGCGCTTTGCCAGCACCTTCGCTCGTAATTCGCCTGCCCGTTGCCAATAGCCGGGACTGACCTCGAAGAGAGGTAGTTCTGAGAGGGTTTGTGAAACCTCTGAAGAAAGCTTCGGGTCACTCAACACTTCGGTGAGCACTACGGGCACCATTAACACCTGCCGGTCCCGGAGCGCCCTATCGAGCAGTTCCGCGTCCTCGCCGGCATCTCCTTGCAGGAAGGCGATCCAGGTGCTGGTGTCGACCGCGATCATCGGTCGGCCTTCAACTCAGTTGACGTGCGCGTGAAGCGAACCTTGCCCCGGAGTTGGCGCAGCCTCGCGTAGGCCTGCGATGCCGCAACTAGCTGCAGGCCGGTACGAACGGTCTGGGTGATGCCGGAACCGCTGGCTCGTTGCGCCCTTTCGAGAAGCTCCGGCGGCACCTCGACGGTGATCTTGCGCGCTGTTTCCATGATACCTTAACATACCATACCAAACACCAGTATTGAATATGGCCTTGCTGACTAGCGTTTCCGGAAATGATCCCAGCCGCGGGGAGGGAGCGGCGCGCCATCCAGGTCGACGGACGGGGCGCCGCGGCGCATGGTGCCGATCTGAGTGAGCGGCAGGCCTTCGAATTCGGGAGGGACCTTAACGCGTGGTGGGGCGGTGAAGAGCAACTCGTAATCCTCGCCGCCATCGAGGGCCTGGCGGAGCGTCGCGCCGGGATAGATGGGCGGGGCGGAGATTTCGGCTTTCACGCGGGAGGCGCGGCAGAGGCGATGGAGGTCGAGCGAAAGGCCATCGCTCAAATCCATGGCGGCAGTCGAGCCCAGGCAGCGCAGGAAGCGGCCGAGCGCCAGACGCGGTTCGGGACGCAGGTGGCGGCGCCAGGCGCGGCCGGCGCCGCGCTCGAGGCCCGCGGCTGAGCCGCCTAACGCGCCGGAAACGTAAATGGCGTCGCCGGGGCGGGCGCCGGAGCGCAGCAGCGCCTGGCCGCGCGGCACGGCGCCGCAGACCACGATGTCGCACATGAACTGGGGGCCGCGCGCGAGATCGCCGCCGATCAGGGCCACACCCTCGCGCCGCGCCAGGCGGAGCAGGCCGCGATAGAAGGCATCGACCCACTTTCCATCGGCCTGGGGGGCGAGCGCCAGCGAGACGAGGCAAAAACGGGGTTCGCCACCCATGGCCGCGATGTCACTGATGCCGCGCGCCAGCGCCTTCCAGCCGAGATCTTCGGGGCGGTGGGTGGCGGGGAGAAAGTGCGCGCCTTCGATCAGCATGTCGGTGGTGAAGAGCAAATCTTCGGCGGCGCCGCGGGGGCGGCAGATGGCGCAATCGTCACCAATTCCGAGCACCAGGCCGCCGCCCCGGGGCAGGGCGGCGAGGCGGCGAATTCGCTCCACCAGATCCACTTCGGTTACCGCCGGACTACTGTGCTTGACCATACATCCGCCATCTGAGAGAATACCTTACGCAGAAAGAATTGGTTGTTTGGACGCGCCTCGCAAGATCTTAGCCAGCCCGAAAGTCCGCTTTCCTGGAAGACCCAAGAGCACGACGAACAATTTTCAGGAGAACCAGTAGTGAAGGAAAAAGGCACTGTGAAATGGTTTAATGCCGCCAAGGGCTATGGTTTCATCCAACGCTCCAGCGGCGACGATGTATTCGTTCACTTTTCGGCGATCCAGACAAACGGGTATCGCTCACTGGACGAAGGCGCGGAGGTGGAGTTCGAAGTCAAGCAGGGACCCAAGGGACTGCAGGCCGAGAACGTGGCTCTGGTCTAGAAGTCCAAACAAAATTCGACGACAGAAGAGGGCCCGAAGGCGGGCCCTCTTTTTTTACTGGATCAATTCGCGGCCGACGGCGAGATTGAGCTGGCTGGCCGCGGTCAGGTAAGATCCCACCAGGTTGAGGTAAGCCACGTAGGTGGCGCGATAGTCGCGCTGCGCGTCGAGGTAATCGAGCAGCGCCGCCTGGCCGCGCTGGTAAGAAAACTCCATGGTGTCGCGGATGTCCTTGGCCATTTTCAGGTATTTGTCGCGGTAAGGCTTGAGCAACTCGATGTTGTTGGCGACGGTGACGTAGGCGGAATCGACATCGCCGTAGACCAGCGCCTCAGTGACTCCGCGGGCTCGCTCGGCGTGGGTGATGTCGAGTTCGGTGCGGAGTTTTTCGCCCTGGTTGCGGTCGAAGATACGGAGCGGGATGCTGACGCTGAATCCTAAATAGACATTGAACGGCGGGTTGTGGGCGGCGTCGACGGCGAAGGTGGGGTCGGTGGAGCCGTTAGCGACGGCCAGCTTGTGATCGATCTTGGCCTTCTCAACGGCCTGCAGAGCGGCTTTGAGATCGGGCCGGGCAGCGGACGCCTGGGCGTGAAACTCTTCGAGAGGCATGAGGCGATCGGAGAAATCGAACGGCCCGGTGACGTCAAACTTGTCGACCGGAGTGCGGTCATCGAGGAGTTGCAGAAGCGTAATTTTGGCGGTGCGCATGTTGACCAGGGCGGTCTGGAGGTCGGATTCGTACTGGACGCGCTGCAACTCGAGGCGGTTCATATCGAGTTGGGCGATGTCGCCGGCGCGCAGGCGATCGCGGGAGATGACCAATTCGCGGTCGAAGTAATCCAGGTTATCCTTCGCCAGAGCGAACACGGCCTTGGCCTGCAGGGTCTGCACAAAAGCGTTGCGCAAGCTGAACAGGAGGGTCCGCGCCAGATCCTCCTGCTGCGAAAAGGCGATGGAGGTAGCTTGTTTGGCGCTATCGAGCCGTAACTCGCGCTTGTGTTCCCGTTCGTGCAGATAGTTCAGGGAGATCAGGGGAAACGCGCCGGTGAGCGGCCGGTAGGGGTTGAAGGTAAAAGGCTGCAACTGATCGAGGCCGGCGGTGAGATTGGGATTGGGGCGCAGGTACGCGGTAATTTCGGCGGCTCTGGCCTCATCGATATTGAGAAGGCCGGCGCGCAGGGCCGGGTTGGCGGCCTGGAAACGCGCCTGCACCTGCTGCCAGTCGAGGGCCGTCTGGGCGCGTGCACCCGCCGTCACGCATGCCGCTGTTACCAGTATCCAAACAAATCGCCGCATTTCATCTCCGTGAGTCATGTCACACCTGCAAGGTATCGCCATCGCGGGCCACCAGCGCGTAGAGAACAGGGGCCAGGAAAACCGAGAGCAGCAGCCGCGAGGCGAGGCCGCCCACAATCACGATGGCAAAGGGTTTTTGCGAATCGCTGCCGATGCCCGTCGACATGGCCGCCGGCAAGAGGCCGAAACAGGCCACCAGCGCGGTCATCATGATGGGCCGCAGCCTTAAGACGGAAGCTTCCAGGGTGGCTTGCATAATGGGCTTGCCCTCCAGGCGCAACTTGTTGATGAAGGAATACAGAATTACGCTGGTCTGCACGGCGACGCCCATGAGGGCGACGAACCCGAGCATGGAAGACACGCTGAAATTGGTATGGGTGAGCCGCAGCGCCAGCAGGCCGCCCACCGGTTCGGTGACCAGCACGCTGAAGAAAATGATGGCGGGGAATTTGAAGTTGCCGTAGAGCGCGAATAGAATCGCCAGGACCAGCACGACGGTGAGGGGCAGGATGATTTTCATCTGCGCCTGGGATGCAAGGTAATCCTTGTATTCGCCGCCCCATTCGAACTTGTAGCCGATGGGCAGCTTGATGGCATCTTCCACTTTCTTGCGCGCTTCGCCGACGGCGCTGGCCAGGTCGCGGCCCTCGACGCTGAACTGAATGCCGATGTAGCGCGAATTCGCTTCGCGATAGATGAAGGACGCGCCGCTCTCCACTTTGACCTCGCAGAACTGGCTCAGGGGCAGATACTGGCCATCGGGCGTCGAGACCAGCAGGTTGCGGATGGCGTTTTCGTCATTGCGGAAGGGCTCCTGAAGGCGCAGGACGAGATCGAACTGGCGCTCGCCCTGAATCACCTGGGTGGCGGCCTGGCCTCCCATGGCCGTGCCGATGAGGGTGTTGATGTCGCTGACGTTCAATCCATAGCGCGCCAGCTTGGCGCGGTCGGGCGTGATGATGAGGCTGGGCTGTCCGGTTTCGCGCACCACGGTAATCTCGGTGATGCCCGGGGTTTTGGTGAGGATGTCCTTCACCTGCGTGGCCTTTTCGTCCAGCAAATTGAGATCGGGGCCGTAGATCTTGACGGCGAGGGCGCTCTTGAGGCCGGTTTCGGCCTCATCCACGGCGTCCTCGGCCGGTTGGGTGTAATTGAAAATCACTCCTGGGAAGGCCACCAGCTTGCGCTGCACGGCCTCGATGAGTTCCGGTTTGGAGTGGATTCCCCCTTTCCAGGCGGAATCTTTGTAGGGCTTCAGACCGACGTAGAATTCGTTGTTGAAGAACCCCGTGGGGTCGGTGCCGTCATCCGGACGTCCCAACTCGTTGGCAACGGTGGTGACCTGGGGAAAGCTCATCAGGATGTTGCGGATCTGCGGGGAAAGGGCGGAAGCTTCCTCGAAAGAGATAGTGTAGGGAGTGGTGGCGCGCACCCACAGCGCGCCTTCATCGAGGTGCGGCATGAATTCGCCGCCGATGGATGGAATCAGCAGGAGCGAGGAGGCGAAGACCAGCAGCACCAGGCCGACGGTGACGAGGCGGTGGCGCAGGCACCAGCCGAGCGACCTACCGTACTGCCGGCGCACCCAGTCGTAGAGCCTGACTTTGGGTTCGTGGATCTGGCCGCGCAGGAAAAACGCGCAGAGCACGGGCAGCACGGTGAGGGCGCAGAGCAGCGCACCCAGCAGCGCGAACGACATGGTGTCGGCCATGGGCTGGAACAGCCGTCCGGAAGGGCCGCTGAGGACGTAAATGGGCAGGTAGCCGGCGATAATGACGGCGATGGCGTAAAAGATGG
>PLZX01000247.1 GCA_003152325.1 Bryobacterales bacterium | reverse complement strand
GCCGCCGCGTCCACCGCCACCGCCGGCGCCTGCCCGTCCATCGCCACCGGCACCGGCCAACCCGAAGCCGCCGCCACCGGCATCCGCGCCGAACCCGCCATTAGCGCCCGCCGCGCCAAATCCGCCCATGCCGAACGGATCGCCGCCGCCGCCCAGGCTCGCGCCCAGCGACATCAATCCCTGATCGCCGCCGCCCATGCCGCCCGGCCCACCGGGGCCGCCGCGTCCTCCCCGGCCGCCCATCTGGTTAAACCTTGCCTGGTCGTCGGATGCCTGCCCCAAGCCGCCGCTGGTGGTTCCGTTCACCACGAACGCATCCGAGGCGTCGCCCGTTGCCATGTCCGGAATTGTGTCGCCGGCCGTTGCCAGGGCCTGTTGGCCCGCATCCGTCGCCGTCACGTCGGCATTTTGAAAAGTGGGACCTTGCTGGCCGCGACCTGGTGCGTTCGTTCCGCGTCCTGGCGCGTTCGTTCCGCGTCCCTGCGTCTGGCCGGCGCGCCCGCCGCGTCCGGTTTGCGCGGCCTGCCTCGATGCCGGGGGCGTGGCCGCCGGCGTAGTTGGCTTCGCCGGTGTGGCCGGCGCCGGCGCGTCCGGCTTCTTCGCATCCGGAGCCGCGGGCGCAGGCGTCGAGGCCGGCTTCGCCGTTGGCACGCCGTCGCGCGGCATCTCCAGCGTCCAGTCCCGGTTGCTGGATCGGTCCGTCACGGTGAGCGCGGCGTGCTGCGGCGTGAAGCCGAACATCGTCACCTCAATGTCCCACGCTCCCGGCGTCAGATCCAAAACGTACCGGCCGTTTTCGTCCGTATAGGTGACAAGCTTCGCCCCGCCCTGCCGCGCGGTGATGGTCGCGCCCGGAATGAATTGGTCCGCTGCCCGNNTTCACATTCGGCGGGGCTTAGTTCGCTTTTTTGCGGCCCGCACTTCCCCGGAGGGCCGCTGCCCTGTTGGTATCTCTAATATAGATGGCTTTCGGAGATGGAAATGTTACAGGAGGAGGGCTAAATCCGCGGCCCCGGTGAGGAGTCTCCTCGCCGGGGCCGCTTTTCAGGAAGGTTTACAGGCCTTTCGCGTTCAAAAACGCAATCAGGTCGATCACGCGGCACGAGTAACCCCATTCATTGTCGTACCAGGCCACGATCTTCACCAGATTGCGATCCAGCACCTTGGTCATCAGGCTATCCACAATCGAGCTGTTGGGATTGTGGAGCATGTCGGTCGAAACCACCGGGTCCTCGGTGTACGCGAGGATGCCTTTCATCGGCCCATCGGCAGCTTCCTTCAAGGCTGCGTTCACCGCCTCCGTGGTGGTGGCCGTATTCAGCAACGCCACCAGATCCACCACAGAAACATCCGGCGTCGGAACGCGCATGGAATAGCCGTCCAGCTTGCCTTTCAACTGCGGCATCACGAGGCCGATCGCCTTGGCCGCCCCCGTCGTGGTGGGGATCATGTTGAGCGCCGCCGCGCGCGCCCGCCGTAGGTCCTTGTGCGGGAAATCCAGCACATGCTGGTCGTTCGTGTAGCTGTGGATCGTGGTCATCGATCCCTTCTGGATGCCGAATTTGTCGTGCAGCACCTTCACCACCGGACCCAGACAGTTGGTGGTGCAGGAAGCGTTCGAGATCACGTGGTGCTTCGCGGCGTCGTACGCACCGTTGTTCACGCCCAGCACCAGCGTAACGTCTTCGTTCTTGGCCGGCGCCGAAATAATGACCTTCTTCACCGTGCCCCGCAGATGCTTCATCGCATCGTGCGCGTCCGTGAACTTGCCGGTGGATTCCACCACCACCTGCACCCCGAGTGAACTCCAGTCGAGTTGCGCCGGGTCCTTAGTGGCGAACACTTTGATCTTCTTGCCGCCCACCGTGATGGAATCAGCATCCGACGTGACAGTCTCGCCGATAGTTCCCAGTACGGAATCGTACTTCAATAAATGCGCCAATGTCTTCGTATCGGTAATATCATTGACCGCCACGAATTCTATGTCTTTGCGGTCAAGCCCCGCGCGGACCACGTTCCGGCCGATGCGGCCGAAGCCATTAATACCTACTTTGATTGCCATTCTGTCTCCTGTTGTGAGATGAGGGAAGTCGCGCTAAGAACGAGGATAACAGGAGGCGCGTATCCGCGGCAAGCCGGGAACCGGGAGAAAAAAGTCTGAAAAGACTGGGGGATTAAACCTTAGCGCTGGAACACTATTTTCCCGCCTACAATCGTGTACACCACGTCCGTCGCCGGAATATCGTCCTCCGGAATCGTCATGATGTCGCGCGAAAGCACCGTGATGTCCGCCAGCTTCCCCACTTCGAGCGATCCCTTCAGCTTCTCTTCAAACGCCGCGTACGCGTTGTTCCAGGTGTACGATTTCAGCGCTTCTTCNNGCGGGCTGACGTCTTCCACCGGCGCATCCGTTCCGTTCGCTACCACCGCGCCGCTCTTCATGAGCTTCTGCCAGACATACGCGCCTTCTTCGGCCCGTTGCGGTCCCAGCCGCAGCAGCACGTAGGGCGCGTCGGACGTGCAATGGATCCCCTGCATAGCGGCGATCACCCCCAGTTTGCCGAACCGCGGAATATCGGCCGCGCTCAAATGCTGTGCGTGCTCGATGCGCCATCGCAGCCCGGTCTTGTCGGAGTGTTCTTTGAAAACCTGTTCGTATAGATTCAGTACTTCGCGGTTGGCGCGGTCGCCGATAGCGTGAATGCAGTACTGGAAATCGTGCTGGATGGCCAGTTCGCCCACCGCCTTGAGATCCTCCAATTTCGACGTTGCCAGGCCCACGCTGTCCGGCTTATCGGTGTAAGGCTCCAGCAGCCACGCACCGCGCGAGCCCAGTGCGCCGTCCATGTATCGCTTGATCGCCCGCACGGTGAGGTGATTGTTTCCCGCACCGATGATGCGGTAGCGATCGATATTCGCCGCCAGTTGATCGAGCGGGCTCGCCCCCAGCATCACCCACAGCCGCAGCTTCAGCTCGTTCTTTTCCGCCATGCTCTTCAGAGTGTCCACGGTGGAAAACGACGACCCGGCATCTTCGAACGAAGTAATACCTTTGGCAACGCACTCATCGCCGGCCAGGTCGATCACCTTCCGCAAGTCGGCCGAACGTTGCGCGGGCGTTCGCTGATCCAGCCACTGGTTGTGCGCCCGCGCGACCACCCCCTGCGCCGTCTCGCGCAACAGGCCGGTGGGGTTGCCCTGCTGGTCTTTGAGGATTTCGCCGCCGGATGGATTCGGGGTCTCGCGCGTGACCTTCGCCAGTTCCATGGCCTTTCCGTTGACGAACGCCGCGTGCCCGCTCGCGTGCGTCAGCAGAACCGGATTGTCCGGCGAAACCCTGTCCAGCGAGTCGTGCAACGGAAAGCCCTCGACATTGGGTTCCGGCGCATGATCCCACTTCGACTGGTGCCACCCGCGGCCCACAATCCACTCGCCCGGTTTAGCCTGTTTCGCCGCGCGCGCCACCTGAGCCACGATGTCATCCCACGTGCGCGCTTCGCGCAGATCGAGCCCCTGACGGTACTCCCCGATCCCNNATCGCCAACTGTCCTTTCAGATCGATGACCTTGGTATTCGGCCCGATCCACTTCTGTGCGTCCGCGTTGGCCCCGAGGCCGGCGATCTTGTCCCCGCGCACCGCGATCGCCTGCACCGTGGGCGCCGCCCCATTCATGGTGACGATCTTTCCATTTCGCAACACCAGGTCCGCCGGCTGTGCGAAGGCCGCCGCGGCGCACACCAGAATCCAGATTGCACGCATGTGAACCAGGATATCCCGTGGGACAGGCCATCGGTTTTCGTGGTCTGTTGCAGAGGACCTGTGGCCCGCGAAATTTCATGAAAAAGTGTGAGGAAGCTCGATGCTTGTGGACCCGCTTTCCAGTGGGTCGCGCCGCCTGAAAGGCGGCGGCAGCCAGGATTGGCTGCCCCACTCTTTCGACCCTGTCTGCTTCGGTCATGTGGAGCGCTTGGATGATGGCGCTGCCGTCTGGGCTTTGGATTAACCTGATGGTGGAGTGAAGAAAATCAAACCTGCGCTTCGGCGCGTGCGCCCGGAACAGATCACCGCGCAACTCAACCGGGTGTACGCGAACGCGCCGGATGCTGCAGAACAATCGATCGTGAAAAAGATGAAGTTCAAATTCCGAGCCACGATCAAGGAACGCTGGTAACCGACTTCGCCCCACTCCCTCCGCCGTACCTCCGCTCCCACTCCTCCCGCGTACACAAGCTGTTGCCGCCCAGCGCCCGGTCCGTCGCCAGCACTCCATCCAGATGGTCCATCTCATGTTGCAGCAGCTCCGAAAACGGCCCCGCCGCTTCCAGCCGCTCCACTTCCCCCGCCTCGTTCTCGAATCGCAGCCGCACCTCCACGGAGCGCTCCAGCCGCACCAGCAGATCCGGAAATGAGAAGCAATCGTCCCACAACTCGAACTTCTCTTTGCTCTGATGTTCGAACTCCGGATTCCGTAACCGGTAGGCGCGCCCACCCACTTCGATGTATATTAGTCGCTTCGGTTCGCCAATCTGCACCGCGCTGATTCCCCTTCCGAATCCGTGGGTGCGGCGGAATTCGGCGAGCGTGGCGCGGAGGTCTTCGAAGACCGCGCCGGCTTCTCCCGGCGTGGCGACAGGGATTGAGACGGCCCGCAAGAGCGGGTCGCCCAGTTGGAGAATCCGGCGGGCAGGCATACTACTGATGACGATACCAGCTAAAGCGGACGGCAGGCTGGAGTCCCTGCCTTTAATCGTTCACGTGCTGGTCTACATAGCCATCGGCTGGCTGGGCTTGCAAGTCTTCGGTCTCATNNCGCATCTACACCAATCGCCGCCTGGTGGAACTGGGCCTCTGGTGGAACCGCGCATCGGCCGATAATCTGGCGCTCGGCCTGATTGGAGGCGCGGTCGCCGCCCTGCTCGTGCTGGGGCCGCCGCTTATCGCCGGCGCCGCCCACTTCGGCCCGATCCCCGCTGCGGAGCAGCCGTCGTTCGGCGCGGTCGTCTTCCTCACAACCGGGCTCGTCATCGCCGCCGCCGCCGAAGAGTTAATGATGCGCGGCTACGCCTTCCAGGTCTTGCTAGCCTCTTGCGGCACCTGGGCGACGGTCATCCCGGTGGGCGTGGTTTTCGCCCTGCTCCATTCCGGAAACCCCAACGCCACCTGGTTTTCCGTCGCCAACACCGCCGGTTTCGGAATTCTCTTTGGTTATGCTTTCGTCCGCACCCGCGACCTTTGGCTCCCCATCGGCCTGCACTTTGGATGGAACTTTACATTGCCGCTGTTCGGAGTCAACGTCAGTGGGCTTAGAATGAGGATGATGGGCCACGAGATGGTCTGGAGCGCCGGGAAGCTGTGGAGCGGCGGCGATTATGGTCCGGAGGCCAGCGTGCTGACTTCCGCCGTCATGATCCTGCTGGCCGTCTTCATCTGGAAGGCACCCGTTCACCGGCAGCCCTCGCCGTTGACCGACCCGCCCGAAGCGAGTGAAGTATGCGAGCCTTCGCCTGCATTGCCGTCGTAGCCCTGTCGGCGCCTCTGGCGCCTGCCGCCGACAAACTGAGTTTCGAGGACCGCATCGAGCTCACCCGCGGGCTCATGGCCGAATACGCCAACGCCAAGATCCTGCTGCCCCGCTCCAAGAAGGCCCTCGAATTCGACGCCACCACCGCGACTTTCGATAAGAAAGCCTGGCTGCTGATCGCCAAGGAGAACGGCCCCGCGGCCCGCACCGGCGACACCGTTCAGATCACCAAGATCGATCTCGAAGCCGACCGCATCGTCCTCCAGCTCAACGGCGGCTATAAAGGCGGCCGCCATTGGTACGACAGCGTGCAAATGGGGGGCGGCATGGGCGGAGGCGGCAACACGGTTCCCATCAATCCCAACTCCGACGTCAACGCCCCGGGAGGCACTTCCATCGCCATCGTCTTCCATGGGCCGCTCGAACCCATCAAAGCCGCTGCCATCAAGAAACTGCTGGCGGCGGTTCTCGATTTCGACCGCCACAGCGTCACCGAAGTCTATTCCCAAACGCTGCCCCCCGAAGTCCAAAAGGCCATCCAGGATAAGCACGTCATCGAGGGCATGAATCACGAACAGGTCATCATGGCCATGGGGCGTCCGGTCTACCATATGCGCGAAACCAAGGACGGCATGGAACTGGAAGACTGGATCTACGGTCAGGCCCCCGGCAAGATCACCTTCATCACCTTCAACGGCGACAAGGTGATCAAGGTGAAAGATGACTTCGCCGGCCTGGGCACCCAGGTCGATCCCATCAAGAAGTGACGCCCAGCCCG
>PLZX01000046.1 GCA_003152325.1 Bryobacterales bacterium | reverse complement strand
AGGCCCGTCAATGGCCGGTTTCAGCGCAACGACCCCCTGCTTTTGCGGCAGGTGATCGCCGCGCAAATCTCGAAGCGAAACCCCACCAGTCCTGACGCCCGACACGCGCGCGCACCTCGTTTCCACTCTCCCGGAATGCCGTAGCGCGACTGCCTGCCAGATTGCTGGTGACCAAGGGCTGATGGAATTACCTTTACATCTCCCCACGCTAGCCGAAACCGTAAGTGTCACGGTCCTCGGCCCAGTCCCGATTCGTCTGCAACTGCGGCAGGTGGTCGCTGCGCTAGATCCCCCGACGAGGTCTCCTGTGCGTCGAGCAGGATGGCTAGACAGGCGATGGCATGACCAAGGTGGTGGGCGCCGCTATCGGCGGCATTCTTCTCACCGTCGAGCCAGGCGTCCAGGTGCCGCTCGCAGGCATCGACATAGATGGTCTCGCCCGGACGGGCTTGCCGCGCCAGTTATACGGCCCATACTTCGCGGCGGCGAACTTCCGTGCAGGACAGCCTCTGAAGTATCGCAGCCCTCGCAGGTCCAGATAGAATAATTGCAGGCAGGAGTCGCATTCTGAAAGCTCCTCTCGAACAGTTGGATCTGATTTCACGGGCCAGTAGTCTACGAGATCGCCATCAAGTCGGCTGGCGAGTGGAGATTTTGTGTTCAGGCGGCCGCACCACCGGAAAACACCGGAACCCGGACCGCCCAGCACGGCCGTGGGTTGTATGCTTTGGGCGCACTTGATCCCAACCGGCCGCCATTCTCCACCCCCGCCCGGCCCTAGGCAGCCACCCGCACACGCACGGGAATCCGCCGCACAAAGAATTCCTTCTGACTGACGGATGGCATCCAGCCGATCCATCGCAGGGCGAGCGCCGAACCGGCAATGCCGGCCTTCACGGCCGCCGGAAAGGCACCGTCCATGTGATTGACCACCGAACGCCCCACCTGTAACTGGAGAGTGGACCCCATGGCGCATGCATCCCCGGCGCCGCAGAGCACTGTCGGATCCTTGCTCACGTACTCCTGTACCTTTTCCCAGTTGCGTTCCAGGCGGATGTGGACTAACTCGGCCTGATCCGGCATGGAGACGACAAGGCCGTCATTTCCGCGGGTTACCACAATGATGGCACGCCGGGCCAGCGGACGGAGCCGGCGGATCAGGGCTGGCACCTCTGCCAGGCTCTGGTCAACGTCCCAGCCCATCACCCGCCCAATCTCATCCTGGCTGGTGCAGACCTCCGAGGCCGCAGCGAGCCATCTGGAGACGAAGTCAGGGGGCAAATAGGGGGTAGGGACGACATGGAGTTCGATTTGCCCAGCCATCGCTTGCTGCGCCAAATACTCCGCCACCTCAATAGTCTTCACCGAATTCGCACGAATGCATTTGCAGAGAGTCAGCCACCGCAGTCCGCCCAGGTCGTCGGGTGTGAATGCTCGAGTGTGGCAATTCGAATGCTTAATGATAAGTCGATTGTTACCCGCGCCCAGCAGGACATTAGTAGAAACCCGTTCAAGCCCCAGATGCATTGTCTCCAGGCAAGGGCGGGCCAGGTATGCCCCGACTTGCTCATCGGGGTCGCAAGTATCCAGGTATCGAAAAGGCACATCGGGGGCGGCCAGTTTGGCAGCCATGCAGCTGTTGGGGCCGCTGCCTCCAACCCGCTCGCACCCGACGTCGGCCCACAATTCCGGCGAGATCGCGCCCGGGATCTTGGCACCCGGCTTCGCGACACCATCCGTCTTAACCAGATGAGTTCTGTGCGGCAAATGAATCAGGACCTTTTCCCCAACAACATCATAAGCGGCGTCTGGGAAAAGGCCATCAATGGCGTCACGGCCCGTGACCCCGATCGCGTCGTTGAACTCGCTCAAAGTGCCCATACGGCCTCCCGCTCTGGGTTACGCTGCTGGAAGGTGTTTTTTCGGGGAGGGACCGACTGCGGGCTTCGCAAAGAGGCATGGAGCTTGCTGAGGATCGATCAAGCGCTATAGTTGGGCAATCGGTTCCGGAAACGCGTCAGGGACTGCCGCATGAGCTTGTCAGGGTCTATCTCGTCGCCTTGCCTTTTGATTGGGGGATCGGACTTGACCCGCGACACAATCGGATCTTTCACCTTGAACGTCCGGCAATAGAACGAATAGCGCCGGAGGGCCGTGATGTTCTCAGGCTCAGGCGCAAGCTCGCTCAACCTTCCTTCCACCGTCAGTTGTCAGCAATGGCTTTGGCGTCCTTCGCCGGATACGTTGAACGCTATGATATCTGCGTAGGGCAGTTGGAGAACACGTCCTTGGCAAACGGCAGTTGGTGCATTCCCTGCGATGCCGTATTTGCGGGATTCCGCGAGGAGGCTGGAGATCCAACCTGAACCGCCGATGGCCCGCCCGCCTAAACCGCCCAACCCGGAATACCTGTAGGCGCGCGCGAATCAGCAAAAAAAACGAAGGCCACCGCCGCGTGCTGTCACCGTAATAAGGCCAAACATGTCCGGTGCGGGCGAACGGCGGTTTGAGGTCCCGCACCTTCAGGCTGACGTCATCTGCGCGATCACTTTCGACTGAATGGGGCGACGAGGCACACGACCGCCACGTGGAGGCTCATTATAGATTAAAATTGAAGCCTCGTCGGGGAAATCTGTGGGTGACGGCGAGNNCGAGCATCAGCTAGCCGAGACTCATTGCGCTTTATGACGTTCTCGCCGTCAGCCTGTTCGCGGCGGACGTCACGCCCTTGGACTATGACCGCAGCCTTCCGCTAGATCCGCACGAGCGTGAAATCTCCGTTCTCAACGGCACCCGCGTTACTCTTCTGAATTTCGCGGTGACGCCGTCCATGAGGGCAGACGGCCTGCTGGTCACACCGCCTCTAGGCAAGGCCAGAGCCGCCACCGTTTTCGCAAAGTATCCATATCCAGAATTACGTAGGGGGCGGAGTTCTTTTCC
Source organism: Bryobacterales bacterium (assembly GCA_003152325.1). Lineage (GTDB taxonomy): Bacteria > Acidobacteriota > Terriglobia > Bryobacterales > Bryobacteraceae > PALSA-129. Next base: position 9,965 of record PLZX01000046.1, on the reverse strand, counting down.
GATGCGCGGGAGGAGCGCGCGCTATGGCTCATCGAGTACAATCAGTCCGGACTCAATTTGTTCATCGTTATGAAGAGATGGTTTTGCATCGCGATTTTCGGAATCCTGCTGGCGTGCGATCTCGCCTGGACGCGGGAGCAGGCGACACGGCCGCAGGTTGTCACGCAGGAACGCCTGGCGGCGGGTCTGAGGGCGAAGCGGACGATCGGTCCCGACACGGTTCACCGTTACCCCTTGCCGGAAGCCGGCAACCTCTTCGTGCACGTCCTGGTGAATCAACTGTCGGTGGACCTGGCGCTGCAAGTGACGCTGGCGGACGGATCGACCGGCGCGGCGGTCGATGCCACCAACCTTGGGTGGGAATCGTTGCCGATGATTCTGCGGAGCGGAGGCGGATTCCTAGACCTGGAGTTGCGAGACAGGAAGGCCAAAGGGGGCCAATACGAGCTCATGGTCGAAGAAATCCGGCCACCAGCTACCGGCGACGAGGAGCATGTCGAGGCTGCGCTGGTCGCCAGCGATGCGAGGCGGGCCGCCGGAGCGGGCACGGAGGAAGCCATCCAGACATCCACCCGGCTGTACGAGCGCGCNNACGAGCGCGTATTGACATTGTGGCGCCGCAGCCGAGATCACTACGGCGAGCTCATGACGCTGCTGTCCCTGGCCACTCTGGCCTATACCGGGAGCCAATATTTGCAGGGCGCGGAATATTCCAGGCAGGCGTCGGACCTCGCGCAGTCGTTGAGCGACCGGGGAAATGGCGGTCTGGCGGCGAACAATTGGGCGATGTGCGAACTGGCGCTTGGAATGCCGGATTCGGCGCGCGTACACATAACTGCGGCGGCGGAAGCCTTCAGGGAAACGGGATCCCTGTTCGCCGTGGCGGCGGCGAAGTCCAACCTCGGGACCTTGGATTACCAGTCCGGGCGGTGGTCCGACTCGCTGCTCGCGTACGGGGAAGCGCGCGCCCTGGCGCGGCAGATCGCCGACAGGCGGCTGGAGGCTTACACGCTGGACCATATCGCGGAGGACTACATCGCGCTCGGAGACCGCGCTGCCGCGGCCACGTTCCTGGAGGAAGCGATGGGCGCGTTCCATGAGTCCGGCGACCGGCAGGCGTCGGCGCGAGCCTTGAGCACCCTGGGCCGGTTGAAGTTCCAGGAGGGCCGCGGCGAGGAGGCGGAGCGCCTGCTACGCGAGGCGCTGGAGCAATTGCATCCCCTGGCCGACCGCCGCGCCGAGGCCGACGCCCTGAACTACCTCGGACAGTTGATGGAGCGGCGCGCTCCGGCGGAAGCCCGCGCGACATACGAAAGGGCTCTGGAGATGTATGGGACGGCGCAGGACCGCCGAGGCGAATCGAGCGCTTTGTACAATCTCGGCCGGTTCCTGACACGCCGGGGCGAAGTGGGTCCAGGCATCGGCCTGCTGAAGCGCTCGCTCGGCATCCGCCGCGAAATCGGGGTCTTCGATCTGGAAGCGGAGAGCCTGTACGCGCTGGCGGAGGCGAAACGCTTGCAGGGGAATCCCGCCGAGGCGCTGACCGATGCCGAGGAGGCGATCGGCGGGTTCGAATCGGCACGCCGGCAGGCGCCCGGAGAGTGGCTGCGCTCGAACTACCTGGCTACGCGCGGCGACGCATACCGCCTCGCCATTGCGCTCCACCTGGAGAGCTTCCGCCGGGATCCGGCAGGCGGCGGTGACGTGAAGGCGTTTCTTACCCACGAACAGATGCTGGCCCGGAGCCTGGTCGACCGGCTCGGAATTTCCTGGAGTCAAATCGTGAGCGGCGTCGACTCCGCCCTGCTGGCGCGGGCGCGCGCGTCGGAGAGGCTGGTGGACTTTCGATCCTCTCAGTTACTGCAGATCTACGAGCGGCCACACAAGCCCGCGGAGGAGGACGAGGCGCGGGCGCGGCTGGATTCCGCGCTGGCCGAGTATCGGCTGGCGCAGGCGCAAATCCGCGCCGCCAGTCCGGAGTATCGGAAGCTGGTGGATCCCGACCCGCCATCCGTTCCGGACATTCAGCGATCACTCGCCGGCCGTAGCGGGCTGCTGCTGGAATTCTGGCTGGGAGAGCCGGGGAGCGCCGTATGGGCGATCGGCGAATCGGCGTTTCGCTGCTACCCGCTGCCCGGTGGGACGCAGATCGAGCAAGCGGCAGAGCGCTTCGTGGCCGCCATCCATGCCGGGAAAGACACTGCGGAGCCGGCGCGGGCGTTGGGAGAGATTCTGCGACGGCCGCTTGCGGATTTTCGCGGCAAGAAGAAGTTGCTGATCGTCGTCGAGGGGAAGCTGGCCCAGGTGCCGTTTGCCGCGATTGAGGTGGCGGACCGTCAGGGTGCGCCGCTGCGGGTTTTGGCCGAGACGTGGCAGATCGCGATGCTGCCGTCGGCGCAAGCCGGCCTGCAGTTGCGCCGGCGGGCGCTCGATGGACATGCGCCTGGGCGGGGGCTCGCGGTGCTGGCCGATCCCGTTTTCAGCGCCAGCGACGAACGCCTGCCGGCCGCGCTCAGACAGCCGCTAGCCCCTTCCCGATATCCGCGCCTGGCCTTCTCGCGCCTGGAAGCCGAAGCGATCCTATCGTTAAAACCTTCAAAATCAGACCTGAAAATACTTGATTTCGACGCCAATCTGGAAACCGCGAAGCGAGCGCTGGGCGCGTACCGGTATGTGCATTTCTCGACCCACGCGGAGGCAGACGCCAAGAACCCGGAACTTTCCGGCGTGGTGCTTGCGCTTGTGGACCGCGAGGGCAAGGAGCGGAATGGGATTCTGCGGCTTGCGGCCATTCTGGAGACGCCGGTGCGGGCCCGGCTCGTGGTGCTCTCGGCGNNGACACCGCAACCGGAAGGGACATCCCGACGGAAGGCATCTTCGGTCTGACGCAGGCGTTTATCTATGCGGGAGTGCAGCAGGTGATTTCGAGCGCCTGGGCGGTGGACGACTTCGTGGCGCGCCAGTTCATGACCAGGTTCTACGAGGCCCTACTGGTTCGCGGTATGCCGCCCGCGGCGGCGGTGCGCTCCGCACAATTATCGATGATGCGGACGAGAGCCTTCGGAGCGCCGGCGGAATGGGCCGGATTCGCCCTTTACGGCCTGGCCGATTGAAGCGGGCAAAATCAGACAACCCACGGCGTAACGAAACGCCGGATCTTCACACTCTCCCGTTGAAGAAAATAGCCCGGCGCGGCCGAACCGCGCCGGGTCCCGGCCTAAACCAGCAGGCCGGCCACGATAGCGACGATGATCACGATCCAGTCCATCGAGAAGCCTCCTTTCGAATGGCCCTCGCGTGGGGCGCCCAACACGCAGGGCCGAATCTCAGCGCTGCGCAACTGCCTGCTGATAATTACGGACAAGTCGGCGAGTTTTTCCACTAGCGCGACGTATGTGAAGACCAGAGGCCGTTCCGGCCCAGTTCGCACGCGGGCCACTTACCCCTTGCGACCGCGGAGCTATGGTGCGAGAATCTGGGTGACCGGCGACTGCGTCCCGTGGGTTAGCCGCGTGTGCAGCGTGTGCACCATGGACGATTCCGAAATCAAGTGGTCGTGCGGACGGGGCCAGCGGAAGCTCAACGGACCGGAATGGAACGCTCTGCTTTCTGCCCTGGACCGCATCCCCGAGCGCGCCGCCCACAAATACGAGACGGCCCTATCGGGTCTCATCCGCATCTTCCGCTCGCGCGGCCTCTGGAACGACGCTGAGGATCTGGCCGACGAGACAGTTGATCGCGTGGCCCGCCGGATCCTGGAGAAGGCGGGGACTCCAGAACCGATCGTCAACGTCCTCGCTTACATGCGCGTCGTTGCCGGTAAGGTGGCTGGCGAAGTGCACAGGCGGCCGCGCCACGTGTCCATAGAGGATGTTGCCGAAGCCGCGCTGCTGGCTGGCGCGCTTCGGCAACCAAGTTCCGAGATCGACGAGCACGTTGTGAAGTGCCTGCGCCGGCTAGTCGACGAACTGCCGGAGCGGGACCGGCGGATCATTGGCGAATATTACGAATACTCCAGGTCTGAGAAGATCGCACATCGGCAATTGCTGGCGCGGGAAACAGGCCTTTCGGCCGGCGCGCTCAGGGTGAAGGCCTGCAGGATTCGGCGGCTGCTGCGGGAGCGACTGCGGCAGGAGCTTGAGAACGAACCGGGGCCGGCAGCGAAGAGCGGAGGTGACCGATGAACCAGGAGGTGAATCCGGAGCGGCATGCCGCGTTGATTCGATACCTGTTGGAACATGTGGACGAGCGCGAGCGGGCGGCGATTGAGGACGCGCTACTGGCGGAAGCCGATTTTCAGGAAGATCTGGATATGGCGGAGGAAGATCTCGCGGAACGCTATGTCAGCGGCAACCTGACCGCGGCGGAGCGGGTGTTGGTGGAAGACAAGTTCGGACGGTCGCCGGAATGGGAGGCCAGGATCGAGGCGAGCCGCTCCATGAACTACATAGCCGTTGAATTGGCGCAGGCGGCTGCGGAAGCGGCGGCGGCACGTCGTGAATCGTCGATCTGGATGCGGCGGCCGGCCTTGCGCATCGCGTCGATGGCGCTGGCCACGGCTGTGACACTGATCGGGATTTGGCTTCTGTTCCGCCCGGACGACAGCCAGCGCCGCAGTCCGCAACTGGCGCGGGGACCATCGCCGCCGATGCCGTCGTTTTTGCTGGTGCCGTCGGTCCGGAAGGGCGGAGCGCCGCAACAGAACAACGTCGTGCGTCTGCCCTCGTCGCCGGGGTGGATTGAACTCCGGCTGCCTTTGGAACAGAACCTCTATCCCGTCTACCACGTAAGGTTGCAATCGCTCGCAACGGGTGCGACCTCTCCGCTGGGCTCCGTCACGCCAAGCGGCCCGGAGTTACGGGTACCGCTAGACGGTGCTGGCCTCCAACCCGGCAGCTACATGGTCGTGCTCCAGGCACCGGAAGCGGACGGCGTCATGAGGGAAGTCGCCGGGTATTCATTTCGCGTAGAAAAGTGAAGGTGTGGGTGTAACGTTGTCAAGCGCGCAGGCACCCGAAGGTGTAACACGATGAAAGGTGAGATCGAGAAATAATTAAAACTCGTTAATGTTTCTAGCTCTTCAAGAAATTCGAGGTCGCTGGAACGTGAAAGAAGACAAGGGAGGCCAAATGCGCCAGGTGCCACGACGCCAAGAAGCAGGCCAGCGCTTGAAGATGAGCAATTCTTCCAAAGTCGACGCTGCTGGGGCTAGTGTGGAGTCATCGGCGAAGCAACCTTCCCCCGAAGTGGAGGCAGAGACCCGGCGGGCGGATGCCCTCCCCCTGACCGCCGGTGGAGAGGAAGCCGCCTGGGCGGGCGTCTCGGTCCTGGCGACAGAGTTTTCCGGTCTGCTCAAAATGATAATCCTCCGCTACACCAGGGACGTAGCAGTGACTGAGGACCTGATCCAAGAAGTGTTCTTGAAGGTCTACAAGGCTTTGGTCGAAGGACGTGTGACAGTGTCAGAAGACAAGGCTTCAGAACTTAAGCCGTGGCTGAACCGCATTGCTGTGAACACGGCCTTGGATTGGCTTCGCAGAATTCATAGGGAAGAGGATCACATCGCTCGGGAACCAGATGCCGAGGCGGATGGGCCGACAGAAAGCCTCGTCAACAGGTTGGCGGATCCCCGGCCTTCACCGGAGGACGAACTTCTCGCCGATGAAGACGAACGCCTCGCCGGTGAATCAGTGCGCGCCGTCCGGGAGTGTATGGAGCACTTGTCACAGCGTCATCGCCACATACTGGATCTCTATTTCAAGGGGTTTTCGAACGGGGACATTGCTGCAATGCTTTGCACTCCAAGACCGACAATATCGAACTCGAAGAGGAGGGCCATCGAGGCCGTTCGATTGTGCCTTGAGAAGCGCAGACTCACGAGGCTGAATCCGCCAGCACGGGCCCGGCTGAGCTAGAACGATGGCTTGCCAACTCAACCTCGATGTCTTGATTGTGGGCGGTGGAATCATGGGACTTTGGCTGGCTCACGATCTTCATGCTGCTGGCAGGAGCTTTGCGGTCCTGGAACAGAACACCTTGGGCGGGGAGCAAACGTGTCACAGCCACGTCTACTTGCACCAGGGGTTCATCTACAAAGAAGTGGAATTGGCGGCCAGACTCCGCTCCGTGACCGCCAAATGGCAGGAGTGGCTCAAGAACCGCGAGCATTTGGTGCGCTCGCATGCCTCTTACTTCGGTTTCCGCACTGGGGTGGAGTTTGAGCAAAAACTCGCACTGTGGGAGCATCCTTCGCTGGGGCTTCAGTGCAAACTCGTGGCCGCTCCGGATTGGCCGGGCGCCCTGTCGCCGAGCGCTAAGCGGTCGAGCGGCGTCAGGATACTAGTTTCCACGCCAGAGCAGTCCCTCGACGGGCACTTGCTGGTGAAGGAAATTGCCGGCGGGTTTCCGGATTCCATCTTTCGTATCGATATCGTGGACCGGATTGAGGTCACCCCGACCGGCGTAGATGTCGTAGCGCGCAGCGACCGTTATGGCGAACTGCGCCTCCGTTCGCGCTTCCTGGTACTGGCGGCCGGCTCCGGCAATCTGCGACTGCTCACTAGTTTCTTCCCCGAACAGTTCGCCGGTAAGCCCAGTCCACAGCAGATTCGCAAAGCGCACATGATGGTGATCCGCGGCCCGAAGGACGACCTGCCGCCGCTGAATGGGGTATTCGGTTCGTTTGGCGGGCTGTTCATGGTCAGCCGAGAGTTGGGGGACGAGAATGTGTGGCTGGTTTCGGACTATCGCAGTCCCGTGGAGGGCCAGAGCGGCGGTGCTGCCTCTGGATGCGAACCTTGGCAGTCCGCTGTCCTCGAATACTTGTACGAGCTAGCGCCCGCCGTTATGGAAAGGGCGGGCGGTTTTCGCTGGGGTATCTACGAAGCGCCGAAAGCTGAGGGCGCGGCCGCGGGAAAACTGCCTGACGAGGAGCGTATTTTGAGTGTGGGACAAAGGGTGTGGACGGTTTGGCCCACCAAGTTGACGCTCGCGCCCAAAGCGAGCGCCGCCCTCTTGCGCCACATGAATTTCACAGCCGGCCCTGCGCCGGAGCCGGGCCCGCCAATGAGCGTGCCCTACGAAAGGCCAGGCGTGGCCCCGGAACGTTGGTCCCTTACCCCACTCTGCGGTTGGGAGGAGTTCCGGGGTGGTCCGCCTGAGTTGAAAGGAGTTTCTCGTGTCTGTTAGAAAGATCGACTATCAAAGCGAAGCGGAGACGCTACTGAACCAGCCCGAGGCGTCGTTGCCGCCGTTGCAGATGCTGGACCGGTTGCACCGGTATGGCGTCTGGACCCGCGGCAACACTCACCCGCGCGGGTCTCTCACCGCTCCCGCGAAGGCCCTGCTGAACGCCAATCTGATGTCACGAATTTCGTTCTACATCGGGGAAGGGATGGCCGAGGAAGTCTGCCGGAAAGCGCTCTTGGTCATCGGTCAATGGGGAGGTGAAGATTGTCTCGCCAATCCAATCAGGATGCTGCTATCCGAGAAGACCGACCGGGAGACACGTTTCTACTGCCTCTCCGCAATTCGAACGATCGGCGGTCCGCGGGCGGTTGCTGCAATCGCCCAGGTGCTGAAGTCGGGCGAACCGGACCTACAGGAAGCGGCGTTCAATGCGGTCCTCGATCTGGCAACGGGAGGCTCGGCGTCCGACATCGATTCGGTCGCAAATGCCAACCCTGTGGAGGTGGCCCGCGCTCTGGAGCCGGAGGTTGCCGCCGAACTGTCCTCTGCCCTGAGCGAGCTTTCCGAACGGAAGTCGCTCGCCTTCAAACTGCGTTATCGCGCGGTCGACACATTGGGATACCTGAAGGAGATTGGATTATTGGTTACTGAGCCGAAGTCTCAACCTGCGTGGGTTCCGAACGGGCAGGAAGTACTTATGTTCAAGCCGAAAGAGGCTGACAACATGAAGCGAGAGAAGCCTCGCCTCTGGAGCGAGTTGGATTTGCCGCTCGCCGCCGGTGAGCCGGAGGTAGCCCCCGATCTACCGCCGGGGACAATAGCGGCCGAAGTGGAATTCGCTCCTCCCATCCAGGCCCAAGGGCGAACAGNNGTACATCGCGCTGCTGCCGATCGAGGACGAATACAAAGATGATGTGAATGAGATCTCCTCCCGGGTCTATCAAACGAAGCAGGACACGATCATGGTGGTCCTGCAAGCGGTCAAGCACGCGCTCCCTCAGGGTTTATCTAGGGTCTACGTCAAGGCACGCGGAGCGGACGGAAAGCCAGTCGATCCTGTAGACAACCGGCCGTTGGAGGTTGGCGGCGACTGTCTCTCATTTCAGTTTCGTGTATCCGACCACAATGGATTGGCGGACCCACCACAGTTCATTTTGATCGAGGTGGAGTAAGCATCATGCCCGACGCGATCCCGTTGCCCCCTCCGCTGGAAGAGATGCTCTCCGGACTTGAGAATTGCTGGTTGAGGGCGCTAGAGGACAAGAACCCGGATCTGCTCCATAGGAAGTGGAATCAGGGTTGGAACCTCAAGTGGCAAACGACCTATGAGGGCGCGGAGGACGACGAACAGGACGAGTTCTTCCGGCGTTGGGAGAAGATCGCCGGGGACTGGGCTGTGTGGGGCGCTTTCATACTTGCCGAACTAGAACCTTTCACGGCCTGGAAGCGCTGGACGGGCCGCTGTGAACTCCCCGATGGCCCTGTTGTGGCGGTTGAAAAGGCGCCGGGCGGCGAGGGGCGACTGATATCGGCGCGTGCGCTGGTCCTGTCTTTGATAGCGGGACAAGCCACACTCGAAGGCGAGATCAAACAGGGCAGGATCATCTTTTGGCGACACAACCAGCCTGTCAAACGGGTTCTACTTCGGTTATCGGTGATTTTGCGGTGGTGCCTGATTCGAAACTTCCTCTCTTTTGCCGTGGAGCCAATCAATCTCGTGCTGCTTCTTGGCAACGTGCTGGCATTCTCCGGGGCGGTCATCTGGAGGGAGCAACCGGAAGTCCTGGAGCCCCTCCTAATCGCGTCGGTGGTAACGGCCGCGTGCCAGACTTGTTATGCCCTATTCCAGATCGGGCGCGAGTGGTATCTGGTCAGAAGTGAGCGATGGTTTTGGATCTGGAAGCACAGCACGGTGCGCATTGCAGGCGACCCATCCAGAACGTCGCACGACGTGGACGGCGACTCGGATGAACTCGCCTTCCTGTTAGAACTCTTTGCCGCTCTCGCCGAGCGAGTCCGCCGCGAACACTTCGGCCGCCCGCTGAGGAGCCGATTCTCCGCCATGCTGCTGCCCTTCATTAATCTGCGTGGCCGGTACGCTGCCACGGGGAGACTCGGTGGCCCATGGTCTCTCTTGGTCCTCGGCGTCGGCGACATCGGGAAGAAGCGTGAGGCAGTCGAGGTTGCCGAATTGCCGCGATTCCTCATCCCGGCGACATTCCGAAACTTGTGGGAGAAACTGAAGGACGTATTGAAAGCTCCTATCCGATGCACTCATCTGCAGCCATGCCTGTTCGTGGCCTCCGCCGCCATGAAGCTCGGCGGCAGTTACCGCCGAGGCGCGGTCGTCGCTTCCCTCTGTACCCTCGCTGTGGCGGCAACGTTCGTTAAAGAAGCGGCGGAACTGAAACCCCCGGTAATCCCTGTGTTCGCGGGTTCCACGCCACAGCTTGATACCAAGAAGGGTCTCCTCGAAGTCGGCTTTAAGTCTGTGCCGCGTCCTAACGAAGCGTATTTCGTGCGCCTGCTCCTCTCAATTCCCCAAGGAGATGGCCTGCCGCCTCTGATGATTCCAAGAGATGGGGACTTAAGTGTCGAATCTGCCAATATGGTTGCGCGTGTCCCCTTAGAATACGAAGGTGCCATTAAGGATCCCAAGAAGGTGCTGACACCTACTGCGACTCTCTATCGCGCACGTGCCGTCTGGGGGTTCAGGTTGCCGATTGCTGTCAACATATTCGAGATGCCGTGGCCACCGGTCGTGAAGGACGGCCTTA
>PLZX01000342.1 GCA_003152325.1 Bryobacterales bacterium | reverse complement strand
TCGGCGCCGGAGACCTCGACGCGCTCCGTGGCGGAAGTCTGCGCGAACAACAGGATGCGCGCGCCCGGCCGCGAGCAGGCCATGGCCTGATCGACAATCCCGGGAACGGATGCCGCTACGATCACCAGGTCCGCCCCGCGCCCGCCATTCAGACGCTTGATCTCCTCGGCTACGTTGGTCCGCCGCGGGTCCCAGGCAAATTCCGCGCCACACCGCGCTGCCAGGCGCAGCCGCTCCGGAATTGTATCGGTGGCGGCGATGCGGGCACCCGAGCGATTCACCAGCATCGTGAACATCAGCCCGATGGGCCCTTGCCCCAAGACGGCCGCGAACTCGCCGGGCTGCGGGTCGCATTCCACCACCGCCTTCAAACAGGTGTTGACCGGCTCCACCAACGCGGCCCGCTCGAAGGGGACCCCGGCGGGAATCTTTTCGACGCCGCGCTCCACAATCCAATCCATCACACGCACGTACTGCGCAAACCCGCCCCCGGCCGGTTCGAAGCCCGCCGTGATGCCCACTTTCTTATAGACGGCGCACTGCGCATAGTGCTTGCGGCTGCAATAAAAACACTCCAGACACGGGATATGGTGGAAGGCCACCACGCGGTCACCCGGCCGGAAGCGCGTGACCCCGGCGCCGACCGCGGCCACCGTGCCGGCGGTTTCGTGCCCGAAGATGCGAGGCGGCTCGAGCAGGTTGTACTCGATCTTCTTCAGGTCCGTATTACAGATGCCGCAAGCTTCCACCCGAATGAGGATTTCGCCCGCGCCGATTCGCGGCGTCGGAACTTCCTCCACCTGAACCGCACTTTGGCCTCGATACACGGCCGCGTGCATGGTCTCCGGTATGGCGCTCACCTCAGAATCGGCAATCGGCAACAAAATCTCCCAGAACTTTAGAAGCTCGCAGACAACGCTTGCGCAACCGGAACAGCTCCGGGAGCCGGACCGAAGGATGGCGCAGTGAAGACCTTAGAATATCTATTGTATCGAAGTGACCGTCGGAACGCAGGGCGGAATTGAAGTCGTTGGCCATGCTTTCCCCCGCCAGATCGGTGACCGCCTTTATGCAGTAGAAGGGACGGCCCAGCGCTTCGGCTCGCGCGGCCACTCCCGCGGCTTCCATTTCCACCGCAATCCAGCCCCTGGCGCGCAGCCCGCGCTTTTCCTCGGCCGTGCGGGCCACGTGATCGAGCGAACCCACCGTTCCGGCAGGATGCGCGGGAGCCCCCGCCGGCTCTTGAGCCGCGAAGCTGCGGTCCGACGCTGCGATCTCCGTCGCCACCACGATATCCCCCACCCCCAGTTCCGGCGCCAGCGCACCGCAAAAGCCCAGGCTGATCACCGCATCGGCGGCGAAATTCGCAAACGCCGCGTCCACTGCGGCGGCAGCCCGCCGATACCCCACGCCGTTCGCGACCAGCAGGGCCTCATGACCGCCGAAGTTCAAGGCGCGCGCCCAATCCACCGCCAATCGGACCGGCCTCGACTTTGCGCGCACACCCAGAAACTCCATGGCGTCGGAGGCTACGAAGAGCAGCTTCATGCGGCACTGAACCACTCGACGGCGCGGGCCAGCGCCTGCCGGGCGGGGCCGGGCGTGAACCCCAGTTCCCGGCGCGCCTTTTCGTGCGTCACCCACATTTTCCTCTTGGCCATGCGCACGCCTTCCATGGGAATGCGCGGCGGCGTCCCGGTGACTCCGGCCCAGGCCGTGCTGCACACGCCGGCGCACCAGGCCACCGCATATGGCAACTGCATGGTGGGTGCGGGCCGCCCCGTAATTTGAGCCAGGTGTTGCAGAATTTGCGCCAGTGTAAGGTTCTCCGAACCCAGGATATAGCGCTCGCCCTGGCGGCCGTGTTCGCACGCCAGCCAGTGGCCCTCCGCGATGTCGCGGACATCCACGATGTTGAGCCCGGTGTCGATAAAGGCCGGCATGTCGCCGTTCAGAAAGTCCACCACGATCTTGCCGGTGGGCGTGGGTTTGACGTCGTGATCGCCCACCGGAGCCGTGGGATTGACGATCACCACGGGGAGCCCGCCGCGCGCGAATTCGAGCGCCACCTGTTCGGCCAGGAACTTCGAGCGCTTGTAATCGCCCGCCATCTCTGCGAGACTCACCGGCAGGTCCTCATTGCCGATGTCGCCATCGGGGATGCCGATGCAACCGACCGTGCTGGTGTAGACCACGCGCTCTACCCCGGCCTGCCGGGAAGCCTCCAGCAGATTGCGCGTGCCATCCACGTTGGATCGGTAGAGTTCGGCCGGCTCTTTGGCCCACAGGCGGTAGTCGGCGGCCACGTGGAACACCAGGCCGCAACCCGAAACGGCTCGCCTCAGCGAATCGGCGTCGCGCAGATCGCCCACCACGGTTTCGACATCGAGCGCATCCACGCGGCTGCCCGCGCGCACCAGCGCCCGAACCGGATAGCCACGCTCCCGCAGCACGCGGGCTACGTGCCATCCGAGAAAACCGGAGGCGCCGGTAACCAGCGCGGGTTTCATGAAGCTAGCGCAGCATCCATGACAACATCTTGAAGTTGTCGGTGAACTTCGCGTTGATCCCGAACGCCGCCGAGGGCTCAAACCCGCAATGCATCATGCAGTGCTCGCAGCGTGGATCGTTTCCGGGACCGTAACTTTCCCACGGCGTCTGCGTCATCAGATCCTCGAAGGTCTTGTAGTGGCCGTCGGTGATCAGATAGCAGGGGCCCTTCCAGCCCTTGATGTTGTAAGTTGGGTTGCCCCACGCGGTGCACGGCAGCTCGCGCTCGCCTTTCAGAAACTCCATGTAGACGGGCGTTTGCCGCACATTGTATTTCTTGGCGATACGGTCAAAATCGCGGAATTTTTCGTGCACGTCGTCGCGCGTCATGAAGATTTCGCGGTCGTTCACGGCCGAATATCCGTAGGCCGGCGCAATCTGGTGGCCATCCACGTTGAACTGCTTCAGGTAGTCGAAAAGTTCTTCAATCTCCGCCATATCCGTCTCTTTATAGACGGTGGTGTTGGTGCAAACCAGGAATCCGGCGGCCTTGGCGGCCTTGAGGCCTTCAATGGCGTCGCGAAATACGCCCGCGCGCTCCACGGCGATGTCGTGGTTCTTTTCCATTCCGTCCAGGTGGACGTTGAAGTAGAAGCGCTTGTCCGGAGTGAACTCGTGCAGCCGCTTCTGGATGAACATGCCGTTGGTGCAGAGGATGATGTGCTTGTTCCGCTCCAGGATTCCCGCCACCAGTTGGCCGATTTGCGGGTACATCATCGGCTCGCCGCCGCAGATCGACACCATGGGAGCCCCGCACTCGTCCACCGCCGCCAGACATTCTTCCAGCGGAACGCGCTCGCTGATGGTAGATTCGTATTCCCGAATGCGGCCGCAGCCCGTGCAGGTGAGATTGCAGGCGTGCAGCGGCTCCAGCATCATCACAATGGGAAAGCGCCGGTTGATCATCGGATGCGGCTGGCGCTTCTCGCCCGTCTTGGTCGGCAGGATGCGGAAGGGGTTGGATAAATCCGCAACCGGAGCGACGTTCTTCTGCCACTCCGGCCGAGGATTCCGCTTGTTCTTGAAAATGTACCCGGCCATGCCGGCCACCATCGCAATCGGGAATTTCATAGTTCAACCATTCGAATGATCTCTTGTCTTCACGAACGAAGTCAGCGCGAGGAGTGGAAAATAATCTTTGTACAGATGATAGTCGAGATAGAAAACTTTTGGGAAACCAGTGCCGGTGGCCAGTTCTTCGTCCCAGCTTCCATCGGCGCGCTGCGTTTCCAGCAGGTACTCAATGCCGTGCTGCACGCTCAAGCTGTTCTCGTCGCCTCCGGCGATCAGTCCCATCAGTGCCCAGGCGGTCTGCGAAGGAGTGCTTTCGGCCGGAACAAAGAGGCCGGCGTCGTAACTGGCGCAGCTTTCGCCCCACCCGCCATCGGCATTCTGCACGGAGCGGAGCCACTCGCCGGCCCGCAAAACATGGGCTTCGCGATCGCTCTCGCGGGATGCCGCGAGGCCGCGCAAGGCAAAACACGTGCCGTAAATGTACGCCACGCCCCAGCGCCCATACCAGCTTCCGTCGGGCCGCTGATTGCGGACCAGCCACTCCACGCCGCGGCGAACCGCGCGGTGGTTGCGGTCAATGTGGTGGGCCGCCAGCGCCTCCAGCACTCGCCCCGTAATGTCCGGGCAAGTAGGATCCAGCATCGCGTTGTGATCGGCGAACGGAACCTTGTTCAGGAATTCCCAATTGTTATCGGCATCGAAGGCCGCCCAGCCGCCATCGCTCGATTGCATCGCCAACAGCCAATCCAGCGCCCGCTTTTGGCAGGCCTCCTGCGCCGCCGGGTCCGATGATTGCGCCTCGCTCAGCGCTAGCGTCACCATGGCGGTGTCGTCGATATCGGGATAAAACTCGTTGCCGTATTCGAAGGCCCAGCCCGAAGGCTCGGTATTGGGACGCTTGACGGCCCAGTCGCCCTTGCGGCGAACCTCTTTGGCCAGCAGCCAATCCGCCGCCCGCCGCAAGGCCGGGTGGCGGGAATCGGTCTGTCCCAGCGCATACGCCCCGATACCGGTGTCCCAAACCGGCGAGAAGCACGGCTGGAAAAAGAACCGCTCGCCATCGTCCACCATCAGGTTGTTGAACTGGCGCAGCGCTTCCACGCGCAACGGATCGTTGGGGGCGTAGCCCAAAACATCCAACGCCATCACCGAGTACATCATCGGAGGATAGATGGCGCCCAACCCATCCGAGTGGCGCAACCGTTCGACCATCCACTCCTTGGCTTTCTCGATGGCTCTCTGCCGGATGCTTTTCGACCCGTGGCGTTCCCACCACTTCAGAATCCAGTCGGCCGTCAGGAAAATATTGTGCCAGGTCAGCCAGCGCCGGTCTTTTTGGAACGACCACGCCGGGCTAGCTCCCGGCAGCCAGATCTCGTCCAGGTTCAACCCCTCCGGAACCGGCCGGCACGGGTTAGCGGCGTGCACGATGGAAAGCGTCACTACGATGGCCCGCGTCCACGCAGACATCTGGTACAGAAAGTCGAACGGCAGCAGAACTACTTCCGGTGGAATGCTGGGGCAATACTGCCGCGGATAGAGGTCGAACAGGCTCAGGTTGACCTTGACGTAACTGTTGGCCGCCTGGATTCCGCCGAGGTCGAGGATGCGGTCACGCAACCGCTCCATGCACGGGTCGTCCACCGCCACGCCGGCCAGCTTCAGCGCGAAATAGGCCTTGACGGAGGCGCTGACCTCCGACGGGCCTTTGGGGTAAATGTTGAAGCCGCCATCGGGAAGTTGCCGTTCGAGTATGGCGCGCACCGCCTTGTCGATCAGGGGCCGGGTGGGAGGCTCCCACTGGCCGTCCTGCGGCGCATAAAGCCAGAGCTGGAACAGGATGTAGTCGGATTCGAGGGTAGTATCCGCGGTTAGTTCCGCACACCAGTGGCCGTCGCGCTGCTGCAAGCCGCCCAGGTATCGGGCCGCGCGATGCATGGCGTGCTCCGCCGCAAACTCCAGCGTATTTCTGACTTGTAGCGGCGCGCTCATTGGATCGTTATCGTCAGTTCCGAAGGCAATGAGAAGCGGACATCTTCGTCCACCAGCTCAATCTCCTCCAGTTGGTGAAAGCCGCCTGCTTTCAGAAATTCGATCAGTTCCAGCACCAGGTGCTCAGGTGCCGAAGCCCCGGCCGTCACCGCCACGTTCCTGACGCCATCCAGCCAGGCCGGGTCAATGTCCGTACGATCGTTCACCAGGTGGGAACGGACTCCAAAATTGTCGCCCACTTCCACCAGACGTTTGGAATTCGAGCTGTTTTGCGAGCCCACCACCAACAGCAGCTCGACGGTCTGCGAAACGGCCTTCACCGCCATCTGGCGGTTCTCGGTGGCATAGCAGATATCCTGCGCCGGCGGCCCCTGGATAAAGGGAAACCGCTCTTTCAGCCGGCTGATGATCTCGCGCGTCTCATCCAGGCTGAGAGTGGTCTGCGTCAAGTAGCGGACGCGATGCGGATCGGACAGTTCGAGCCGGTCCACATCTTCCACCGTTTCCACCAGGTGGCTGCGCTCCGGCACTTCGCCCAGCGTGCCGATCACTTCATCATGATCCTTGTGCCCTATCAGCACGATACTGTAGCCGTCGCGCGCGAACCGCACGGCTTCCAGGTGCACCTTGGTCACCAGCGGGCAGGTGGCATCGATGACATCCAGGTTGCGTTCCTTGGCCTCGCGCCGTACCGCAGGCGCCACACCGTGAGCGCTGAAAATGGCCCGCGCGCCCACCGGCACTTCGCTTAACTCTTCCACGAAAATCGCCCCGGCATCGCGCAGTTCGTCCACAACGTGCTTGTTATGTACGATTTCCTTTCGAACATAAACCGGCGGGCCGTACAGATCGAGCGCGATCTTCACCACGTCGATGGCTCTCACGACACCGGCGCAGAAACCTCGCGGCTTGAGCAAGAAGATTTTCTTGTCCGCGCCGTGATTCGGTGCGAAAGGCTTTAAAGGCATAAAGGGCGAATAGTGCTGATTATAACAGGTGAGTTACCGGATTCCATAACCACCCACGGTGTGTGGCAAACTGTTCCCATGCTCGAGTGGACCGAGATACTGTTTGTAGACGGTCTGAAGCTACGATTAGTTGCAAGCGTTTCCGGGATTCGCGCCATCGAATTCACTCCGGCGAAACCGGGGGACGCCCACCGGCAGGATGCCAACCCGTTTCTGCGCGAAGCGGCATCCCAATTGCTCGCTTATTTTGCCGGGAATCTGCGGCGATTCAAGCTCCCGCTGGACTTGCAAGGCACTGAATTCCAAAAGAGTGTCTGGCGCGAACTCCAGAAGATCCCCTATGGGGAAACTCGGAGCTATGCCCAAATCGCGGCAGCCATTGGGACTCCCACAGCCGTGCGGGCCGTGGGAGCGGCGAACGGCGCCAACCCGGTCGCCATTGTGGTGCCGTGCCACCGCGTGATCGGCTCCAGCGGCAAGCTGACGGGATACGGCGGAGGCCTGCCGTTGAAGAAGAGGCTGCTGGAACTTGAAGGGGCGTGGACCATGGGGCTAAAGCTGTAAGGGGGGCCGGAGAGGGCGGCGCGTCCGACGCGGCAATCGGGTTATGCTCTGCCCCTCAGGATAGCGGCCATCACGCGAGGTATTCACGAACCACGGTAAAACGCAGAGGCCGCGAAGTCAGGTCCGGGCGTTTGTGGCCGAGATTGGGGAACGGCACCAAGGCGCGAATGGCGGCAAGGATTTCCTCTCGAAGACGGCGGGCCGCCTCCGGACTATCATCCGCGATATATGTCCAGATGTCGGTGATGTCTTGTGCCGCAAGGGGATGAAGATCAAAGCCTTGCCCAGCGGTCATTGCTTGTTTAACAATTCATCTTCCCGTTTGCGCAGGTTCTCGAAAAATGCTTCGCCGTCGACAGGCTTCACCGTGCCGCTTTTCAGGTCGTCATAGCGGCTGTTGAGCATTTCACGGGTCTGGGCAAGCTCGGCAACGTACCCGGCCATGGCGTCCTCAAGCAGCTTGTCGGGCGCATATCCGGTTTCGATGACCAACTGGTCAATCCTGGCTTGCAGCTCAGGGGCGAAATGTACTTCCATAGCTTTCAGGGTACGGGAAAACCCGCGCTTGAGCAACGCCTGCTCGACCTGGAAACCCGCCAGCCGCCACGCACCCACTAACCAATGACCCCTGCTGACCCCTACACGCTAGCCGGCGACCCCGTCTTGGCCAGCGCCAGCAGCT
>PLZX01000369.1 GCA_003152325.1 Bryobacterales bacterium | reverse complement strand
GGTCCATCCGGAAGGGGTTGTTGGTGTTTCTGGGAATCTCCCGCGCGGATACCACCGTCGACGCCGATCGCCTGCTGGAAAAACTCCTCACCCTGCGCATCTTCCCGGACGACGCAGGAAAAATGAACCGCAACGTCGCGGAGTCCCGCGGCGCGCTCTTGATCGTTTCCCAATTCACGCTGTACGGAGACTGCCGCAAGGGACGCCGGCCCAGCTTCGACCAGGCCGCACCGCCCGAACAGGCGCAAGCCCTCTATCAGTATTTTGTGGAAGCTGCGCGTAGGGGTCCGGTTCCCGTGGAGACCGGCGTCTTCCAGGCCATGATGCAGGTTCACCTGATCAACAGCGGTCCCGTCACCATCCTCATCGATTCCGACGACCTGAAAAAATGAAGCCTCTTACTGCCGCCCGCTATACCTCTCGTACAACCGCACCTGTTTGTTGGACAAGGTGATCTCCTTGCCGTTGATGAACAGGTGCCGGATCTGCGTCCGCACGTCCATCGGATCGCCGTCGGTGATCAGCAGATCGGCGTATTTGCCTTTTTCCACCGATCCTAACTTATCGCCCGCGCCCCAAATCTCCGCGGGATTGATGGTGAGGGCTTTGAGCGCTTCGTCGTGCGGAAGTCCGTACGCCACCGCGGTTGCCGCCTGATACGGCAGGTCGCGGACGAACTGGTTTGTGAAGGTGCCCAGGGCGAATTTCACGCCGGCCTTGTACGCTTCGAGCGGCTGCGTGAATGCCTGATCGTATTCGGCATCCTCGTTCTCCGGCAAGGCTAACACGCGCCCCAGAATCACGGGTATGTTCTTGGCTTTGAGTTCCGGCCCGGCCTTGGCAATTTCATGCGGCTGCAGAATTACAATCTTGACGTTCTGCTTTTCGGCCCACGCAATGGCGTCGTGAATGGTGTTGGCGCGCGCCGCCGATACCGCCAGCGGCATTTTGCCTTCCAGCACCGGAATCATCGCGTCGAACTTCAGATCGGGGTGAAAGTCGGGCAGGTGGGCCGCTTTGGCTTTCTGATATTTGCGCGCGTCGTCGAAGAACGTGTTGAGCTTGGCGATCTGGTCCAGAACGGCCCGTTGCGCGTTGCCGGCCCCTCCCGCAGCGCCCGGGAATAAGTCCTGCATATCCGCCGGCAATCCACCGCCGCCGCGGCCACCCCGCCCGCCCGCGCTCGGAAAATTCAGGCACATGGCCACCGAGCGGTTGATCTCCATCTCTTCCCAGGTCCATCCGTCGGTATGGAGAAGCGCCGCCTGACCCGAAATCAACTGGCCTCCGGTACCGCCGCGGCCGCCCAGCGAGGGAAACGTGACCGCGCCGGTGATGCCGTTCACGCGCACCACCCCGAAATGTTCGCTGTCGGGATTGACCGCCGACAAGGCTTTCAGTTGCGGCATGAAGTCGCCGATTTCACCGGTGTCGATGGATTCACGGATCGATTCAATCTCCTCGAGCCCCAGATCGGTAGCCGAATCGATCATCCCCGGGTACACGCGCAGGCCCTTGACGTCCAGCACCATGGCGCCCTTGGGCGCCGTAATCTTGGCTCCCATATCGAGAATCTTGCCATCCTGAATCAGCAGCGAAATGCCCTTGATGGGCGCGCTGTTGATCGGATAGACGTCGGCGTTCTGGATCAGGACGGTATCGCCCGCCGCAAAAGCTGCTGCCGCGCTGGCAATCAGAATTCCCAGGATTTTCATTGGTTCGGCCTCCTCACAGGCTGCGTTCTTTGCTGGCTCGCCTTCTCTTTATCGATGAGCCTTTTCTTCTCGGCTTCTTTGGCGGCCTGCGCGACCAGTTCCTTGTCGCGGTCGAAGTAGACCGTTCCGTCGATCAACACTTTTTGCACTTTGGCGAAGTCCGAAAGCGGGAAGCTGTCGTAGAGCACCAGGTCGGCGTCTTTGCCCACTTCGATGGAGCCGACGGTCTTGTCGATTCCCAATTGCTTAGCCGGGTTCAGCGTGACCATGGCCAGCGCTTCGGTCTCGGTAGCGCCGCCGTACTTCATGGTTTTTCCGGCTTCGCTGTTCAGGTGGCGCATCAGTTCGGCGTCGTCGCTGTTCAGGCTGACCACGATGCCCTTCTTCATCATCAGGGTCGCGTTGAACGGAATCGCGTCGATGGCTTCGATTTTGTACCCAAACCAATCGCTGAACGTGGATGCGCCGGCGCCGTGCGCGGCAATCTCTTTGGCCACTTTATAGCCTTCCAGAACGTGCTGGAACGTGCGGACCTTGAAGCCGACGTCGTCCGCCACGCGGATCATCATGAGAATCTCATCGGCGCGATAGCAGTGCACGTGCACGAAGCGCTTGTTCTCCAACACTTCTTTGAGCGCTTGCAATTTGAGGTCAACCCGGGGGGCCAGGGGATGTTCGCCGCGCGCCACTTTGGCGTCATAGGCATCCCATTCGGCCTTGTAGCCCTTGGCGTCGTTGAAAGCCTCGCGGATTACGTCCTCCACGCCCATGCGGGTGGCGGGATAACGCGCCACCGGAGGCGTTGTGCCACCGCGGCCGCCCTGCGGATTGCCGGCGCGCTTCGGNNTCCTGCGCGCTCTTGCCCCACCGCATCTTCAGAGGCAGAGTCTGCCCGCCGATGGCGTTGGCCGAACCGTGCAGGATGTTGGCGGTGGTCACGCCGCCCGCCAGCGCGCGGTAGATCGCGATGTCGTCCGGGTTGATGATGTCCCGGATGTTCACCATCGAGGAAACCGAAACACTGCCTTCATTGATGCCGCCATCGCCGGCGATGTGCGAGTGGCAATCGATGATACCGGGGATCAGGTACTGTCCGCCGGCATCTATCACCGTGGCGCCCTGCGGCACCATCACCTTCTCGCCGACCTCTGAAATCTTGCCGTCCTTCACTACTACCGAACCCTTGAACGTACCCTTGCTGCCCACCGTCATGACGGTGGCGTTCTGAATGACGATGGTCTCCGCGCACAAAGGCGCGAGCGTCACCAGGACTGCCAGTAATGTCTTTCTCATCGGTTTCCTCCCGGATTGCCCGGATCGTCGGTGGCCGCGCCGCGGCCACCCGGCGCGGCAGTCTCCGCAGGCGTGTACTTCTTTCCGTCCACGAACACCATCACCACGGTGGTGCGGTCCTCGAAAATATCTCCCTTGGTCAGCACCAGGTTGGCGATCTTGCCCTTTTCGATGCTGCCCACGCGATCGGCCACGCCGTAGATTTCGGCCGGCGAGAGCGTCAGCGCGCGCAGCGCGTCTTCGCGCGACAGCCCGTTGTCGATGGCCTTCTTGACGGCGCGCTGGAAATCGCGCGGCGCATCCAGTCCGTCGGAGTAGAGGGCGAATTTGATGCCGGCTTTCTGGAGCACGGCCGGCGCCGTGGGAGCCTTGTCGCGCTGTTCGAGCA
>PLZX01000071.1 GCA_003152325.1 Bryobacterales bacterium | reverse complement strand
GGGGGCGTAACGGATTCGACGGGATTGAATCGTGGTGGGGAGGCGTGCCGGGTTCCGAGCTCCCGTAAAACGATCGGAAAAACACAACTGCCAATACGCAGTTTGCATACGCTGCTTAATTAATTAAGTGGCCGCTCCAGCCGCTGAGCCCGCGCGGCGGTGAGTGAGCGTCATTTTGCGGGATAGGCCTAAGGCTTCGGTCCGGAGCCGGCGGTCGAGATCTAATCGGGCTAGGCCTTCGCCGCTCTCGCCGGCTTTGAAGCGGAGGTCGAAAATTAATGAGCCGGATACGCACGTAGTTCTCCTCATGACGGGCCTTCTCGGACGGGGGTTCAACTCCCCCCGCCTCCACCATTTAGAATCGCGGTCTTCTGTCTCAACTCAACGATATTTAAGGTCTGAAACGTCGCACGAGTTCGCTTCCCACGACCATGCGGCGCGCCTGCGGGCACTTTCCTCTTGACAGGCCGTAGGCCCGGTGCGATAATTCGGCCGTCGAATTAATACGGGAGCATGCATAAACTCTGGTGAGTACCGAAGGAGTTATTTTCGCGCCGAAACGGGAATATTAACTAAGTCGTCTAAACCATGACCTGCCGCCCCAGCGGCGGCGTATTAGGTCCGTGGTCTGCTTTCGGGCGAAACACTCCCCGGCGGACAGCCAGTGAGCCGAGATCCGCCGGCCCCAATTGACGTTTGGGGTGCAGGCGCCTTTTTCGGAGCGCCATCCGCGGCTACGCCATCAGATCTGTCCCGCTGAACGACGGAGGTTCTATGGAGAGACTGACTGGCCTTTGCAGCGTGGTTCTTCTGGTAGCGGCCGGCGCATATGGGCAAGGCGGCGGAAATGCTGCCCTTACTGGAACTGTCACTGACCCCAGCGGCGCGATGATTGCCAAGGCTGAGGTGACCATCACTCAGATAGGGACGGAAGGGAAGCGCACAGCGACTACCAACGGGAGCGGCCAGTTCACCGTCCCTTCCCTTTCACCGGCGACTTATCGCCTGGCGGTGGCAGCGCCGGGGTTTAAGACCTACCTTCAGGACGTCACCCTTCTGGCGGACCAGAATGGTTCCATCCAGATTCAGATGCAATTGGGGACCTCCACGGAGACGCTCACCGTGGACGCAACCGCTACGCTGGTCAATACGGTGACGCCGGTGTTGAGCCAGGTGATTGAGCGGGCCCGCCTGGTGGAACTGCCCTTGAACGGCCGCAACGCCGCCGATCTCACGAAGATGGTAGCCGGCGCCGTGGATTCCAATAACGCCGCGGGCACCACGCAAGGCAACACGAAGCAGGTTCCCGGCGCCGAAGCGATGTCGGTCAATGGAGCGCGTCCGGACCAGATCAGTTTTAACCTGGATGGCGGCAGCAACCAGGACCTGATGAGTAATACCAACAACCCGTTTCCGTTTCCCGACGCTCTTCAGGAATTTAGCGTCCAGACTAATAGTTTCGACACGCAATACGGAACCAATGCCGGCGCGGTGGTGAACGTCATCACCAAGTCCGGAACCAACCAGTTCCACGGTAATGCGTTCGAGTTCGTGCGCAACCGGGAGTTTAACGCGCGCAACTATTATGCCGCCACCACCGATCCGCTGAAACGCAATCAATTCGGCGGGACGATTGGCGGTCCCATCAAGAAAGACAGCACCTTCATCTTTTTCGGCTATCAGGGGACTCGCATCCGGACCACCGGGAACGCCAACAATACGATCCTCCCTACAGCCGCCAACATGACGGGCGACTTCTCGAATTACTTGAACGCGAGCTCCGCGGTCAATCCCCAGGCAAAAGTAATCAATCTGGTTGACCCGACCACCGGGAACCCGATTCCCGGCGACATGATTCCCACCACTTCCGTCAGCTCGGTCGCTCAGGCTTTGTCGAAGTATCTCCCCATCTCCCAGGCGCAGGCCAATGGCCGCATTACGTATTCGGTACCCTCGATACAGAACTTCGACGAGTATGTCGCCCGGTTCGACAGGGTGGTGCGCGGCCAGGACAAGTTCTATGCGAGATTTTACCTGGACCGCTTTTACCTTGCGCCCGGCTATGACGGCAAGAACCTGCTCCTGACCGGCACCACGGGAGCCACGGTTCATACCCAGAACTGGGCCGCGGGGTACACCTGGGTCAAGGGGCCGACTTTCGTCAACAATTTTGTGGCGAGCTTCGTGCGCGCCGCTTCGGACCGCGGCCAGGGCGGCGACGTGCCGCAGTTTAACGACTTCGGCTCGACCGCTCCGCAACTGCCTAAGACTGAAGGTGGAATTCGCGCGTTCAGCATCACAAACGGATACTTCGGCCTGGGCAACTTCACGGATGGGAAGTTCATCCGCAACACCTACGAGCTCCGCGATCAGGTCAGTTGGACCCATGGACAACACACCTTCGGCTTCGGGGGCAATTACGAGCGCGACCAGTCCAATATCCGCAATACCGATTTTGAGGATGGCAACTGGCAGTTCGCGGATACCATAACAAACCTGGGGCTGGCAAGTTTCGTGATGGGTCATATGCATTTCTACAACCAGTCTTCAGGAGACTATTCGGACTCGCGGCAGAACGTCATCGGACTTTTTGTGGACGACAAGTGGAAGGCTCGGCCCAATCTTTCGATCACCATGGGCCTTCGCTGGGAACCGCAGTTCGTAATGAAGGAAATCTTCGGGCGCACCGAGCAGTTCTGGCCGTCCGCTTATGCTGCCGGCGTAAGGTCCAAGATCGTCCCCACCGCGCCCCCGGGGTTGATGTTTGTCGGCGACTCGTATAACGGCCTCAACTTTCCCTCTACGGGAGACACGCCGGACATCAAGAATTTCGCTCCCCGGCTAGGGATCGCCTGGGATGTCTTGGGCAACGGCAAGACCGTGGTGCGGTCCGGAGGAGGCGTTTTCTATTCCTCGCGGATGCCCGGCCTCTTCCTGAATGACGCGTCCATCATCCAGCCGTTCAGCCTGCAAACCAGCATAACCGAACCGAACACTCCCAATAATCTGATCCCCTTCAGCAACCCGTTGGCGAGCCTTCCGTCGTATGCAGCCCAATGGCCGCTGCTGTACACGCTCAAGACGCTTCCTTCTGGCGGGGTGCCTTTTGCGGGGCTCGTTAAGGTGTATGGTTTGGAGCCGGGCGTGAAGTGGGTAACGCCGACCACCTACGACTGGAACGTGACCATCGAGCGCCAGATACTGCCAGACACCCTGGTCAACGTCTCCTATGTCGGACTTCGCGGCGTGCATCTCCGTCAGGATATCGATCTGAACCCCAGGGCCGCCGGAGTGGGAACTGACGCCAGCCGGCCCTATCAAGGGTTTACGGACATTTTAGAAAACCACAATACCGGAATGTCCGACTACAACGCCCT
Organism: Bryobacterales bacterium; assembly: GCA_003152325.1. Classification (GTDB taxonomy): domain Bacteria; phylum Acidobacteriota; class Terriglobia; order Bryobacterales; family Bryobacteraceae; genus PALSA-129. The sequence continues at coordinate 9,175 of PLZX01000071.1, read as the reverse complement.
GCAAATCAACATTCAGAAGCGCCCGGGAGGCGGCAAGGGCATTCTGAAGGACCTCACGATTCTCGGTAACTACACGTTCTCCAAGGCAATGGAAATCGCCCTGGCCTCGGGCGGCGGCATCACCGACGTGGGCTCGAGCGTCGGTTCCGGGATGCCGTTCGGCTATCCGAACCAAGGCAAATTCGATACCGGCCCGGCCCCTGGGCAGGACCGCACACACCGCTTGGTGGCCTCCTACGTTTGGGACCTTCCCAAGATGACCGGAGCGAACCCAGCGCTCCGCGCACTCCTTGGCGGCTGGCAATGGACCGGCATTTTCACCTATATGACCGGAGACGCCATGACCATTGCCCTCGGAACAGATAAGTCCCAAACGGCCCTGAACGGCGATCGCGCAACCTTCACGGGGAGCCTGGGCCAGTACGGCGGGACAGCGGACCCGAGTTCACGCTCCGGATGCGGTTCGGCCACTTGCGTACCCTGGCTTAACACTTCGTTGTTCCTGTCAGTTGCGCAGACGCCGGCCGGGAGCTTCGGAAACGTCGGCAAAGGCGCTTTCCGCGGGCCCGGCAAGTTCAACGTGGATACGGGGCTTATCAAGAACTTCTACCCATTCCGGACGCGTGAAGACATACGCTTCCAGTTTCGCGGAGAATTCTTCAACGTCCTCAACCACACGCAATTTAACGATCCCGACGTAACCCGGAACGACGGAAACTTCGGAGGCATTTACGGATCGGCCGACCCGAGGATCATCCAGTTGGCGCTGAAGTTCTTTTTCTGAGCAACCGGTAGAGAACACTTGAGTCTCAAGGTAGACACCTCATCGCCGGCTATGCGGTGACCCGGATTCTGACGCGGCGGCCGTTACGTCAACCGGGAACTGGCGGTGTGCCGGATTGTCTGGTAGACTAACTCCAACGGCGACCGCCGTTTGGAGAAGCATCTACGACCTGATTACCAATCCAGGTCCCCGGGGTGCTTTACGAATAACATGGAAACTCATCCTGTAATCAGCGGTCTACCTTCGGCTCAGGGTCTCTACCAACCTGGCTTGGAACACGATGCGTGCGGAATTGGCTTCGTTTCAAAGGTTCAGGGCAAGGCGTCGCACGACATCATCGTCAAAGGCATTCAGGTTCTGATCAACCTGGCGCACCGCGGAGCCTGCGGTTGCGACCCGGAGACCGGGGACGGGGCCGGGGTGCTGATCCAGATCCCGCACCGGTTTTTCGTGAGGGAATGCGGGCGGCTGGGCTTCACGCTGCCGCCGGCCGGCGAGTACGGCGTGGGGATGACTTTTCTGCCGGTTGAGCCGCACCATCGGCGGGAGTGCGAAGGCGTGATCGAGCGCGTGGCGCGGGAGGAAGGCCTGGGCGTGCTGGGCTGGCGGGACACGCCCATCGACGGAACGGCGATTGGGCGCGTGGCGCAGGGATCGCAGCCGTACATCCAACAGATCTTCGTGGCGCGCGGGCGGGGGATGACCGAAGAGCAACTGGAGCGGCGGCTGTACGTGACGCGCAAGCGGATCGAGGCGGCCTTGCCGGATTGCTACATCCCGTCGTTTTCGGCGCGGACCATCATATATAAAGGACTGCTGCTGGCGCCGCAAATCGCGAAGTTCTACCCGGAGCTGAGCGATCCGGAAGTGGTGAGCGCGCTGTGCCTGGTGCACCAGCGGTTTTCCACGAACACATTTCCCACCTGGCACCTCGCGCATCCCTACCGCTACATTGCGCACAACGGAGAAATCAACACGCTGCGGGGCAACGTGAACTGGATGCACGCGCGGCAATCGGTGCTGGAATCTCCGCTGTTCGGCGACGACCTGAAGAAGCTGTTCCCGATTATCCAGCCGGGCGGCAGCGATTCGGCGGCCTTCGACAATGCGCTGGAGTTGCTGGTGATGGCGGGGCGATCACTGCCGCACGCCATGGCCATGCTGATTCCGGAAGCCTGGTCCAAAAATCCGCACATGAACCCGCAGAAGCGCGCGTTTTACGAATACCACGCGTCGCTGATGGAACCGTGGGACGGACCGGCGGCGGTGGCTTTTACGGACGGCCGTTCCATCGGCGCGGTGCTTGACCGCAACGGGCTGCGGCCGGCGCGCTATCTGGTGACCAACGACGATCTGGTGATCATGGCGTCGGAAGCCGGCGTGTTGCCGGTGAAGCCGGAAGACGTGAAGCGCAAGGGCCGGCTGCAACCGGGCAAAATGCTGCTGGTGGATACGGTGGAAGGGCGCATCATCTCCGACCGGGAGATTAAGCGCTCGCTGTACGGGCGCAATCCGTACCAGCTCTGGCTCAAGGAGAACCAGATCACGCTGGACGAACTGGCGGAGCCGCCGCGCGAGCACGCCGCCGACCATGCCACACTGTTGCGGCGGCAGCGCGCGTTCGGCTTTACGTCGGAGGACCTGCGCATGATTCTGGCGCCGATGGCGCAGAAGGGCGAAGAGCCCATCGGCTCGATGGGGACTGACACGCCGCTGGCGTGCCTCTCCGATCAGCCGCAGCCGCTGTTCCATTACTTCAAACAGCTCTTCGCGCAGGTGACCAATCCGCCCATCGATCCGATTCGGGAAGAGATGGTGATGTCGCTCACCAGCTATATCGGCACGGAGCGCAACATCCTGGCGGAGACGGCGCTGCACTGCCATACGTTGAAGCTGCCGCATCCCATCCTGACGAATCGCGATCTGGAAAAACTGCGGCGGGTTTCGCAAGGCGATTTTCTCGCGACTACGCTGCCGATGTTTTTTCCGGTGGCGGAAGCGGCGGCGGGGTTGGAGCGGGCGCTCAACCAGTTGTGCCGCCGCGCCTCGCTGGCCATTCAATCCGGCTACACGCTGCTGATTCTTTCCGACCGGGGCCTCGACCCGGAGTACGCCGCGATCCCGAGCTTGCTGGCGCTGGCGGCGGTTCATAACCACCTGGTGCGGGAAGAGAGCCGCACGCAGGTGGCGCTGATTGTGGAATCGGGCGAGCCGCGCGAGGTGATGCACTTCGCCTTGCTGATCGGCTACGGAGCGAGCGCGGTGAACCCGTACCTGGCGCTGGAGACGGTGGGAGCGGCGGGAATCGGCCCTTACGTCAAAGCCATCAATAAGGGCTTGTTGAAGACTTTTTCCAAGATGGGCATCTCCACGCTGCAAAGTTACCGCGGCGCGCAGGTATTCGAGGCCATCGGGCTGAACCGGGAAGTGATCGACCGTTACTTCACCGGGACGGCGTCGCGCATCGCCGGCGTGGGGCTGGACGTGATCGCCCGCGAAGCCATCCTGAAGCATGATTATGCATTCCAGCCGGTGACCGGTTCCGAGCCGGAATTGCCGGTGGGCGGCAATTATCAATACCGCGCGGCGGGCGAGTATCATCTGTACAATCCGCAGACCATCGCCAAACTACAGCACGCGGTGCAGCAATCGAGCTTCCAGACTTTTCAGGAATACACGGACCTGCTGGACGGGGAAGGGAAGCGGCTTTCCACGCTGCGGGGGCTGCTCGATTTCAAAACGGCGGCATCGCAGATACCGGTGGAAGAAGTGGAGAGCGCGGCGGAAATTGTGAAGCGGTTTGCGACGGGCGCGATGTCGTTCGGATCGATCTCGAAAGAAGCGCATGAGACGCTGGCCATCGCCATGAACCGGATCGGCGGCAAATCGAACACCGGCGAGGGCGGGGAAGACGAGGAGCGCTACGGGACCGACCGGAGGAGCGCCATCAAGCAGGTGGCATCGGCGCGGTTTGGGGTGACGGCGAATTACCTGGTGAACGCCGACGAGTTGCAGATCAAGATGGCGCAGGGCGCGAAGCCGGGCGAAGGCGGCCAACTGCCCGGCCACAAGGTGGACGAACAGATCGCGCGGGTGCGGCACTCGACGCCTGGAGTGGGGTTGATTTCGCCGCCGCCACACCACGACATTTATTCCATCGAAGACCTGGCGCAGCTTATCTACGACCTCAAGAACGTCAACCCGCGGGCGCGCATTTCGGTGAAACTGGTGGCGGAGGTGGGCGTGGGTACCGTGGCGGCGGGAGTCGCCAAGGCGCATGCCGACGTGGTGCTGATCTCGGGAGACAGCGGCGGAACGGGCGCGTCGCCGCTCAGTTCCATTCAACATGCCGGCATTCCGTGGGAATTGGGGCTGGCGGAGGCTCAGCAGGTGTTGGTGCTGAACGACCTGCGGGGCCGCGTGCGGCTGCAGACCGACGGCAAGCTGCAAACCGGCAGGGACGTGACCATCGCGGCCCTGCTGGGCGCCGAGGAATTCGGATTTGCCACGGCGCCGCTGGTGGCGATGGGCTGCATCATGATGCGGAAATGCCATCTGAATACGTGTCCGGTGGGGATCGCGACGCAAGACCCGGTGTTGCGCGCCAAATTCCAGGGCACGCCGGAGCAGGTCATCAACTTCTTTTTCTTCCTGGCCGAACAGGTGCGCCAGAACATGGCTCGGATGGGCTTCCGCACGTTCGACGAAATGGTGGGGCGCGTGGATCTGCTGGAGGCGCGCGCCGCGGTGGAGCACTGGAAGGCCAAGGGGCTGGACCTTTCGATGCTGCTCTACGACACCAAAGCGCCCAGCCGTGTGGCCAGGCGCTCGATTCAGAAGCAGGATCATGGCCTCGAACAGGCGCTCGATTACAAACTGATCGACCATGCGCGCGAGGCCATCGAACATGGGACGCCGATCGAGATCAAGCTGCCGATTCGCAATATCCACCGCACGGTGGGCGCCATGCTGTCGGGCGAGATTGCGCGGCGCTACGGTTCGGCGGGCCTCGCGGACGATACCATCCGGTTCCACTTCACGGGCTCGGCGGGCCAGAGTTTCGGCGCGTTTCTGGCGAAGGGCGTGACGCTCGAGCTGGAAGGCGACGCCAACGACTACGTAGGCAAAGGGCTCTCCGGGGGACGGCTGATTGTGTATCCGCCGCGCAATTCCAGCTTCCTGCCGGAAGAGAATGTTCTGATCGGCAATGTGGCGCTTTACGGCGCGACCAGCGGCGANNTGCGAGTATATGACGCGGGGCACGGTGGTGGTGCTGGGCAAGTGCGGGCGCAATTTCGGGGCCGGGATGAGCGGCGGCTTTGCTTACGTGCTGGACGCCGACGGAGACTTCGCCGCCAAGCGCTGCAATCCGGGCTCCGTGGAACTGGTGCCGGCCACCGGCGACGAAGAGATGCTCTACGCGTTGATCTCCCGCCATGCGGCGGCGACGGGCAGCCCGCGTGGCAAATGGATCCTCGAAAACTGGGACCGGATGCGGCAGCAATTCATCAAGGTGTATCCGAACGATTTGCGCGCCGCGGCGCCGCAACCGGCGCAGGAGGATTCCATCCGTGCCTGAACGCGCCGCATTTCTGACGGAGCCGCGGGAAGTGGCGCCGCGCCGCGCGCCGGCTGAGCGGGTGCGCGACTGGAACGAGATTTATCTGCCGTTCGCCGAAGGACAGTTGCGCAGACAGGCCTCCCGCTGCATGGATTGCGGCGTGCCCTTCTGCCACAGCGGCTGCCCGCTGACGAATCTGATTCCGGATTGGAACGAGCTGGTGCGGGATGGCAAGTGGCGCGAGGCGGTGAGGATGCTGCACTCCACCAACAACTTTCCGGAGTTCACCGGGCGCATCTGCCCGGCGCCCTGCGAAGCGTCCTGCGTGCTGGGGATCAATACGCCCGCGGTGACCATCAAACAGATCGAGAAGACCATCATCGACCGCGCGTTTGAAGAAGGCTTCGTGCAGCCGGAGCCGCCTGCGGTGCGCACGGGCAAGCGGGTGGCGATTGTCGGCTCGGGTCCGGCAGGACTCGCGGCCGCGCAGCAACTGGCGCGCGCGGGACACAGCGTCACGGTATTCGAAAAGAGCGACCGCATCGGCGGGCTGCTGCGCTACGGCATTCCGAATTTCAAAATGGAGAAGCGGCTGATTGACCGGCGTCTGGAGCAGATGCGCGCCGAAGGTGTGGAGTTCCGCACGGGGGTTCACGTCGGTGTGAACGTTCCGGCGGAGGAGTTGCGCGCGGGCCACGATGCGGTGCTGCTGGCCGGTGGCGCCGAACAGCCACGCGATCTGCGGGCGCCGGGGCGCGAGATGACGGGAATCCATTTTGCCATGGAGTTCCTGCCGCAGCAGAACCGCGTGTGTGAAGGCGATGCAGTGCCCGGGCAGATTCTGGCCACCGGAAAGCACGTGGTGATCATCGGAGGCGGCGACACCGGCGCGGATTGCCTGGGCACGTGCCATCGGCAGGGCGCGCTTTCGGTGACGCAATTCGAACTGTTGCCGCAACCGCCGGAAGAGCGATCGCCTTCCACGCCGTGGCCGCTGTGGCCGATGCAGTTGCGCTACGAAGGCGCCCACCAGGAAGGCGGGAAACGCGATTGGAGCGTCTCGACGACCAGCTTCACGGGCGATGAAATGGGGCGCGTGCGCGAGCTCCACGCGGCGCGCGTGGATGCGAAGCTGAATCCAGTGCCGGGAACGGAATTCTCAGTGGAAGCGGGCCTGGTGTTACTGGCAATGGGTTTCACGGGCCCGGTAAAGCGCGGTCTGATCGAGCAACTGGGCATCGGCCTGGACGCACGCGGCAATGTAGCGACGGACGGCGATCACATGTCGAATGTGGCTGGAGTTTTCGCCGCGGGCGATATGCGCCGGGGACAATCTCTGGTGGTGTGGGCGATAACGGAAGGCCGCCACGCGGCGGCAGGGATCGATCGGTATCTGATTGGGAAGACTGGATAATGGCCCGCCCCTGGCAACCCTCCGCTGAGGGAAGGTTGCTGGATCGGGGAAGTGGATGGTTGTTAAATGCTCTATCGCAGCCAAGAACGGCGATAGCGAATCAGGCCGACCAGGCCGGTGCCGAACAGCAGAAGGCTGGAGGGCTCGGGGGTTCCGCCAATGCCGCCGCCTACGGACGACGCGCTTACGATGGTTACGTAGTCGCACTTCCCGCCGGCTGGATCACCGCAATCAGTCAAATTACCGTCGACGTTGATACCGTTCCAGTCGACGGAAAGGCCGGTAAACTCAACGTGAGCCGACTCACCCCAGCCACTAAGGCCTGCCGATGTAAGGTTTGTGTTGATGGGGAAGAGGGCTTCGGTGCCCGGAATTTGTACGTTGTCCGTCGAGTTGCTGCACAGGGGTGTGTAGCCGCCAAGGCCAAGGGTTGCGTCGGGACCGCATAAGCCTGTCTGGCCCAGGTCTACCAAGCCCAATCCCGTGCCGCTGCCCGCCCAGTTAATGCTGTCGAGCAGGAAGCCTTGCGGCCCGTCGAACGTCGTAGGGAGAGGGGCGCCGTTCTGGTAGTGCCAGTCGGCATCCTGACCGGTCAGCATGAGTCTTTGCACTGTCGGATCAAAGGTAAGTCCGGCGTCGTTGAAAGCGGTATAGACGGGGTATGTCGCCCAGCCGCCTTGCGGGGAAGCCAAGACGACTACATTGAAAGGGCCGTCGGTCGGCGTCGGCATGGCGCCGCTGTCCCAGAACGTCACATTCCAGGTGTTGCCACCGGGAGCGCCTGGGGCGAGCGCGGCCAAGGTGTTTATGTTTGTCTCATATGTCCCGGGAGTTCCCTGCACCACGCCCCCCGTATACCACAGGACGTTGATTACGCCTGCCTGTGCCTGGGCGGTCAGCAGACCCGCCACGATAACCACAAGCAACAATTGCCATTTCTTCACGTTGATTTCCTCCTTGAGCGCAAACCTATAGCTTAGCGGGCTGAAACAAATTTTAACCCAGCATTACTGCCAAGGATACAGTTGCTAGCTTGGTTAGTCAATCGGAAAGCGCCAATGATCGGTGCTCCCGCATCGCAAAAGGTGCTGATACGCCCCAGTACGAGGAAATGCCCGTTTCAAGTGCCCGACTGCTAGCGACCCTCCTTAGAAAGGAGGGTCGCTAGCACGAGGAAAGTGGATCGCGAATGCCTACCGCAGCCAAAAACGGCGATAGCGAATTAGGCCAACCAGGCCGGTGCCGAGCAGCAGAATGCTGGAGGGCTCGGGGGTTCCGCCGATGCCTCCGCCTACCGACGATGCGCTTACGATGGTTACGTAGTCGCACTTCCCGGTGGTTGGATCGGAGCAATCAAAACCACCGTCGACGTTGATGCCGTTCCAGTCGACGGAAAGGCCGGTAAAATCAGTGTGAGAAGACGTACTCCAATTACTAAGGCCTGCCGATGTGAGGCCTGTGTTGATGGGGAAGCCGGCTTCGGCCGCCGGGATGTTTACGCTTTCCGTTGAGTCGCACAGGGGCGTGTAGCCGCCAAGGCCAAGGGTTGCCCCGCCATTGCAAAAGCTGGAGCCTGTCTGGCCCAGCGCCACCAGACCCATTCCCGTGCCGCTGCCCGCCCAGTTAATACTGTCGAGCAGGAAGCCTTGCGGCCCGTCGAAGGGCGTAGGGCCGGGGTGGTTCTGGTAGTGCCAGTCGGCATCCTGACCGGTCAGCATGAGTCTTTGCGCTGTCGGATCAAAGGTAAGTCCAGCAGCGTTGAAAGCAGTATAGTCGGGGTTTGTCACCCACCCGCCTTCCGGGGAAGCCACGACGAGTACATTGAAAGTGCCGGCCGGCATGGCGCCGCTGTTCCAGTACGTCACGTTCCAGGTATTGCCACCGGGAGCGCCTGGGGCGAGCCCGGCCAAGGTGTTTATGTTTGCCTCATATGTCCCTGGAGCTCCCTGTTCAGTGCCGCCCTGATACCACAAAACGTTGATTACCCCTGCCTGTGCCGGGACGGTCAGCAGACCCGCCACGATGACCACAAGCAACAATTGCCATCTCTTCATGTTTGGTTCCCTCCTTGAGTAACTTTCTAGTTTTGCGCGTTGAATCGCATTGGAAATTGGACTTCAACCCGCATTTGTAGTAGAGAATACAATCGCCAGCCCTTGTCAGTCAAGCGGAAAGCCCAATAATTACTGCGCACAAAACCCAAGAATGTACTGGTACCAAGTCCATGCGACCGCTCACTCATCTCATCGCCGGGGAGGCGTGCCTATTGGGGCTGGGGCATCTTGTGCGTGAGGCTGGCCACCAGGCCGGATGGCGGTTCGGTACCGAGGTCGCGGGCCTGTTTCACTTCGCGCCAGGCGGCGGCGTAATCGCCAAGCTGGTAGTAAACGGCGGCCGATTCGGCGTGGGCCGGGCC
>PLZX01000140.1 GCA_003152325.1 Bryobacterales bacterium | reverse complement strand
CCAAGGCGAGTTCCGCCAGAGAATCAAATCCCTCGATCTCCGTGGGCAGGAGATGGTATATGGGGTGGCTGACTCGGTTCAAGATTACTTGACCCCGAGCGCAATCTGGACGGCATTTCGCGCCTCGTAGAGCTCCAATGGCACTCCCGCGTCCAGCCGCAGGGGCTTAATCTCGACCGTGATGCGATAGATCGGCATGGAGCCACCCGCATTCCCGGTCGACTGCTGAACCGGGTTCGGAGCTTGCGGCGACTGGGCCGCTACAAGTCCGCATACCGTCAGAAACATCCGATGAACCTCATCTCTTGTTCTCGCCGTGCTTTTCACTCAACCAGGTCTAGTGGCCTCGCATCGCCGAATACTTGTTCAGGAGAGCCATCAGGGGGGCGGCCGATTTGGGCGCAGGCCTGTCATGGGTCACGATGTCCCGGTTCTCCAGTCTCTTGCCGTAGAGTGTGGCGTTGTCATCCAGATCCTCCCGCAGGGTAGCTCCTTCCAGAGCGATACCGGCAAACAGGCCCTGGGACCGCGACCAGGAAAGAATCTCCGCATGCATCTGGGCGTCGGTTTGCGCTGTCGCCGTGCGTCCCACGGGGCCGGCGGCAACCGAAGCCTCGCCGCCCAAAGTGAACTTGCTCGAAAGCAGCTTGTCCGCTCCGCCTTCCGACATCACCAGCATAATCAGGTCCGTCATTGAGCCACCGATCTGAAAGCCAACGCTGCCGCCCTCGATCCGCACCGTGGCGGGCGCCGACCAGCCTGAGCCGCTCTTGTTACGGCAGGACAGATACCCCTTCCCGTACTTCCCGCCGACTACGAAAGCCGCCGTCTTGACGCTCGGCACAATGACGATGCAGTAGGCTTTCTCAAGCAGATCCTGCGGGATCCCCTTGTCGGGCGCCGCCATGATCTCCGAGAAGACCGACGCAGCCTCGCCCAGCCGCTTGGCGGGCTCCTTGTCGATAGCCAGTAACGATGTGGTGAAGACCAAACCGGCCGCGATCACCAGTTTCATTTTCTTGCCTCCTCTGTCGCACGAAGTTGTTGCGACTGCTTTGCCAGTGCACGGTAGCCACCATTTTCGGCCGCTCGCGGCAACCGTGCAGGCAAAGGGAAAGGGGAGCGTATTGGCGCCGGCAAGAGAGCGAATCGCCTGTCGTAAAATGCAGGTCTTGTCACCGAGAGTGCAGGAGTTGCCTTGTGGCATTCCGCCAAACTACGCTTTGGGGCTTGGGCGGCAAGAAGAAAGCGTCTGGCACTCTATCCATGCGACACGGAATATAGTGTGCTGTTCCGAACCTTCCAATTGCCTTTCCGTGCGGTGTGCCCCCCCCACGGCGACAATTCTGCCGGATGGTGGCGATCTTCGACACACGAAACGCTCTCAACAAGTCCAGCGGTGTTAGGCAGGGGAGCAATGAGGCGCCGATTACGAACCGTATGGGCCAGCCAATAGGCCAGAATCTGTTATGGCCCGCAAACTGCAATACGGCGAAACGGAGCGTAACAAAACGCGATGACAAAACTATTCGGAGTATTCCCTGTAGTACTTTCCCTGTTGATTGCTGCAACCACGGCGACGGCCAGCCCGGTGACTTTTGCCCAAACGACACAGATCACCGACGTCAACCAAATCACGATTCTGAACCCCAGCGGCACCGTGTCGGTTAGCGGTTCGGGCCAAGACTTCTTCACCTACTTGGTGGCGGGTACCCCGTTCAGCGGGCCGGTACTGGCCGACTTCCTTTTTAGCGCGACGTCCACCCAATCTGGAGCTTGCGGAACCATCGGCTGCCCCGGCAGCGATTCGTTTACGGAGCAAGGGTTCACCGGGACCTTCTCGTACATAGTCGCGAGCGGGCTTGATGCCGGAATGAATCTTCTGTCGGGCACGTTCAACGTCAACCTCGATCCAAGCAATTCGGGTGGGAAGCTTAGTTCCACCAACGGCGGCAGTAGCGGCTCATTCTCCGGTACTGATACGCTCCTGAATCTCAATGGAATCCAAATGACTTCGGACTTTCTGAGTTTCGTGGGAGTCACCATTGAAACAGGGTCTTGGGCGCTCTCCGGGCTGTCGCCGAATTTTGCGGTGAACGCCACCGGGACCACGCTTTCCAAACCTCTAGATGGGACCACCTTTGTGGCCTCCAACGTGGGCACGTTCTCTTCGGATGTGGCGCCTGGGATTCCGGAACCGGCCACCGTGGTGTTGATCGGTTCCGCGCTGCTCGGCTTGGGCCTGATCCGCAAGAAATTGTCCCGCCAGTGAGAAGTTTCTGACGCAAGCGGGGCTACGCCTGAAACGCGGCAGCAGACAACAACGCCGTATCCATTCAGGCTGAGGACAGCCCAGAGGGAGCGCCTGCGTGGTGACCTCTGACATGCAGGCGCTCATCAGAGAGACTTGCGTGTCAGAGTGCTTCGTCACTGCGGCTGGACTCTTGGGCCGCGAGCTAACGTTCAGAAGATAAGTGAAGATATACAATGTTGATCCTAATTATTATTCTGATATTGCTCTTAGGTGGTGGCGGGGGGTACTATGGCCATAGCCGTTGGGGTTACGGCGGCGGTGCCGGCATCGGGCTAGGCACCATATTGCTGATTCTCTTAGTAGCGTGGATGCTGGGGCTTTTTCACTGAGGCCACGCTCGCCACTCAATTACTGCGCTGACCCGGCGCCCAAATCGAATCGACTCTCTCCGGTGCCGTTCGGCACTGGGGAGTCGCGCTGTGTCCGGCGACCCACGTGCTAAACCACACAAAAGCAACAGAACACAGGCCATGGACCTTGTAACGCCCGGTTCCGTCGCAGTATACTTGTTCTTCCATGCGCCCTAACCGCCTATCATTGTTTTTCTTGTTCTGGACACCGGCTCTTTTGCCCGCTGCCGCTCCCACGGCCAATCCATACGCCAAACTTCCCCTGGCCTTCGAGCGCCAAGGGGAAGGTCCGCAGGAGCGGTATGTGGTTCGCGGGAATGGCTACATGATCGCCCTTCGGGGCGGTGGAGCCACCATCGGCGTTCAGTCGCAGGCCGGTTCTAGCAGTTCTGTGTCTATGGACTTCGCCGGGTCGCGAAAGGTCCCCGGAACGGCCGGTCCGGAATTGCCGGGCAAAGTGAACTATTTGCACGGAAATGACCCGAAGCAGTGGCGGTTAGGCCTATCAACTTACGACAGTGTCAGCTATCGGGAGATTTATCCCGCGATCGACGTGGTCTACCGCGGCAATCAGCGGCAGATGGAATTCGATCTGGTGCTGAGGCCGGGAGCCGATCCGAAACGCATCCGCTTGAAGTTTGATGGCGCCCGTGAACTCACGCTGGATGCGGAAGGTGCGCTGGTGGTCCGTAGCACGGCCGGAGATCTCCGGATTCCCCTGCCGGTGATTTATCAGGAAGTCGGGGGCGCCAGGGAAGCCATCCAGGGGCGTTATGGGCTGTTGCCGAACCATGAGGTCGATTTCCGGCTGGATGCCTACGACCGCAGCAAGCCGCTGATCATAGACCCGACCATCGTCTACGCCGGCCTGATCGGTGGCGGTATCAATACTACCTATTCGCAGGCGATTGCATTGGATTCCAGCAGCAACGCCTACATTACCGGGTATACCTACGCCTCGGACTTCCCCACGGTCAGCGCGGCATTTTCGCAGTCGCACTCCATGCCGGACGCGTTCGTCTCCAAGATTGATCCGACCGGAACGACGCTGCTCTACTCCACCTTTATCGGCGGCGCAGGGTACGATGACCTTTTCTCCATTGCGGTGGACGCGACGGGAGCGGCTTGGGTGACAGGCTATACGTCGTCTGTCGACTTTCCGGTCTTGAACGCTTACCAGTCAACGTTGAATACCACCAGCGGCTCATATGACGCGGTGGTTCTGAAACTCAGCGCCGCGGGCGGCCTGCTCTACTCCACCTACCTGGGATCCAATTCCATTGGCCGCGGCATCGCGATCGATCCGGCCGCAAACGCGTATGCTACCGGCTTCGTTACGGGAAGTTTCCCCACGACGGCGGGAGCGTACTTGTCCAGTTCCGCGGGCGGATCTGACGGTTTTGTCACTAAATTCAACTCCAGCGGCGTGGTGGTTTATTCGACTTACCTGGGCGGAACAGGCACTGACCAAGCGTATGCGATTGCCGTAGACGGGGCCGGGAATGCCTTCATTACCGGGAATTCGTTGTCGACCGGTTTCGCAAGCGCCCCGACCGGGGGTGCCCAGGTTTCGAATGCCGGCAACGGCGATGCGTTCGTGGCCAAGCTGAATGTGGCCGGCAGCGCGCTGGCGTACTTCACCTTTCTGGGGGGCAGTCAATCAGACTTCGGCTACGCCATTGCTGTGGATTCCAGCGAGAACGCGTACGTTGGCGGGTATACGTCTTCGACGAACTTTCCCGCGACGCTGGGGGCACTACAGACGGTCTCCGGCGGGGGCACCGATGGTTTTGTCGCCAAGCTCAACAGCGCCGGCTCCACATTTACCTATGTTACATATCTCGGCGCCAATCGCCAGGATTATGTGCAAGGTCTGGCAATCGATGGCACCGGAAACGCATACGTCACCGGGTACACGGACTCCGCCCAATTCCCGACAGTGACGCCGATCGAGGGGAGCCTCACTGGGAATTCGGTTTCGTTAAACCGGACGACCAATTCCGGGACTTCCTGGACCCCTTTCGACACGCACCTTCCGGGAGCGGCCACCAGCATCGCGCCGGGGACGCCGGGCGTGATGGTTGCCGAGACGGAATCCGGCATATTTCGAAGCGCCGATTCGGGCCTTTCGTGGGCGCTGAGCTCAAACCTCACCGGTGGGTTTCTGTCACGCAGTCTCGCGAACCCTTCCACCATCTACGCCGTTTTCTGCTGCTACCAGGCCTATCGATCGACAGACGATGGAGTGACTTGGATTCTACAAGGTTCGCTTAACACGGCGAACCGGATTGTCGCCGACCCAGGCAATGCCCTTACCGCCTATGCCTACTCGGCGCTGAACAGCGTCGCACTTCAAAAAACGACCGATGGCGGCGTCACGTGGAATCCAGCAACCAGCGGTCTGCCTTCTTCCACGCCGAACATCTATTCGATGGTGGCCGCTTCGGACGGCTCCCTCTACGTGGACATCGCTGGGAATGGTGTCTACAAGAGCACCAACCAGGGAACGACCTGGTTTGCGGCCAATGCCGGGCTGGGATCGTTTAGCGGAGTGTTGAACGGGCTGGCGGTTTCCGCAAGTAATCCCGCCGTGCTCTATAAGAGCGTTTCCGGGAGCGTTTTCAACACCACGGTTTTCAAAACAACGAATGGCGGCACCAGTTGGGCCGTAGTCGCCGGCAGCGCTCCCGTTGCGCTCGGGGCGCTGGCGGTTTCCGCCACCAACCCGTTGTTGATTTATGCCGTTGCCCTCTCCGCATTCCCACCGCTTTATGTGTCCACAGACGGGGGCGCCACCTGGAATCCCGCGGGCACGGATTTGGGAGTCGCGAGCCTCTCCCAGATTATCGCCGACCCTACCAACGGTTCCGCGGCTTACGCCCTGGCGCCGGTGACGCAGGCAGCCTTTGCCGCCAAAATCAATCCTGCCGGCAGCGCCTTAGTGTATTCCACCTTTCTGGGCAGTTCCGGCCAAATGATCGGATATGGCATTGCCGCGAACAGCGCCGGCGACGCATTCGTTACCGGCTCGAGCACCGGCACCTTCCCGGTGACGTCCACCACGTTCCAAGCTAACCAGAACATCCCCGAAGGCTTCGTGGTTCGCATATCCGCTGCGACGGCCGCTTGCTCATTCAGCGTCAGCCCGGCCACGCAGCTAGTCTATGGCAGTCCGGGGGTGGCGACTTATTCGGTGGTGGCGCCAAGCGGTTGCGCCTGGACCGCAACCAGCGACCAGCCGTGGGCCACCATTGCCAGCGGCGCATCCGGTTCCGGATCGGGTTTGGTCTCCGTGGGAGTAACGGCGAACAATACCGGCGTGACCCGCACCGCCACGTTGACGATTGCCGGCCACACCGCTTCCCTTACCCAGGCGTCTTCCTCATGTTCGTATACGCTCGGCACGCCGACCGTATCGGCGCCAGCAGGTGGCGGCCCGGTTCAAACGACCGTCTTGACCGCTACGGGGTGCCCCTGGAGTGTGATCAACAATTATCCGTTCGCGCTCTCGGTGGCATCGGGCGCTTCCGGAACCGGCAACGGAACCGTGATGCTCACCGTGGCGGCCGCCGCTTCTCAAACTGCCGTCACCTTCTCTGTAAGTATCGGCGGCGCCATTTTCACTATTACCCAGGCCGGCTACCCCACGGCCGTGACTTACTTGGTGGGTGACGTTGCTCCCTTTACGGGAGACTCGGCGCCAAATTTCGGAGACGGAAACCTAAACATTCTGGATCTGGTCCAGATTCTGTTCGCCGTCAACAATGTTCCCGGGTTCCGGCCGGCGCCCTGTTCGGACCGCTTTGACGCCATGGATCTCTTCCCCGTGGACACTGGAACCACTCGCGGCGGCGACGGCGTGCTGGACATCCGCGACCTGATCCGTGAGTTGTTCCGCGTGAACAACCTGGACCTGGACCGGCCGGTACGCACCTCGCGGGGCGGGGTGTGCCCGGGCATCGCAAACACAGCCGGCGGAAGCCCAACTGCCGCAATGCGAAGCGGCGACTTCTCGCCAAGATCCTCGGCCGGCGTGCAGGGCGCACTCGTGCTGGGAAATCCGGAGAGGTCCGGAGCCGCGCAAGAGCGCGTTCCCGTGTACCTGGAGGCCGGGCGCGACCTGGTACGCGTGGCCGTCACGTTTGCGCTCGGCGACCAGCGGTCGCAACTGCGCTTTGTGACGACGCCGGACACGCCGCCCTCTCTGGCGCAGGACTCCCAACTGGGTGTCGTAGCTGTGGCGTGGCTGGAAGGCGTGACCGTCCGGGCGGGAGAGCGACTCCTGCTAGGGTATGTGGAAGGGCCGGCGGGCGCTTCGGCGAGCCTGAAAGTGTTTGGTATATCGGCCAGCGGACTAGGCGACAATCAGGAGTTGCGCCTGGGCACCTTGACCGCGGCCGGATTAGGGCGGTAATCCGTCAAATGGACCTGGCGGCAAATTGGAGTACTAAAGGAAACCAAGGACATGTCTCTAAATCGTCGTTTGTGGACCTTATGGCTGCTTGCAGGCCTGTTGACTGCGGCCCCGTTGTGGGGCGCGAACTCGATTACCATTAGCTGCCCGAGTTCCGGCACAGCGGGTAGCGGCGTTTCGTGTTCGATCGATTTGTTTCTGGGAACGGGAGTGACTATCGATAGCCTGACTCTGGGCGTGTTGGTGACGGCCAATGGTGCGGCACCCGCCTTGACGGGAACAATGGGTTTCACCGACTCCATAGGTGGCGGGTTCAAGAGCGGCACCAGCAACTCGGTCAGCGTTTTGTGGTCGGGTATAAGCCCGGTGCTAAGCGGACACGTGGCAGTGGGCACGGCCGACTTCACGGTGCCCCCCTCAGCGACCAATGGGCAGAGCTACTCGGCGAGTATTACCGGCGCCAGTGGATTACTTGGCAGCACCGTTGTGAATTTTACCATCGGGGGGCCATCCACGGTTTCGGTTGTCGGACCAGTGCTGAATGTAAGCCCGACCTCGCTGTCTTTCACAGCCGTGCAGGGAGGCAGCAGCCCAGCCAACCAGACGGTTGGGATCAGCAACGCCGGCGGAGGCACGCTGAGCTGGTCGGCCTCGGTCACCAGCGGAACCTTTCTGAGTTTGAGCGGGACCACCTCCGGCACCAACAGCGGTACCATCACCGCGGTGGTGACCCTGGGCAGCCTGACGGCGGGCACCTACAACGGCAATATCCGGGTAACGGCGGCGGGAGCTTCCGGCAGCCCGCAGGACATCCCTGTAACTTTCACGGTGAGTCCACCAGCTCCGATCATCGGACTGAGCCCGACCTCGCTGTCTTTCACCGCCATGCAGGGAAGCAGCAGTCCGGCCAACCAGACGGTTGGGGTCAGCAACACCGGCGGGGGCACACTGAACTGGTCGGCCTCGGTCACCAGCGGAACCTTCCTGAGTTTGAGCGGGACCACCTCCGGCACCAACGCCGGTACCATCACTGCGGTGGTGACCCTGGGCAGCCTGGCGCCAGGCACCTACAACGGCAATATCCAGGTAACCGCGGCGGGAGCTTCCAACACCCCACAGAATATCCCCGTGACTTTCACGGTGACCCCAGGTCCGGCCATCGGGCTGAGCCCCACCTCGCTGTCTTTCAGCGCCGTGCAGGGAAGTAGCAGTCCGGCCAACCAGACCGTCGGGGTCAGCAACACCGGCGGGGGCACACTGAACTGGTCGGCCTCGGTCACCAGCGGAGCCTTCCTGAGTTTGAGCGGGACCACCTCCGGCACCAACAGCGGTACCATCACCGCGGTGGTGACCCTGGGCAGCTTGACGGCAGGCACCTACAACGGCAATATCCAGGTAACCGCGGCGGGAGCTTCCAACACCCCACAGAATATCCCCGTGACTTTCACGGTGGCTCCACCTCCGGCCATCGGGCTGAGCCCGAGCTCGCTGTCTTTTACCGCCGTGCAGGGCGGCGGCAGTCCAGCCAACCAGACGGTTGGGATCAGCAACAGCGGCGGGGGCACACTGAACTGGTCGGCCTCCGTCACCAGCGGGACCTTCCTGAGTTTGGGCGGGACCACCTCCGGCACCAACAGCGGTACCATCACCGCGGTGGTGACCCTGGGCAGCCTGACTGTGGGCACCTACAACGGCAATATCCAGGTAACGGCGGCGGGAGCTTCCAACACCCCGCAGAACATCCCCGTGACTTTGACGGTGAGTCTGGCGCCTCCGACCATCTCACTGAGCGCGAGCTCGCTGTCTTTTACCGCCGTGCAGGGCGGCGGCAGTCCAGCCAACCAGACGGTTGGGATCAGCAACACGGGCGGTGGCGCACTGAACTGGTCGGCTTCGGTCACCAGCGGAGCCTTCCTGAGTTTGAGCGGGACCACCTCCGGCACCAACACCGGTAGCTTCACCGTGGTGGCGACCCTCGGCGCCCTGACGGCGGGCACCTATAACGGCAACGTCCAGGTAACGGCGGCGGGAGCTACCAATACCCCGCAGAACATCCCCGTGACTTTGACTGTGACTCCCCCGTTATCAATTTCCGGACCAGGTTCATTGCCGGTCGGAACGGTGGGCGCGGCGTATCCAACTACCACCATAACCGCAACCGGGGGAAGCGGGGTTTACTCCTGGTCGGCAACGGGCTTGCCGCCAGGGCTGGGCATCAGCGGCGGCGGCACCATCTCGGGCACGCCAACCAACAGCGCGGGCAGCCCGTACAACGTGCAGGTGACGGTCACCGATAGCTTCTCTTCTACGGCGAACCGCAGCTATACGGTTACCATCAACGCGCTCCCTCTGAGCATTATCACGCCCTCGCTGCCGACAGGATTTTTGAACGTGGCCTATCCGGCGACGACAATGTCGGCGCAGGGGGGCACTGGGGTGGGCTACACATGGTCGGCGACCGGGTTGCCCCCAGGGCTGAAGATGGACGTCAACGGCGCCATCACGGGCACGCCGACCACCACCACAGGGAGCCCGTTCAACGTGCACGTGACCGTGACCGATAGCAGCTCCGCCACGGCGAGCAGTACCTATTTGCTGACCATCAGCTCCGTGCTCACCGTAGCGGCGCCATCTTCGCTGCCCGTGGGAGTCCTCGGCGTGCCGTACCTGTCCACCACGGTGACGGCGGGAGGAGGTACGCCACCCTATACCTGGGCGGCGACGGGGTTGCCGGCTGGGTTGAGCATCGGCATCTCTACCGGCACCATCACCGGCACGCCGGCCACCACCACCGGAAGCCCGTTCACCGTGCAGGTGACAGTGACCGACAGCACCGGGACCAAGGCGAACCGCAGCTATACACTGACGGTCAACGGCCCGTTATCGATTTCCGGGCCAGCTTCGCTGCCGGCGGGAACGGTAGGCGTGGCGTATCTAAGTACCACCGTGACCGTAACCGGGGGAAGCGGGGTCTACACCTGGTCGGCAACCGGCTTGCCGGCCGGCATGAGCATCGGCTCCACTACCGGCGCCATCACCGGTACTCCCTCGACGAACCTCGGCAGTCCGTTCACCGTAGTGGTGACGGTAACCGATAGCACTTCGGCCACGGCGAACCACAGCTACACGCTGACCATTAACGCGGCGGTACTTAACTTACCCGTCATCACCAGCGTGTCCAACGCCGCCGGCGGCCAGACGGTTGTGGCGCCCAATACCTACGTGTCGATCTACGGCACCAACTTCGCCCCGGCGGGCTTTACCGACGACTGGAGTAAGTCCATCGTGAACGGCAAGCTACCCATCACGCTGGACGGCGTCCGCGTGTCTGTCGGAGGACAGGACGCCTTTGTGTCCTACGTGAGTGCGGTGCAGATCAACGTGCTGCTGCCGGAGGTGGGCTTCGGTTCGATGGCGGTCACGGTAACCACGGCCGTCGGCACCAGCGCCCCGGTCAACACCACGTCGCAGCAGTACAGCCCGGCGTTCTTCCCCTGGCCGAACGGCCAGCCGGTGGCGACTCACGTCGACTTCTCGCTGTTGGCCAAAGCCGGCACGTTCCCGGGCACAACCACCATTCCGGCCAAACCAGGCGAAGTCATCATCCTGTGGGGCACGGGTTTCGGCCCCACCACTCCAACGGCGCCTACCGGCGTTGCAATTCCCGTCAGCCCGACATTCAACACGGCGAGCCCCGTTACCTTCACGATCGCTGGCGCACCGGCACCGGTATACGGGACCGCTCTGGCGTCCGGCTACGCGGGACTATATCAGGTGGTGGTCACGCTCCCAGCCTCTCTGCTAAATGGAGACTATACGGTGATTGCCAGCATCAACGGATCGCAATCGCCCCCGCTGACACTGACCGTGCATAACTGAGGACAACAGCCCGTTCCTTCACGCGGGGCCGGCGTTGTAGGGCCGGCCTCGCATTGCCAGGAAACTATTCCATCGCAGCCAGGACTTGTTCCAGCGGCATCGTTGCGAACGTTGTGGCATAGTCGGATACGCCATAAGGAACGACTAGCTGCCGGCCATGCACCAGGCTACCGCAGGAGTAAACGACGTTTGGCACGTAGCCGTCGCGCTCGCTGGCATTGGGCGCGATCAGTGGCTCATGCAGGCGGCCGATCACCTTGGTCGGATCGTCACGATCGAGCAGAAAGGCGCCGATGCAGTACGTTCGCATTGGCCCAACGCCATGACAGATTACGAGCCAGCCGGCTTCGGTTTCAATGGGCGAGCCGCAGTTGCCTAGCTGGATGAATTCCCAGGGGAACCGAGGCTCGAGTATGAGCTGCTTGGTATACCAGAAATGGAGATCGTCGGAGAACATCACATAGATATTCTCCGCATCCTGGCGGCCCAGCATCGCATAGAGTGCCTTGATTTTTCGGGGGAAGATCGCCATGCCTTTGTTCTCGACGGCCGGCCCATTCAAGGTGGTGAATTTGAAACGAAGAAAATCGCAGGTCTCGAGGAATTGGGGCAGGATCATTCTGCCGTCGTACGCGGTGTAAGTTGCATAGTAAGTCTGCGTGCCGTCTTCATTGTGGAAAAGGACGAAGCGGGCATCCTCAATCCCGTTGCTTTGCGCGGGAGTGACCGGGAACAAAACCCGCTCGGATACCTTCGACGCCGGCGGGAACTGTACTTCGTAATTGGAACGGGCCAGCATCATGGTTTCTCTCGCTATGCTCTTAGTCGTTTCCTGCTGAAGCTCCGGGACCTGTTTTTCCGCGCGATCGATGCTGGCGCCCAGGTCTTCCATGGTGAATGCGTCCGCTAAGCCATTGAGAACTTCCCGGGTGAAGCCGCCCATGAGACGCAACTCCTGAAGCTTCCGTTCGAACAGGGGCTTCTCAAACGTCGCGTTGGGCACTTGCACCGGCTCCACACTGTAACGGGAGGGCGTGTCTATTGTGACGTTGCTGTCGGCGTCCAGCATTCCGCTACGAAAAGAGATCGAGGAAACGTGCCCCTCGGCCGTGGCGCGTAAGCTCAGAATAAAACGCAATGAGCCGGGAGGAACGGCCGACTGATCCGGATGCGGCACCATCGAAGGATTGAACAACGCAACGGCTTCGAGCGAATACTCGTGAGTGAAATAGCCGCCCAGCAATAACTTCCGTTCTTCCGACGGTCTCTGGACCTGGAGCAGGCAGGGGCTGACCTCGTCAAACCTCCGGAGGAGGAATTCGTCAATCTTCAGTTGGCGGTCACCGAAATCCGCCCGAACGCCCTCCAAAAGCGTATGGACTTCGGTTTCGGTCAGAGCCATAACCCGGGCGGCAATCTTGCAGGAGCGCTGGTCGTTCATAAAACTAAACGGCCGAGCCAGCACGTGCGTGGGGTCCGGGGTCAGAGTGACCGTGCTGCGCTTTACTTCGATTGGTTTCATCGGGCCATTGTGGCTGACAGGGTATGCCGTTGAACGCCAGTTACGGTGTTCTGTACCAGCCGCATTTCCGCCAGCGACAGGAGAAAGGCCAACATGGATTCCGCTCCCTGGTTTTCGTTGCTCCGGTCCGCGTGCAGCCCGTCGCGACAGCCGCCGGTCTGGCGGGCGTAGAGTTCCAACCCGAGATCGTTCC
Organism: Bryobacterales bacterium; assembly: GCA_003152325.1. Classification (GTDB taxonomy): domain Bacteria; phylum Acidobacteriota; class Terriglobia; order Bryobacterales; family Bryobacteraceae; genus PALSA-129. The sequence continues at coordinate 7,439 of PLZX01000140.1, read as the reverse complement.
AGCCGAGGAACCAGTCGAAGGCGCGTTGCGCCTGTTCATACCACCACGCGTCGGCTGTGGCGCGGTACGCCGCCAGGCAGGCCGATACCGTGGTCTGCGCTTCGATGGGCTGCTGGTCGAAGTCCGCGCGTGCCCCGTTGCGCTTATAGAATCCGTTGCTGCCAATAGGCCGCAGTTTCCCATTGTGTGAGGTCTGTACGTTCACAAGCCAGCGTAGCGCCTTTATGCCCCGTTCGTACACGCGCCTTTGCCCAGTGGCGCGTCCGCTGACAATCAGGGCGTGAGCCAGCTTTGCGTTGTCATAAGTCAAGCCCTCTTCAAACCAAGTCCAATCTGGCCCGGCGACTTTGTCGAAGATCGTCGTCAAGCGCCCGGTCAGGTCTTCACGGACTTCCTTGGCGAACCGGTCACCCTTTCGCCGGCCTAGATACTCATGAATGCCAATCAGGCTGAATGCCCAGGCCCGTGGCGAAGTGAAGTGCGTCACGGTTGGCAGTGCCTGCGCAAAGAGTTGTTCGGCCGTCGTCCGCGAACTCCCCTGCGGCGAGCGCCCCACCGCGGTCCCCAGCGCCCAAATCGCCCGGCCATGAGAATCTTCGGACCCCTGCTCGTCGAGCCAACGGCGGTCAATACTAAGGAAGTTGTGGAAACGTGTAGTTTTTGGATCGAAGGCATCGTTCAGAAACGCGGCATAGGTTGTAGCGAGCGCCCGGACGCGCGGAGGGGCCTCTTCCAACTGGCCGAGCAAGACCGCCAGAATGAGCGCGCGGGCATTGTCGTCCGTGCAGTAGCCCTCCGAATGGTTCGGCGCAGTGAAGCTCGCGTGCTGGAAAATGCCCGTCGAATCGGTCATATGGTACAGATGATCCAGATTCAACTCCGGCGATTCATGCGGCCGATGGCCGAACCCGCCCACGCCAACCGATTCGCGGGGCGCCGGTGTTGCCATCCGTCGCGCCAGTTCAAAGGAACGCATGTAGAGTCCCGCCGTGTTGCTCCACACCATGCTGCGGCCCAGCTTGTAGGCGTTAGCGCTCATGGCGTTCCGGCGCGTTTCATCGCGCAATAACCCACTCACCTCACGGGCAATCGCTCTCGGGTCTGCGAATGGCACCAATACGCCACGCTGGTCCTTCAATAATTCGGCGGCATGCCAATAGGGCGTCGAGATCACGGCTTTGCCTGCTCCAAACGCATACGCTAATGTTCCCGACGTAATCTGGGCTTCCTCCAGATAAGGTGTAACGTAAAGATCTGCCGCTCCAATAAACTCGGTCAATTCCTTCAAATCCACAAAGCGGTTGTGGAAGATGACGTTATTCTCGAGTTTATTTTTCCTGACGATGGCCTCCAGGCCGAGGCGATAGGTTTCGCCTCGCGCGCGCAACTCGTGGGGGTGCGTGGCGCCTAGCAGAATATAGACAACGTCGGGAAACTCCGCCACCAGCTCCGAGAGAGCATCGAGCACATGTTCAATCCCCTTGTTCGGTGAAAGCAGCCCGAACGTCAGCAATACCTTCCTTCCACCCACGCCGAACTGTTCCTTGTAACAATCCGGGGCTACAAATGTTACGTCGGGAATACCATGCGGGATGAGATCGATCTTGGCCGCAGGCGCCTGGTACACCTCCCGCAGGAGGGTTCGTCCGCGCTCCGTCATGACCACCAGCCGGGTTGAGCGCGCGATCAATTTCTGCATCACGCGATACTGGTCGGCGTTCGGCTTGAGGAGCACGGTGTGGAGCGTGGTGACGACCGGCGCCAGCAATTCGCGCAGCAGAGCCAATAAGTGGCTGCCGGCCGGCCCACCGAAAATTCCGAACTCGTGCTGCACCGAGACAACGTCCACGTCGCTAGAGTTTAGAAAGTCGGCGGCGCGCTGGTAAGAATCCAGATCCTGCTCCTCAATCTCAAAGCGAACCACGTCCGGATACCGATAGCACCCCTCGATGTCATTAACCGGCACCGCGAAGCACCGGGCTTTGGGATGCCGCGCTGCCACCGCCCCCAGCAGGTCGGATGTAAACGTGGCAATGCCGCATTTGCGGGGCAAGTAATCCCCGAGAAACGCGATAGTTCGAATGCTGGAGGCTGCTTTCACAACTGGACCCACCTTCTTCCCTTTTCTTTCCCATCGCAGGAGCGGGCGGTTCCTCTGCGGTGGTGGTGAGCTACAGGCCAGGCGCAGAACCGCTCAATCAGGCGGCACTGACGAGAGTCTTGCCGAGCGATTCCGTTACATCCTGCCCGTTCCGATCGGCATTGCCCTGGCACTGGATACAACACAGCGCCCACGGCACGGCTGCGAGGCGTTTTGGGCTGATCGCCGATTCACACCCAATGCAAGTTCCGAAGCTGCCGTCGTGAATCCGTTGCAAGGCGGCTCTTACCTGACGCAGCAGGCGGGAGTCGCGGTCCACATTTCGAATCGCCAGATCTCGTTCCGATGCATACTGAATCTCGTCCATTTGGTCCGCACTCTTCTCGATGGCGATGCCGTCCCGGTTTCGCAGTACATGATCCAGCTCGGCCTCTTTTCGTTCGAGGATCGCTTTAACCCCGCGCATCTCGGTATCTTGTATTCTCATGCCATCCCTCTCGCCCTTACGGGGCCTTCCATCGTCTATTGCACGGGATGGTCCAGACCGGAAGCCGGCTATTTGGAGAGTGAGTCCGCTGAGCCTGCGTGGGGTTAGCCGGAGTTCACCGGAACCAGGATGCAAACTCTGCACCCGAAATGCCAGATTTGCCGATCATTGAGCGCCGGGATTGGCTGAGCCAAAGGCCTGGCGAAGCATTCGCCCAAGTGCATCCATTTCAAAGGGCTTCTGCAGAAAGAATGCACCCGGATCGAACATGCATTGCTTTGAGATAGTGCCTCCCGGGTAGCCGGACATAAAGACGACTTTGATGCCCGGCCGAAGCGCCGCGACCTGTTCCGCGATCTCCCGGCCGCTCATCTGTGGCATAACGACATCCGTGAGCAGCAAATCGATGGGACCGTCATGCTCGCTGGCTATCCCGGCAGCCTCTGAACTCTGTGTGGTTTCCAATACCTTGTAACCTTGCAGCAGCAACATCTGCCGAACGAGCTTTCGGACGTTCTCATCATCCTCCACCAGCAGAATCGTCTCGTTTCCGTAGTAGGGAATCGGGGGCGCCACGGGGCTGGCCGCCGATTCGCTGGGTTGATCGATGGCGGGCCAGTAGATCTTGAACGTTGAACCGAGTCCCAGTTCGCTATAGAAAGAGACCTCACCACCGTGCTGCTTCACAATGCCGTAAACCATGCTCAAGCCGAGCCCGGTACCCTCCCCTAAAGGTTTCGTCGTGAAAAAGGGCTCAAAGAGGCGCCGTTTGGTTTCTGCCGTCATGCCGGTCCCCGTGTCGGTGACCGTCAGCGATACGTACCGGCCCGGTTTGAGATCCAGGAATCCTTGGACCTCGTGCTCCCCGAGTTCGGCGTTCGATGTGCCAATCGTCAGCACACCTCCTTGCGGCATAGCGTCGCGGGCATTCACGACCAGGTTCATGATGACCTGCTCCACTTGGTCGGGATCGGCTTGCACACTCCAGAGTTCGGGGCTGAGGGTCCGCTTCACTTCAATGTCCTCGCGAATCAGCCGTCGTAGCATCTTCTCCAGATCGGTGAGCAGACTGTCCAGATTGATCACGCGAGGACGCATGACCTGCTTTCGGCTAAAAGCCAAAAGCTGCCGCGTTAGAGCCGCCGCACGATTCCCCGCATTGATGATTTCCTGGGCCTGGTCGCACAAAGGATCTTCGGCTTTCAGTTCGGACAGGATCATCTGGGCGTAACCATTGATCACCACGAGAAGGTTGTTGAAGTCGTGGGCGACACCGCCAGCCAACCGGGCGATTCCTTCCAGCCGCTGTGCACGCCGGAGCTTTTCTTCCAGATGCTTGTATTCGGTGACATCCTGGACGGTGCCCAATAGGCGGCTCCGGCCGGCCTCATTGCCGAGTGGCTCGGCGATTTGCCGCAGGAAGCGCTCCGTTCCGTCCGGGAGGATAATTCGATGGTCGATCTGCGAGCATCCTCCCCGAGCGGGTGCATTTTGCATCGTATCCCGAACCGACGCCTGGTCTTCCGGATGGATCAGGGAAAACAAGGTCTCCATGGTGCTTCGGGACGCTTCCGGCTGCATGCCAAAAATCCGGCAAGTGTCTTCCGATAACTGGAGTTCTCCGCTTTCCAGATCCTGTTCCCAGCTACCGAGGTTAGCCATTCTTTGGCATCGCGCCAGACGTGCCTCACTGTCCCGCAGCCGATCTTCCTGCCGTTTGCGCTCGGTCGTCTCCACCGCCAGAGTCAGAATTCGATCGGGACTGCCGGCAGGGCCAATCAGCGGAATCCAGGACGACGTAACGAAGACGGTCTCTGCTGGTGCGCCAGGATCGCGTTGCATAATATGGTGACTGTCTACCACGTCGAAAGCCTTTCCGGTGGCGATGACGTTCTCCAGACTTGTCACCAGGGGGACGGACCCTTCACCCCAGACGTCCGAGAAACGGCGTCCGAGAATCTGCTTGCCGGGCGCTAGCGCCTGGCACGCGGGATTCACCAGTTCGTAGATGAAATCCGGTGCCCGCACGACCGAGATTGCGACCGGAGACTTCTCGATGATTTCGCTTAAGACTTGCCTCTCAGCCTGGATCTCCAGAAGCAGTCCCTCGCGTTGCATCTCGGTCCGCCGGCGCGCGGTGATGTCGCGAAGCCAGACCAATAGGCCGCCCATGGTTGAGGGTGAGACACGCGTCTCGAGCCACCTCTGCATGGGTGGATGGAAGTAATCGAAAGTGATGGCAACCCGCTCCTTCATCGCACGCCGGTACTGGCGCTCGATTTCGGTTCCGATGGTTTCCGGAAACACATCCCATTGGGTCTTGCCGAGCAGTGCTGTTTTCGGTTTTCCAAGGAGCCGTTCCCCATCACCGTTCAGATACGTGAATTGAAACTCGGAATCGTAAACCAGAAAGCCGTCGGTTGCGTCTTCGAGCATACTCTCGGCATCTAAGGGCGGCGCGGGCTTCGCCTTAAGCTGCACCACTTCGCCCTCGAGGTCGGTTAGGCGGGCCCGGAGTTGGTCGATGCTATTTGGCGGTGCGTCTTCAAGTTGGCCTAGTGTGCTCATATATGGCCTGCTCTTACAAAGCGCAACTTAAGAGTTTTCGTCCTTTAACTCCGTTTCCTTGTTGTACTTTGTCTGGAGTAAAGCAGATTTGGGGCCAAAGCAGAATGTCTGTAAACATACGCTTAGACGCTTCGAGGTCCGCCCTCAAGTGCAATTCCTGCTATCCCTCGGCAGGAATTGCCAGAATGTTACTCATCCGGCGGCAGAGTAAAATAGAATGTCGATCCCGCCCCAAGTGTCGACTCCATCCAGATGCGTCCGCCGTACCACTCGATGGCCTTCTTACAGTATGCGAGTCCAAGTCCGTTCCCAGGGTGTTCTTTCCCATGCAGGCGCTTAAAGACCTCGAAGACACGTCCCTGGAAGGCGGGGTCTATACCGGGACCATTGTCCTGCACCGAGAATACCCATACGCGGTCTTCTCGTCTGGATGAAATGTGAATGCGCGAAGAAGGCGTGCCGCCGTATTCGATGGCATTTGCGATCAGATGGTGCAGGACCTTGGTTAGTATTTCGAAGTCTCCGCACACCCGCGGCAGAGGGTCATGGGTAACGATGGCGCTCCGTTCTCTTATCTGCTGGTCCATCGAGAGGAGCGCTTGGCGAAAGACCGCTTCCATGTCCGTCCGGGAGGACTGCCGGTTGGTAGGACCCGTGGCCCAATAGTCCACCACGCCAGTGAGCAGTGACTGCGCTCTGGCCGCCCCCTGCTGGATGCGCTTGAGGAATACGCCGGCGTCGGAATCCAGGCGGCCGGCATAGGTTTCGGCGATCAGTTGACTGTATGAGGCCACATCGCGGAGAGACTCGCGCAGGTCGTGAGCCGCCATGGAAACAAACTCTTCAAATTCCGCGCTCGCGCGGTCCAACTGCTTCTGGACCTCGAGGCATCGCCCCGTTTCCGCATCGAGCGCCTTGCGTAAACGCTCGATTTCGTCTTCCATGCGGTCTTGTTCGGATTTAACCATTTTCAGTCCGCTCGCCGCCGTCCCGACCCTTTATGGCCACCCGGAATTGTGAACTTGAATGTGGCGCCCCGCCCGGCTTCCGATTCCACCCAGATCCGACCACCCCTGCGCTCGACAACTTTCTTACAAATCGCCAGACCGATGCCGGTACCGGGAATTTCGCTTCCATGCAGACGTTTGAACATGCCGAACACCCGGTCGGCGTTTTGCGGATCGATACCGATTCCATTGTCCCGCACCGCGAACAGCCACCCTTCAGCGTCTCTTTCCGCCGAAACATGGATTCTCGGCGCTTCCCTGCCTCTGTACTTGATCGAATTGGAAATGAGGTTCTGCAAAAGCTGCATCAGCATTACCTCCTCGGCAATCACGGTTGGCAACGGATCGGAGGTTACCGTGGCGCCACTTTGCGCGATGGCCGTCTGGAGGTTCAGCAGCGCTTTGGCCAGAACGGCGCCGCAATCGGTCAAGACGAAGTCGCCTCGTTCCCGCTCGGAAACCTCCCAATAGGCAAGCAGGCCCTTCAGCAGGGCTTCTATCCTCAGGGCCCCCTCCACGGAATAGGAGATGAATTGGTCCGCTTCTTTGCCCAGCTTTCCGGCATACTCCCGCCCCAGGAGCTCGGTAAAGTTAACTACCATCCGCAGGGGTTCCTGCAAGTCGTGCGTCAGCGCATAGGCAAAATGCTGCAGTTCGTCATTGGTCGTCTTGAGCGCTTCCTCAGCCTGCTTGCGGTCCGTGGCGTCCTCAATTGCCAGAAGGATGGTCCGCACTTGCGCATTCGGATTGAAGATCTCGCTGGCGTTAAGCAGCATCACTTTCCGTCCGACATGCTCAAATTCGTGCGTCACCTCAAAGTCACGGAACGTTGCGTGCGCGGGGAGAATGCCCTCCAGTAGCTCGCGCAGCTTCGGGATATTCCATTGTCCGTTCCCCAGGTCGTAGATCAGACGCCCCTCCGTCTCCTTGGGCACGGCCCGGAACGTTTCGTAGAACGTCTTGTTCGCCTTCATGACTTGAAGATTCTGGTTCAGGATCACGAGAGGTTCCCGCACCGTTTCTACAATCGCCTCGGCGAAGTCCAGACCGCGCTTGGCGGCATCGATATCGATCAACATCAGTACCGCGCCATCGGTCTTGCCATCCGTCCCCAGGGACGGGAGGATGCGTAGCGAATACCAGTGGCCGTGCGAGTCCCGGATATCGCGCGGTTCCCGATTGCGGCCCTCCATCGCATCCAGCAGCAAGCGCCGCAGGTCGGGCAGTTCCACTTGAGGCTGCAGATCGGTGATCGACCGTCCGACATCGGAGGCGA
>PLZX01000271.1 GCA_003152325.1 Bryobacterales bacterium | reverse complement strand
AAACCCAGCGCCGCCTCTACAACCTGGGCGTTTTCTCTCGCGTGGATGCCGCCATCCAGGACCCCGATGGAGATACCGATACCAAGAATGTCCTCTATCAGATGGACGAGGCGAGGCGTTACTCCATGGCCATCGGAGTGGGCGCCCAGCTCGGCCGCATCGGCGGCTGCAATAATTGCCTCGAAGCTCCCGCCGGCGCCACCGGCTTCATTCCGCGTATCTCACTCGACCTCACGCGCAGCAACCTCTGGGGCCTGGCTCACAGCATCAGTCTGCGTACCCGGGCTTCCACTCTCGACCAGCGCTACCTGCTCAACTATTCCTGGCCGCGCTTCTTCCTCAACGATAATTTGAACGTCTCTTTCACCGCCCTCTTCGAAAATTCGCGCGACATCCGAACCTTTGACTACAAGCGTGGGGAGGCCGCCGCCCAGCTTTCCCAGAAGGTCAGCAAGGCCACCACGCTTTTCTACCGCTTCGCCTACCGCCGGGTCGCCATCTGGAACCTCCAGATCACACCGTTCCTCATCCCCCAACTCTCCCAGCCCGTCCGCGTGGGCATCCCCTCCATCAACCTGGTGCAGGACCGCCGCGACGATCCGGTCGATCCCCACAAGGGCTTCTACACCACGGTCGATCTCGGCGTCGCCGATCGTATCTTCGGGTCGCAGGTCAATTTTGCCCGCTTGTTAATCCGCAATTCCACCTACCATCCCATCGGCAAGCGCCTCGTGTTCGCGCGCAGCACAGAGTTCGGCGAAATCTACGCGTTCCACAGCAACGTCGATCCCTCCCTGGCCGTTCCCCTGGCCGAGCGCTTCTTCGGCGGCGGCGGTAACCAGGACCGCGGCTTTCCCGAATTCCAGGCCGGTCCCCGCGACACCGGCACCGGCTTCCCCTTGGGCGGCAGCGCGCTCCTCTTCAACCAGACCGAGCTCCGCTTTCCGTTGATCGGCGACGACATCGGCGGTGTCTTCTACCACGACATGGGCAATATCTACTCCAGCCTCAAGCACCTGTCCTTCCGCACCGATCAACATGACCTCAAGGATTTCGACTACATGGTGCATGCCGTCGGCTTCGGCATCCGCTACCGCACCCCCGTCGGGCCTCTGCGCGTGGACTTGGGGTACAGCATCAATCCGCCTTACTTCTATGGCTTCAAGGGAACCACCCAGCAGTTGTACTCCGCCGGCGTCAATCCCTGCCCCGCGCCCGCCGGCTCGCCTTATCAGTGCGTCGTCCAAAACGTCAGCCACTTCCAGTTCTTTTTCTCCATAGGACAAACCTTTTGAGACTGAGACACTCATTCGCCGCCCTCCTGTTCGCCTTCGTCGCGCATGCCGAGGTCATCGATAGAATCGCCGTCTCCGTCGGCAATCGCGTGGTCACCACCAGCGACATCGATCGCGAAATCCGCGTCGTCTCCTTCCAACAGCGCGTCCTGCCGGTCTTCGACGCCGCCACCCGCCGCTCCACGGCCGATCGCATGGTCGAACAGAAGCTCATCCGCCACGAGCTCGAGAGCAGCAGCTACCCCGTCCCCTCCCAGTCCGATATCGAACCCGCCGCGGCCGAGTTCAGGAAACAGTCTTTCCCCAGCGACGACGCATTCCACCGCTCCCTGGCCGATTACGGCATCGTCGAACAGGATTTCCTCGACGAGTTGCTCTGGCAGCGCACTCTCTTGCTCTTCATCGAAATCCGTTTCCGGCCCGGCGTCCAGATCTCCGATCAGGACATTCAGGATTACTTCCACACCGTGGTCGAGCCCGCCGCCACTGCCGCGCATCCCGGCCAACCCGTCGCGCTGGAGGANNCGGTAGTCTTCCATCCGGAGGCTCTCCAGTGACTCGCAAACGCCTCTTCTGGCGTCTGGCGCTTGGCGCCGCCGGGCTGCTCCTGGTTTGCGTCGTGGCCGCCTTCTTCACCATTCGCAGCCCTTGGTTCTACCGCCAGGTGCGTGCCCGCATCGTCTCTACGGTCGAAGATGCCACGGGCGGCCGCGTTGAAATTGCCGCATTCAGTTTCGATTGGACGCACCTGCGCGCCCAGGTGGATGGATTCACCCTGCACGGCACCGAGCCCGCCGCCGATCCGCCGTTCTTCCACGCCGATTCCGTCGCCCTCGGAATCAAAATCGTCTCCATCCTCAAGCGCGACGTCGATATCCGTTTCCTGGAAGTGGACTCTCCCCGCGTTCGCCTCATCATCGGCGCCGATGGCCGCACCAATCTCCCCGAGCCCAAGGTTCGCGCCAAGAATCCCCGCCCGCCCGTTGAGACCCTGTTGAACCTCGCCATCGGCCGCTTCGCCCTCAAGAATGGAATCTTCGAAGTTGTTTCGCGCGGTCAGACTCCCTTTGAGGCGCGCGGCAGCAATCTGCAAGCCGCCTTCCGCTATGACTCCGCCGGGCACCGCTACCCCATCGATCTCTCCGTGCAGCCCCTCGATCTCCATTGGGCCGGTTACACGCCGCTCCCGCTCGGCGTCACTCTCTCCGCAACCCTCGAACGGAATCGCATCGGCCTTCGTTCCGTCGCCATCTCCTCCGGCAACTCCCGCGTGAATCTATCCGGCGCCATGGAGAACTTCGAGGCGCCGCGCGCTTCCTTCACTTACTCCGCATTCATTGCCGTCGCCGAAACCACCAAGGTGCTGCGCATCCCCGAGCTCCAGCAGGGCGCCTTGCAGGTCTCCGGCGCCCTGGCCTGGAACGGTCCGCAAGACTTCTCTCTCACCGGCAAAGTCCACGGCTCCGGCCTCGACTACTCCGATGCCACCATCCGCCTCCGCGCCTTTCAAGCCATTGGCTCGCTCGCCGCCGGCCCCAAAGGCGTCGATCTCAACGGCCTCCAGCTTTCCGGCAAGTACGTCACCGATCTCAGCCATGCCCAGGTGGATGCCCGGATCGCCGGCGTCTCTCTGCGCGGCCCCGTGCTCACTTTGCGCGACGTCACGCTCTCCACTTTCGGCGGCAGCTTCCACGGCGAGGCCCGCATCCTCAAGCTTGACAACTACTCCATCTCGGGCGAGATCGAGGGCTTCGAAGCCCGTCCCGTCGTGGCCATGTATAGTGCCCCGCGCCTGCCCTGGGACGCCCGCGTATCCGGCACCGTCAACGTCGCCGGCGCCTTCAAACGCCCCGTGGAACTGCGCGCTTCGGCCGAGCTCTCGCTCGCTCCCGCTCTGCAGGGCGCTGCCGTTCACGGCCAGCTCAACCCCGCCTATGAAGCCGCCGGCCACTCGCTCTCGCTCGGCCGCTCCAGCCTCTCTCTGCCTTCTTCGCACGCCGAATTCTCCGGCGCCATCCGCCCCGGCCCGGGCGGCCAGTTGCGCGTCCGCCTGGAAACCCGCAACCTCGACGATCTCCTGCCCGCTCTCGGCACGACCGCCGCCTCTCTCCCCGCCAAACTCACCGGCACGGCTTTCTTCGATGGCACGGTCACGGGCGACCTGGATAGCCCCCACATCGCCGGCCACCTTCGCGTCACTGGCGCCGAATACAAAGACCAGCACTTTGACGCCTTCGAGGCCGACGCCGAGATCTCTTCCGAGAACCTCCGCGTCCGCAACGCCACCGCCGCCCGCGGTCCCCTGCGTGCCCAGATCCAATTGCAACTCGGCATCCATCATTGGGAGGCCCATGACGAGACCGCGCTCTCCGCCTCCGCCACAGCCAGCAATGCCGCGCTCGCCGACATCGCCCAACTGCTCGACATCCCCGAGCTGCCGCTCACCTCCACCGTCGCCGGCTCTGCCCAAATCTCCGGCACCGTCGGTGAGCCCCAGGTGGCTGCCGATTTCACTCTGACTCGCGGCCAGGTGCAGGATGAACCCTTCGACCGCTTCACCGGCCACCTCGCCTACACCGCCGCTTCCATCGAAATCACCGCCGGCCAGCTCGAAGCCGGCGCCAAGCGCGCTTCCCTCACCGCCTCCTACCACCACCCGCCCGGCCACTACGGCAACGGCCGCATCCACTTTGACGTCACCACCAACCCCATGCCGCTTGCTCAGATCCGCGTCCTGCTGGCCGCGTATCCCACCGTTCGCGGAACCTTGCAGGCCTCTGGCTCCGGCGATATCGACGTCTCGCCCGATGCCCAGGACAACGCCTCCTACCACCTCGCGGCTCTCAACACCGACCTCACCGCCCACAGCCTCCAAATCACCGACCTCGCCTTCGGTGACGCTCACCTCTCCATCTCCTCACAAGGCGGCGTGGCCCGCGCACACCTCGAATCCAACATCGCCAAGTCCGAAATCCGCGGCTCCGGCGAATGGCGTCTGGACGGCGACTATCCCGGCGGCGCAACCATTGATTTCTCCCAAGTGAATCTCGCCCGCCTCCGCAACTGGATCCAGCCCGCCACCGCCGCACAACCCGATTCCTTCGCCGGCTCCGCCCAGGGCCACCTGCACATCGATGGCCCCTTGCTCCAGCTCCACAACCTTAAGGCTGAGCTCACCATTCCGGAATTCCACCTTGGTCCTCCGCCTTCGAGCGGTCTAGCGGCCGATGCCGGCGTGCTCGAAAACTCCGGACCCATTGTCATCACCCTGGCCGGCGACTCCGTCAACATCGAAAGCGCCCGCCTGGTCGGACGCTCCACCGCACTCACCGTCACCGGTAAAATCCAGTTGCGCGACAAGAATCCGCTCGATGTGCGCGTTAACGGCACCATCGATCTCGAGCTCCTGCGCGACGTCAATCCCGATTTCGAATCCTCCGGCGTGCTCACGGCCAACGCCACCGTCCGCGGCTCCTTCGATGCTCCTCAGGTCACCGGCCGCATGGAATTTCAGAACGCCGCCTTCGGCATCGTCGGCGTCTCAAACGGCATCTCCGCCGCCAACGGCGTCATCGCCTTCACCAAAGAGCGCGCCAACATTCAAAGCTTCACCGGCCAGACCGGCGGCGGCCAGATCTCCCTCACCGGCTTCGCCGGCTATGGCGCCGGCCCCATGATCTTCCGCTTGCACGCCCGCGCCCAGCAGGTGCGCGTCCGCTATCCCGAGGGTGTCTCCACCGTCGCTAACGCCGACCTCGATTTCACGGGCTCGTCCGACCGCAGCACGCTTTCCGGTTCCGTCACCATCGTGCGCACGGCTTTCAATCCCAATTCCGATTTCAGCTCACTGCTCGCCAAATCCGCCCAGCCCGTCCAAACCGCTTCCGCCCGCACCGGCCTCTTGGGTGGCGTCAACTTCGACGTCCAGATCAACACCGCTCCCGATATCCAGTTTCAGAGCTCGCTCACCCAGGACGTGCAGATGGAAGCCAACCTCCGCTTGCGCGGCACCTTCAGCAACCCCGCCGTCCTCGGCCGCATCAACATCAACCAGGGCCAGGTTTCCTTCTTTGGAACCCGCTACAACCTCACCCAGGGCACGGTCTCTTTTTTCAACCCCGTGCGCATCGATCCCATCCTCGATATCGATCTCGAAACCAAGGCCCACGGCATCGACGTCACCCTCAACATTTCCGGCCCTTTCGATAAGCCCAACCTCACCCCGCGTTCCGATCCGCCGCTCCAGTTCAACGAAATCGTTGCGTTGCTCGCCACCGGCCGCACGCCCACATCCGACCCCACCATGCTCACGCAGCAGAGCACCGCTCCCCAATCCTGGCAACAGATGGGCGCTTCCGCCCTGCTCGGCCAGGCCATCGCCAGCCCGGTTGCCGGCCGCCTCCAGCGCTTCTTCGGAGTCAGCCAGTTGCGCATCGACCCAACCCTTCCCGGCGTGGAGAACAACCCACAAGCCCGTCTCACGCTGGAGCAGCAGGTCACGCCCGACATCACCTTCACCTACATCACCAACGTCACTCAAAGCAACCCGCAAGTCGTCAGAATGGAATGGGCCTTCGCCAAGCAATGGTCGGTAGTCGCCCTGCGCGAAGAGAACGGCTTGTTCGGCCTCGACTTCTTCTTCAAGAAGCGCTTCTGACCCTGCCGTGGGGCGGACTCCCTGGGCCCGCTCCTTACTTCTTCCTTCGGGGCTCTTCGCCACACCAGTACCAGCTTGGATCGGCCTGGCTGCCGTGCTCCGCCAACCATCCGTCGACGCGCGGGTTCACCGGCACATGGCGCCCGTGTAGCTTCGCGCCAGCCGCGATCAGCGCCTCCAGAATCGCGATGTAAACATCCGGATCGCCGCCGTGTGCCTTCATGCAATTCGCGGCGCACCACACATGACCCCCATGAGAATGGATAGGTGGCTCGGGGCGACAGCGTTTGCGATGCAGAGTATGATTCTTCATATGCTCATTAGGAAACCGGGTGTCGCCCTCCTTCTGCTGGCTGCTTCGCCGCTCTGCGCGCAAAGTCGCTGGTTTCAACCATCGCTGCTCGAAAAACCGGACGTGCAGAAGGCCCTGCAGTCGGTGGACGGCCGCGCCGCCGACATCATCGAAGAATGGATCCGGCTGGTGGAGATACCGGCGCCCTCCGGCAANNACCGACGACATCTTTAACGTGAGCGGCGTCCGTAAAGGAACCGGCGGCGGTCCGACGGTTGTGATCGCCGCCCACATGGACACCGTATTCCCCGACGGCACCGACCTGAAGGTAAAGCGCGAAGGCGACATTCTACGCGCGCCGGGCGTCGGCGATGACACCTCCAACCTGATGGCCGTCCTGGAAATGTTCCGCGCGCTCAACCGGGGCGGCGTCAAAACCAGGGGCGATCTCATCTTTCTCGCGTCCGTCCAGGAGGAGGTGGGACTTTTGGGCGCCCGGCACTGGCTGGAGAACAGCGGCTACAAGCCGGATATGTTCGTGGCCACCGACATCTCAGCCACGGAAGTCTGGTACGGCGCGCTGCGCATCGACCAGTTCAAGTTCCTCTACACTTCACCCGGAGCGCACACCATGGAAAGCCGCGGCGGGCCGAGCCCGGCCAAAGCCGTAGCCAAGGCCATCAACGCGCTCTACGAGATTCCGCTGCCACCCATCGCGGAGGGCCTCGACACCTTCAAGCTACCCGTTTTGAACGTGGGAATGCTGGGCGGCGGCACGGTAGTGAATGCCGTCCCGCGCGAGGCGTGGTTCACGGTGGACCTGCGCTCTCTGGACAGTGCCACGCAGGATAGCCTGGAGAGCGCTGTGGTTTCCACCGCGCGACGAATTGCCGAACAGGAAGGCGTCGGCTTCCGCATGGAGAAGAAAATGGGCATCGATTATTCGAAGGCCCTGCCGCAGAAGGAGCGCCTCAACCACCAGTTGGTGCAGACGGCGCTGGCCACCAGCAACTACTTCCGCAAACCGGGCACGCCGGAGATCGTCGCCCGCGATGTGGGCTCCACGGATGCGAATATTGCGGTGAGCATGGGGATCCCGGCGGTAGCCGTCGGCGCGACCATCGAACGCATGCCCCACCGGCTGGAGGAAAACGCGGATGCCGGCAGCATCGTGCCGGGCATCAAGTCACTGATCTCGCTCGCCGTGGCTTTGACCAGCCATTAATGCATCGCCCCCTCGCTACAATAAACTCTCATGGACCCCTTGCCCATCGGTAGCGCCGGCGCTCTGGCCGCTGGTTCCTTCCTGGCATGGGCCGTTCGCGGGCGCTCTTCGGCGGTCTTCGGTCCTTCCCTCTGGCGCGGCAATCCCGCGCGGCCCGCCGTCGCTCTCACCTTTGACGATGGCCCCAGCGAAAGCACTTCCCAACTTCTCGAAATCCTCGACCGCCACAAAGTTCCGGCTACTTTTTTTCAGTGCGGCGCCAATGTCGAGCGCCTGCCCGCCGTGGCCCGTGAAGTGGTCGCGGCCGGCCACTCGATCGGCAATCACAGCCAGACCCATCCGCTCTTCTGCTTCCGCTCGCCGCGCTTCATCGAGCAGGATCTCCGCCGCGCGCAGCAGGCCATCCAGTCCCACACCGGCGTGACCCCCGTCTGGTTCCGCGCCCCGTTCGGCGTGCGCTGGTTCGGCATGCGGCGCGCCCAGCGCCGGCTCTCGCTCACCGGCGTCATGTGGACCGCAATCGGTTATGATTGGAAACGGCCGGCCGGCGCCGTTGTGGATCGCCTGGCGGCCCGGGTCTCAAATGGCGCTATCCTGTGTCTTCACGACGGCCGTGAGCTTCGCGTCAGGCCCGACATCGGCGTGACCCTCGACGCGGTACGCCGCCTGGTTCCCGTGCTCCTTGATCGCGGTTACGTCTTTGAAACGATAAGCCACTTAACATGTCCGACGACTTAATACAGCGTGTCCTGAAAGTGATCGCCACTTCCAAACGCATTCCCCCCGAAACCGTTACCATCGATAGCGACTTCGCCCAGTTGAATATCGATTCCATGGATGCCGTCGAAATCCTGTTCGCCCTGGAAAACGAATTCGAGCTCAGCATTCCCGACGACGCCGTGCGCGCCGTCCGCAACGTGCGCCAGATGTGCGAGGGCATAGATAAGTTGATCACCGATAAGGCCTCCGAGCCCCCGGTGGCCCAGTAACCATGGTGCGCGTCGCTATCACCGGCGCCGGCGCCATCTGCGCGCTTGGCCGCACCGCCTCCGAATTCGCCGCCGCCATCAGCTCCGGCCGCTCTGCCATCGGCCCCATCCGCTCCACCGACATGTCCCAGGTCCGTTTTCAGAATGGCGCGGAGGTCCCCGATTACTCCCACACTCCTTACTTCGACGACCGGCGCGCCGATTTCATGGACCGCTTCGCCCAGTTTGCCGTCATCGCCGCGCGCGAAGCCGTCGCCGACGCCGCCCCCGAGTGGACCCCCGAGTTGCGCGAAAGAGCCGCCATCATCACCGGTTCCTGCGTCGGCGGCCAGTCCACCGAGGACATCGGCTTTCAGGAAATTTACAAGCACGCCCGCAATCGCGTGCACCCGCTCACCATCCCCAAGACCATGGCCAACGCCGGCGCTTCCCACATCTCCATGGAGTTCGGCGTCACCGGCCCCAGCTTCACCATCTCCACGGCCTGTTCTTCGGCCGCCCACGCCATCGGCCAGGCCTATTGGATGATCCGCTCGGGCGCGGCCCCGCTAGCCATCACCGGCGGCAGTGAAGCGCCTTTCAGTTGCGGCATCCTCAAGGCCTGGGAAGCCATGCGCGTGGTTTCGCCCGACACCTGCCGCCCGTTTTCCAAGGACCGCCACGGCATGATCCTCGGCGAAGGCGCTGGTATGTTCGTGCTTGAGCCGCTCGAAGCCGCGCGGGCCCGCGGCGCCCGCATCCACGCCGAAATCGTCGGCTTCGGCATGTCCGCCGACGCCTCGCACATCACTCAGCCCTCTGCCGAAGGCGCCGCCCGCGCCATGCGCGCCGCCCTCCGCGACGCCGCGCTCTCCCCCGAACAGATCGGCTACATCAACGCCCACGGCACCGGCACGCTGGCCAACGATATCTCCGAATCCGCCGCCATCCNNCCATCGTGGCCCTTCGCGACGGCATCTTGCCTCCCACTGCCAATTTCAACGAACCCGACCCGGAGTGCGACCTCGACGTCATCCCTAACCACCCCCGTGCCGCTCGGGTCGAGTACGCGCTCTCCAACTCCTTTGCCTTCGGTGGCCTCAACGCCGTCTTGGCCTTGCGCGCCGTCGCCCCATAATTCATATGCCGGTTGTGATCTCCATGCTCCGCGGCGTGAACGTCGGCGGCCACAACATGATCAAGATCGACGCCCTCCGCGCCTTGTACGAATCTCTCAAACTCCGCCATCCGCAAACCTACCTCCAGAGCGGCAACGTCGTCTTCCAGACCGAAGCCCCGGACCTCTCGAAGCTGGCGAAGAAGATCGAGGACGCGATCGAGCGCCAGTTCGCCTTCCGCCCCTCGGTCATCCTGCGAACGGCTTCCGAGTTAAGAGACGTCATCGCCCGGAACCCTTTCGAGAAGCGCCCCGGCATCGATCCCGCCAGACTGCTGGTCGCCTTTCTCGCCGCCGATCCCACTCCGGATGCCCACGACAAACTGCGTGCCATCGAATGCGAGCCGGACGAACTGCGCTTCAGCGGAAGAGAGCTCTACATCTATTTCCCCAACGGCATGGGCCGTCCCAAACTGAAGTGGCCGCACGTGGACAAGGCGCTCCAGATCCCTTACACCGGCCGAAACTGGAACAGCGTCACCAATCTACTGGAAATGGCCGAAAGCCTCCGGTAGTAACATGGTTCTCGATGCACTTCCTGACAACGCTAGCCGCGGCCCTGCTCCTGGCCGCGCCATACCAAACGCCGCGCCCCGACGGGCTATATGCCGAGATCCGCACTTCGAAGGGCCTCATCGTCGCCCGGCTTGAGCCCGACCTGACGCCACTGGCCGTCGCGAACTTTGTAGGCCTGGCCGAAGGCACCATCGCCAACGCCGCCTTCGACCCCGGCCGGCCCTTCTATGACGGCACGGTCTACCATCGCGTGGTCCCCGGCCACGTCATCCAGACCGGTATCCCGAAGGGCGGACGCGCCAATAATCCCGGCTACAGCTTCCCCAACGAGGTCCACGCCAGGCTGAGCCACAACCACGCTGGTGCGCTGAACATGGCCAACAGCGGGCCCGGCACCAATGCCTCTCAGTTCTGCATCATGCTGGGCGATCGCTCTTACCTCGATGGCGATTTCACGGTCTTCGGCGACACTGTGGAGGGCCTCGATGTCGTGATGCGCATCGTGCAGGGCGACGTTGTCGAAAGCGTGCGCATCCTGCGTGTCGGCGCCAAAGCCCAGGCATTCCACCCGACCACGGAATCCTTTCACGCCCTGCTGCAAGCGACCGAGCAACGCGCCGCCGAGCACGTGGAAAAGAAGCGCCTCGCGGAGCGCGACTGGATCGCCGCCAAGTATCCCAAGGCCATGGGGCCGGCGGGCGGAGTTCTCACGGAGCAACTGGCCGCGGGAGCCGTGCCAGCCGGCGGCGGCCCGTTGCGCGTGCGTTACCGCGGGAGCGAGGTCCGCTACGTGGGGGATGTGCTGGGGCGTGTTGGTCCGCCGCTCGATGTCATCGCATTCGCCAGCGGCGAGCGGGGCGTTCCCGGTTTTATCGATCCGCCGCAGGTCTTCACCGTGGAGCCGGGCAAGACCAAACTCAACTCCGGCCTGGATAGCGCAATCGCCGCCATGCAGCCGGGCGAGCGTCGCGTGGTCATCGTGCCGGCCTCCCTGGGCTACGGCCGCGCCGGCCTTTACCCGCCCGAAACCCCCGGCAAACCCCGCTTCGTGATTTCGCCCTACGCCCTTCTGGTCTATGACGTTGAGGTGTTAGCTCCCTGACCGCCAGGCAAACGTGCGCCGCACAAACATCGCTTGCTTAGGCGCGCGGCCCGGCTCGGAGCCCTTGCAGAACCGGGCCGCTAACTCACTGGCTCCGCGACGGCGCTTACCGCCTCCAGCGCCATCACCGAAAGCAGACCCTTCTCCTTCAGGCCCGACAGAGCCAACCCGTAGCGGCCGCGGATGCCGGTCTTCTCGAAGATGTGCTTCAGGTGGATCTTCACCGTGCCTGTCCGGATACCCAGTGACGTCCCGATATCTTTGTTCTTCATCCCGCGTTCCACCAGCTCCATCACTTGCAGCTCCCGCGCCGTCAGCGGGCTTCGCCCCAGCCGTACCGGCCGGTCCGGCTCGCGCAGAAGGTCTTCTTCCATCCATGTCGTGCCGGCCGCTACCGACCTCAGGCAGCTCAACAGCGATTGGAGGGACGCCGTCTTGCGAATCACCCCGGCCGCGCCCGCCTGCAGAAACCGCAGCGCTTCCGCTTCCGGTATTGGCCCGCCCCATACCACCACCCCGGTCCGCGCGCCGGCCTTGTGCAGGGCCTTCAGGCAATCCATCACCGCGTGCGTGCCAAAGTCCCGGTCCACCATCAGAATGGATGGCTGGAGATCGCGCGCCGCATCCATTCCTTCCAGCAATGAGGTCTCGGCAGCGACTACCCGCAGGCCATCCGCCGATTCCAACAGGCTTCGCAAGCCTTCGATGGCAATCGGCTCCGTATCACATACCGCAACAGTTTCCACGAATATTTATCCTGGAGCGCACCGCCGGGCGGGCGCTTATATTCCTATATCGGCGCTGCGCCGGGAATGGGATAGTTGTCTTTGGGAGAAGGAGATCTCAGAGTTTCGCTAGGTTTTCCTTAGCGAATACTCAGCCAGGTCGATCCAGCAGTCGCCCAGGCTGTTTTGTACGAAGGTGGCCCGGGCCGCCTGGAACCGCCGCTCCCCTTCGAATTCGCGCCAGCGCCGCCGCGCCAACTCTTCGGCGGCCGGCACGTGCTCGTGCGGAAGCTCCTGCGCCAGGGTGATGTGCGGATGGTAGGGGAACGGCTCCGGAAATTCCAGCGGGCCGGTGCTCATGGCCGCGTGCATGCGCCGCAACTCGTCGGCTCCCGCGCCCAACTCGATATAGATGACCTCGGTCACGGGGAACATCCGGATGCCGGCCAGTTCCACGTCGAAGGCCCGCCAGCTTTCCGTCAGGGCGCGGGCCTGCCCGGAGGCCGTTGCCCATCCCACCGCCAACGACCGTGGTGGCAACACGCTCACGTGCGCGTGCGGGTTGCTGTGCGGAGCCAACTCGCGGCGCAGGTCATCCAGAAAAATCCCCAGCGGGCCGGGAACGTACATGACCAGGGCAAAGACGTTCAGCCGCTGATCGGGCGAAATGCGACTGGGCCCTTCCATCGGGTCGGAATGCATGCACTTTCTATGGTAACCATATTGTGGCGCCCCGCTGCTGGTACGCTGGATAGGATGGTGCCTCGCTCGCCCGCCAATCCACTCCTTTCGGTCCAGTTCCGCATTCCCTTCGACCGGATTCAGGCCGCCCACGTAGAGCCCGCCTGCGCCGAACTGTTACGCCAGGCCCGCGAACGGCTGGCCGCCATCTATGCGGAGCCCGGCCCGCGCACCTACGCCAACACCATGGTGGCGCTCGACCGGTTCACCGATTCGCTCGATTGGGCCATGTCGGTGGTGCGGCACCTGGAAGCCGTGGCCACCTATCCGGAACTGCGCGCTGCCTTCAACGCTGTTCAGCCGGAGGTCAGCGCCTTCTACTCCGGCATCCCGCTGGACGCCGGCTTGTGGCGTGCGATACAGGCATTTGCGGCGACCCCCGAAGCTCAGGCCGCCGGCCGCGTTCCCCGCCGCTTCCTCCAAAAAACCATCGAGACCTTCCGCCGCCATGGCGCCGACCTGGACCCGGCCGGCAAGAAACGCCTCGAAGAAATTGACGTCGAACTGACCCATGTCACTACGAAGTTCTCGGAGAACGTTCTCGATTCTACCAACGCCTTCGAACTGGTCATCTCGACGGAAGCCGAGCTAGCCGGCCTGCCTCCGAGCGCCCTGGCGGCGGCGCGCGAGAGCGCCCAACGCAAGGCACTGGGCGGCTGGCGCTTTACCCTGCAGGCGCCCGATTACCTGGCAGTGATGACCTACCTCGACAACGCCGCGGTTCGCCGCCAGGTCTACGAAGCCTTCATGGTGCGCGGCACCGAGCGAGGGCGCGACAACCGGCCGCTCATCACCCGCATCCTGGAACTGCGCCGCGAAAGGGCCCGCTTGCTGGGCTTCGCCGATTTCGCGGACCTGGTGCTGGAAGATCGCATGGCGCACAACGGCGCGCGCGCCATCGCATTTCTGGAAGACCTCAAGACCAAGACCGCGCGCCGCTTCCGCGAGGAGAACCGCGAGCTGTTCGAATACCGCCGCTCGCTCGAAGGCTCCGGGGCGCCCGAGCTCGAGCCCTGGGACGTGGCCTACTACGCCGAAAAGCAGCGCGCCGCGCTCTTCGATTTCGACGAAGAAAGCCTGCGGCCTTACTTTCCGCTCGAAAGCGTGGTGGCCGGGATGTTCGACCTGGCGGGGCGGCTGTACGGCATCCGCGTGACCCAAGAGGCCGGCGTCCCCGCCTGGGATGGGGCGGTCCGCTACTACAACGTCCAGGATGAAAGCGGAACGCTGCTGGGCGGCTTCTACGCCGACTGGTATCCGCGCGAAAACAAGCGCGGCGGCGCGTGGATGGACGGGTTCATCATCGGCGGCCCAAGCCAGGACGGCCGCTTCGAGCCGCACCTTGGGCTCATCTGCGGCAATCTGAGCCAGCCGATCGGCGGAAAGCCGGCGCTGCTCACGCACCGCGACGTCGAGACCATTTTTCACGAGTTCGGACATCTGCTGCACCTGCTGCTGAGCCGCGTCGAGATCCGCTCCATGGCCGGCACCAGCGTGGCCTGGGACTTCGTCGAACTGCCCTCGCAGATCATGGAGAACTGGTGTTGGGAGCGCGCCGCGCTGGACCTGTTCGCGCGCCACTGGGAAACCGGCGAGCCGGTGCCCGAGGATCTGTTCCAAAAGATGAAGCGCGCCCGCACCTTCCGCGCCGCCAATGCCCAGATGCGCCAACTGGGCTTCGGCTTTGTGGACCTGCTGCTGCACCGCACCTACCTGCCGGAGCGCGATGGCGACGTGGTGGAATACACCCGGCGCGTGCTGGCCGAATACAGCCCCGCGCCGTTGCCGCCGTGGCACGCCATGATCGCTGCTTTCAGCCATCTGTTCGCCAGCCCCGTGGGTTACGGCGCGGCGTACTATTCCTATAAGTGGGCGGAAGTGCTGGACGCCGACGCGTTCACGCGATTCCGCGAGCACGGCATCTTCAGCCGGGAAATCGGCCACGAGTTTCGCGAGAAGATCCTGGCGAAGGGCGACAGCGACGATCCGGCGGAACTATACCGCGCCTTCATGGGCCGCGAGCCCGATCCGCGCGCCCTGCTGGAGCGTTCGGGCCTGGCCTAGCTAGAGTAGGGTAAGTTCCGCCGAGGCACCGGTTTGGCATCCGATCCGCCCGGCCGCCGAGCCCTGGTTTACCGAAACCTCCAGGTAGCCGGAACTGCCGGCGATCACGAACAGCTCTCCCGGAGCGCATTCCGAATAGGTGCGCACCAGGGAGCCGGTCTCCACGGCTCCAATGGCTATGGAAAAGTCGTGGCGTTCGAGATCCGGGAAATCCTCCAGATGAAAGTTGGTGACGATGTTGCCGAAGTGGTCGATCTTCAGGATGCGGCCCGTCCACGTATGTTTGCCTGAGCGCTGCGGCTTCTCGAAACCGGGCCGGAGATAATCGGAGATGAGCTTGCCGATGCGGGCTGGCGGCACGCCCGCGGCCAGGTGGGCGGCCACCGGGGCGAAGATGTCGCGGCCGTGGAAGGTGCGGCTTACGGGGTGGAGGAAATAGCGATCATTCGAGATCAGGCGGATCTTATGTTTTTCGCGCGAGAAAACCATGGACAGGACGCCGTTATCNNTCGCCGATCTCGAACGGGGTCACCTGATGACTGATGTCCACCAGTTGCGCGCGCGGGCAGATGGCGAGGATGACACCTTTCATGGCGCCGACGTAGTGGTCGGAGAGGCCGAAATCGGTGGTCAGAGTGAGGACGGGTGCCGGCATTGGTAAAATGAACTCAGTGCAGCGCTTTTATTTCGACCACAACGCCACCACACCTGTCGCTCCCGAGGTACTGGAGACGCTGGTGACGTGTCTCGGTCAAGTGTATGGTAACGCTTCCAGCATCCATCATTTCGGCCAGGCCGCCAAGCAGCGGCTGGAAGGGGCGCGGCGGCAACTGGCGTCGCTGATCCACTCGAGCCCCACCGAGTTGGTGTTCACGAGCGGCGGCACGGAGGCAGACAACCTGGCGCTGCTGGGATCGCGGCCGGCGCACATCATCACCAGCGCGATCGAACATCCGGCGGTGCTGGCCACCTGCGCGCAGCTCGAGCGCGGCGGCACGGCCGTTACGGTTCTGGCGGTTGGCTCGGGCGGCCTGGTGAATCCCGACGATGTGCGGCGCGCGCTGCGGCCGGATACGGGGCTGGTCTCGGTTATGCACGCGAACAACGAGTTGGGCGTGATTCAGCCGATCGCCGAGATTGGGCGCATCACGCGCGAGGCCGGAGTGCCGCTGCATTCCGACGGCGTGCAGACGCTGGGAAAGATTCCGGTGGATGTGGATGCGCTGGGCGTGGATCTCTACAGCATGAGCGGTCACAAGCTTTACGCCCCCAAGGGTGTGGGCGCGCTCTACGTGCGCAAGGGGACGAGGCTTGCGCCGATCGCCTACGGCGGCCATCACGAGCGCGACCGGCGCGCGGGCACTGAGAATGTCCCCGGCATTGTGGCCTTCGGGGCTGCGGCCGATCTGGCGGCGCACCTGTTCGCGGAAGAATCGGCACGGATTGCCGCGCTGCGCGACCGCCTGGAGGGTGCCGTGTTGGATCGTATTTCGGGTACCGGCATCAACGGCGCGCGATGGAACCGCACACCCAATACCAGCAACCTTTATTTCGACGGCATTGACGGCGAGGCGCTGGTGATTGCGCTCGATCTGCGCGGCTTCGCGGTGTCGACCGGGTCGGCGTGTTCTTCGGGGGCCATCACGCCTTCGCACGTGCTGACCGCTATCGGACTCTCCGCCGACCGCGCCAGATCGAGCCTGCGCTTCTCACTGGGCCGTTCCAACACCGCCGCGCAGGTGGATGCGCTGGTGGACGCGCTGGAGGCTGCGGTGGTGCACCTGCGCAGAATTTCCGTGCATGCCTGAGCAGCCGATTGCGGTCGCCATGAGCGGTGGAGTGGATAGCTCCACTGTGGCCGCGCTGCTGGTACGCCAGGGCCACTCGATCGTGGGGATGACGATGCAGTTGTGGAACCAGCGCCGGCTGCCGGAGATCTCGACCGAAGGCGGGGTGGGCCGATGCTGCTCGCTCGACGACGTCTACGACGCGCGGCGCGTGGCCGAGCAGGTGGGCATTCCTTACTACGTGGTGAACTTCGAGCGGCAGTTTGAAGAGCAGGTGGTGAAGCCGTTCGTCGATGAGTACCTGGCGGGCCGCACACCCATTCCATGCACGCTGTGCAACAACTACATCAAGTTCGACCGTTTCCTGGAGATGGCCGATTCGGTGGGCGCGCGTCAGATCGCCACGGGGCACTATGCGCGGGTGCGCTTCGACCAGGCGTCCGGCCGTTACCAGTTGCTGCGCGCGGTGGACGATTCGAAGGACCAGACCTATTTCCTCTGCGGCCTGACGCAGGCGCAACTGGCGCGCACCCTGTTTCCGCTGGGGGAAATGACCAAGCCGGAGGTTCGCGAACTGGCGCGCTCGATGGACCTGGCGGTGGCCTCCAAGGGCGACAGCCAGGAGATCTGCTTTGTGCCGAACGGCGACTACGCCGCCTTCATGGACGCATATTTAAAGGATACCGGCCGCGAGGCGCCGAACATGCGCGGGGCCATCGTCACGACGGACGGCCGCAAATTGGGAGAGCATGACGGGGTCCATCATTTCACTGTGGGGCAGCGCAAGGGGCTGGGCATCGCCACCGGGGAGCCGCTGTATGTGATCTCGACCGACGCCGCATCGCAGCGCGTGGTAGTGGGCGGGAACGACGATTTATTGTGCGCGCGCTTCTTCGCCAAGGACGTCAATTGGATCTCTATCGGCGGGGTGACAGCGCCGGTGCGCGCGCAAGTGAAGATCCGCAACAAGCACGCCGGCGCGTCTTCCACGCTGTTTGCTACCGAAGATCCGGCGCGGGTGGAAGTGGCTTTCGACGAGCCGCAACGCGCCGTCACGCCCGGCCAGGGCGCGGTGTTTTACGATGCGGAGCTGGTGCTGGGCGGCGGCTGGATCGAGTAGACGGGGCTAGCCCCAGTACCGTTCACAATGGTTATTGACGCGATCCATCCAAGCAGATAGACTGCTTGGCGTGAGCAGGGCTGCGCATTACGGGGTAGCAATCACTGCACAAGTTGTGTTGCTCGCCTACTTCGAACTGTGCATCCTGATTCCGCTGGGCGGATGGAATGATCAACCCGGAAACAACGCGGCATTTAGCTCCGGCAACATGATTCTGGGCGGCGCGATCGGGGGTGCGCAGTTGTTACTGCTGATCGGCACCGTTTGGCGCCTGAAGCCGTTGCTGTGGTTTGGTCTGCTTGGCGACACGGTTTGGCTCCTTCTGCACATCTACAGCCTATGGATACCCTATGTTTTAGGTGCTTCGCCGCAATACGCCAAGATGTATGCGCGCGTCTGGGGCCGCACTACCAAGCTGCTGCCGAACTTCGGGAATCACCTTGCGCCGGACGCGATGCACATCTTTATTGATGTGTTTGTGACCGCAGTGATCGTGACGCTCGTGTGGTACCTACGTTCGTTGCAACCGGCAGGCACCTCTATCGAAAGACGGCCGCCGCAAGTGGCCGGGTAGTGGTTTCGGACTTGTGCCGCTGGCCGCGCCTCGTACACGCGGCCTTCTCACGCGTCGCGCGACGACGTCTGGTGGGAAAAGCGGGCTGGCGTGCGCGCGTGGCGGGTGAGGTAACGGGTCCACCAGAGTTCCTGGCCGGGGGCGTCGAAGACACGGGTCCAGGCGGCGTGAAAGACTTGCGCTTGCGCGGCGGCCCTTGTGGTGAGAAATTTCGCGATCTGGACGCGCACCGGAGAATGCTTCATGGCCTCGCCGACCCAGCGTCGGGTGGCGGAGCAGTCGTTGACTTCGCCCAACAACTGCTGGATGTGGCGGAGCGCGGCCAAGCGCGTGTCCAGGCCGGGGCCGTAACAGGGGCGGAACAACTCCAGGGTGTAGCGCAGGCGCTTGGTTTCGAGGCGGATGGCGTGGAGTTTGGCGGGCGGCGGATGGTCCGCAAGCAGTTCGCGCACGCGCGCGAAATAGGCCGCCACCAGGCGCGGCAGCTCCCGGCGCGCATTCGCCGCGGCGGCGCCGCGCGCATCCCATCGGGGTGTGTGTGGCTTGCTCATCGTCACAGCTCCAGCCGGCTGCGCCACTTGCGCGAAGTATCGTGGCTTTTCCAGCGGCGGATTTGGAGCGCCAGGTCGCGCGCCGCGCGGCGCCGCTCGGATCCCAATCGCGAGATCACGGCGGCGCGGCGTGAGATGCCGGCCTGCCCGAGTAACTCGATCGAGATATCGCGGTCGCGCACGGCGCCGGCGGATTCCATCAAGGCGGCGAGCTCGCGGCGAATCTTTTTCCAATAGCGATCGGGATAGAGCGGCGCAAAGGTGCGGAGGCAGCGGCTCAGACGGCGAATGGAAACACGGAGATCGTGCACGGAATCGGCATCGGTGTGGCGCTCGGCGCGGTTCAACTGGAAGGCCATGCGGCGAAGCAAGGTCGCGGTCTGGAGCCGTGCATAGTCTCGCATATCAATTATCAATCGCGCGCCCGAACCACTGAAATCGGCCGGTTATAGATCTGGCGGAAGGCTTGGCCCGAGCGCTCGGCGGCCCATTGTTCCAGGTCGATGTCGTGGCTGCTGTGGACCTGGAGGACGACTTCGCCATCGCGCACGCGGCACTCGACACCGGTGATGCGCTGTTGGCGGCTGCGGTTGAGGTTGTCGGCCAGCCGCAATATGGGGGTCATCAATAGCAGTATCCGTCTTTCCTCGGTGGTCAGCGCCTGAAATGCGCCGTGCATCGGGTTGGGCAGCGACTTGCGGTGATAGCGGCAGAGGCTGGCTACCAGCATCCGTTCGCGCGCGGTGAAGCCGGCGATATCGGAATTCGATATCACGTAATAGGAATGTTTGTGGTGGCCGCTATCGCTGACGTAGTGGCCCACATCCACGAGGTATGCCGCGGCTTCGAGGAGTTTGCCGCAGGCCGGCGGCAGGGAGTGCAGCGGTTGCAGCGCGGTGAAGAGCATGCCGGAGATGGCGGCCACCTTGCGGGCGTGATCGAGGGAAACGCCGTAGCGGCGGCCCATCTCTTCCACTTCGCGGCGCTGGTCGCGGCTGAGGCGGGCGAGTTCGGCGCCAACGTTGCGGGCGGCCAGATCGGCGATGATGCCATCGCGCACGCCGGCCCGGGAATAGTACACGGCGGGGAGTTGGAATTCCTGCAGGAAATCGAGCAGCACCGCAAGGCCGGGCACGATGATCTCCGCGCGGCGGGGGCCGATGCCGGTGATCTTGCGACGGGCGGGAAGGCCGAGCACCGCCAGCTTTTTATACAGCTTGCGCACCTGCGGAGTGGGGACGCGGAGGCGATCGATGCCGTCGCGCTTGGAGCGGGCGATGCGGGCCACCGCGCTGGCTACGGCCGCAGCAGTGGCGGAGGTGGCGATGACGCGATTCCACCCGGTGTGGCCCAGACGTTCGACGGCAGTATAGAGCTTGGCCCGGATGTATTCGTGCATCTGATGCAGTTGGAGTGGCGTGGGCGGGTCGTCTTTGAGGAAGTTTTCCCGCAGACGCACGGCGCCGAGCGGCTTGGAGTAAGCCTCGCGCAGGCGGCCGTCTTCGGCGCCGATGATCTCGGCCGAGCCCCCGCCGATATCGATCACCAGCGTGCGCTTGCCGGTTTGCGGCCAGGTGCTTTCGACACCCAGATAGATGAGACGGGCCTCTTCGCGGCCGGAGATTATTTCCACCGGCGTGCCGGCGGCCTCCGTGGCACGCGACAGGAAGACCTGCTGGTTTTGCGTGTCGCGGATGGCACTGGTGGCGACGGCGCGCACGCCCACCACATCCAGTTTGCGATAGAGCGCGGCCATGCGAACGAGCACGGCGGTGGTGGTCTTGAGGGCGTCCTCGCTGACGGCGCCGGTGCGAAAGACGCTTTCGCCGAGCCGCGTGACTTCCCGCTCGGAGGCCAGGACGCGGGGTGGCTCGCCCGGCAGGACTTCGGCGGCTTCCATACGAATGGAGTTGCTGCCGATGTCGATGGCGGCGTAGCGGGGCATGTATCCATGCTAATCGACCGAGGGCGGCGGGCGGTTGGGCTTTATAGTACGCGCGCGACCACCAGCGTCATGTCGTCGTGTTGGGGGGCGCCGCTGGCAAATGCGTCCGCGCATCGCATGATGGTCGAGATCATTTCGGCAGGCGTCGCGGTACCGGAGGTGCGCACAGCGGAAATCAGAGCCTCTTCGCCCCATTCGTCTTCGGAAGGATTCTCGGCTTCGCTGATGCCATCGGTGTAGAGGATCATAAGGTCACCGGGGGTAAGTTGGAGTTCCGCCTGTTCGTATTGGGCCGGGCGGAATAGACCGACGGGCGGGCCACCGACTTCGAGACGCAGGACCTCGTCGCGGCGAATCAGCATGGGCGCGTTGTGGCCGCCATTGGTGTAAGTGAGGACGCGGGTGACTGGGTTGAACTGTCCGTAGAAGAACGTGGCGTAACGGTTCTCTGGGGAAGCGTCGAAGACCAGGCGGTTGACATTGGTCACGAGGCCGGCGATATCGGGCCGGCCATCGGCGTCGAGGCCTTGCGACTGGCCGCGGACGGAAGCTTGCAGACTGGCCATGAGGAGGGCGGCAGGAACGCCTTTGCCGGAAATGTCGCCGATGGCGAGGCCCAGGTGGCCGTTTCTGAGGGCCAGGAAATCGTAGTAATCGCCGCCGACGCCGCTCGCAGGGCGGCAGTGGCCGGCATATTCGAGCGTCGCGACCGGCGGCATGGTCTGCGGAAAGAGCCGCTCCTGCACTTCGCGGGCGATTTCGATTTCGCGATGGAGGCGTTCGCGCTGAGCGGCTTCTGTGGCGATGGCTTCGGAGAGGCGGGTGTTCTCAAGCGCCAGACCGGTCTGCGCGGCGACGGTGCGGAGCAGGCCGGTATCGGACGGAGAGTAGGGCTCCTCGGATTTCTTGGGGCCCAGGCTGATGAAGCCCAGCAGATCCTCCTTGGAGGCGAGCGGCAGGAGCAGTTGGGCGTCGAGCCGGCCGAGGACTTCGCGTTTAGCGGGGAGGGTGGATTGGGAGACGGCCAATGGCTGGCGTGTACGGCGCAGTTCCTCCAGCATGGAAGTTCCGGCGGGAAGCGACACCTGGGGCATGTTGCCGTAGCCGGTTGCGAAGGCCGGACGAAAGAAACCGCCTTCCTGCAAGACGATGGCTACCCGGTCTACATGCAGGGATTCGGAAAGCTTGCGGGTGACGGTTTCAAGCAGGGTATTGCGGTCGAGAATGGTGCGCACCTGTTCGCTCAGATCGCCGAGAATCCTTTCGGCATTATAGGCTTCGCGGAAGAAGCGGCGGTCTAGCCAGCGGCGGGCGCGCTCGGCGACGTCGCGAAGGCGAAGCACCAGGACGATGCCGCAAGACAGGAAGGCGAGTTTCTGCGGCCTTGAGACGCGCAGGCCTTCCAGCAGGCTGACGGAGGTGAAGACAATGGCGATGATGATGCAGCCGGTGAGGATGCGGAGGCCGCCGCGCGCCAGGGTGTATTGCACGCCCTGGCGGATGAACATGCGGACGTCCATGGCGCGCTCGACGACGATGACGTAGGCCATGACCACCGGGAACAGCGACATCATCATCACGCAGAACGTGAGCCACTGGCCGTCGGCAGCGCCAGGCTGCCGATGATTCGCCACGCTATCGAAAAGGAACAGCAGGAACATCGGGGCCAGGGCTATGGTGCATCCGAGATAGAGCAGGCGTATGCGGCGGCGGTCGTCGCGGGGCAGGGACTCGTCTCGAAATTTGGCCGACAGGCCGACGAAGAAGAGACTGATGAGCACCATCACCACGACGGTTCCAACCCAGTCTGGAACCGGGACCGCCTGGCGCAGGGCCATGCGACTGGATTCGGAAAGCGCCTCGCAGGCGACGGAGGCTCCATCCAGAGCGGCCAGCGCAGCCACCAGGACCAGTAACAGCCTCTTGAGCCAGGGGATCCTTTCGTCGAAATTCCATCGTTGCGGGAAGTAGATTCCGAAGAGCATCATGCAGGCGCCCCAACCGTAGAGAGAAACCACCTGGTGGAACACCGCCGCCACGACACCGGGCAATCCCCAGCCGAGTGGGTCGAGAAGGCCGGCCCGGCCCAGCCCGTTCATGCCGAGCAGGATTCCCAGGAGGAGCCAGGCCCGTAAGTCGCCGGGCCTTCGGGCAGCCACCCAGAACCCCAAAGCGATGCAAAGCCACGGCATCAGGAAGAACATGACAACCGCATAGAACCAGCCGTCGCCGAGCAGGCCCATGGCGGCGACCGTCACGCGGTGTTCGGAAATCTGGCCGTCGCGTTGAACGGAAACCGTCAGGAGATCGCCGGGGCGCTTGCTGTGGATTGCCATCGACCGTGACCAGGCGGTCGCCCGCGCGGAGCCCGGCTTGCTCCGCGCGATCGTCGATGGAAACGATGGTGGGCCAGGGATCGCCGAGGACTACCGTATTGGACGGATAGTAGCCGCCGATGTCGCGCAGGACGTCGATTTTGAATATGCCCTGGTCGAGTAACACCAGTGCCAGAATCGCGGCCAGCCAGAGGTAATGTTTGCGCATCCGGAACCCTGTATCTGGAACACAGTAGCAGAAGCGAGCGGGCGCGTGCAGGGCGGTCCGTTCCGTGACGAAATCGTTACGGACCGTGAAACCAGGGCACGCTCCACGGCTTGTACAATAGGTGCATCCTTATGAAACGCGGATCTGGACTGGTGGGCGCCCGCGTGGCGCTCGGCATCGCATTGGTATCGGTGGTGGCGCTGCTTAGTTCGCAGCCGGCGCCGAGGGAACATGTTGGACCGCTCGAAGGCGGAGGCTTCCTGTTGAACAGCGGATGGGTGCTCGACCCGGTGGGCAAACAGGTGCCGCTCGATACACTGCCAATGTCGTCGGCGCTCTCGCCGGACGGGAAGTATCTGCTGGTGCTGAACGGCGGTTACCGGCCGCCATCGATTACGGTGATCGATGCGGCCACCGGGGCGGTGGTGGGCTCGACGCCGGTGCCGGATGGGTGGCTGGGGATTACTTTTTCGCCGCAGGGAGACCGCGTCTATGTGGGTGGCGGATCGAAGGCGGCGGTCTTCGAGTTTACCTTCGCCGGCGGAAAACTGGCGGCGGGACGTACGTTCGCGGTTGTGCCGGCGGACAAGGCGACCAACCGCGACATGATCGGCGACGTGGCCATGACGCCAGACGGACACCTGATCTATGCGACCGATCTGTATCACGATTCGGTGGTGGTAATCAATCCGCAATCGGGTATCGTGATCGACCATATCAAGACGGGACGGCGGCCGTACCGGATTCTGTTCCATCCGGACGGCAAGTCGTTCTTTGTGACGACGTGGGCGGACGGCACGCTGGAGCACCACGACACGTCGAGCGGCAACCTGCTGGCGCGGGTGCCGGTGGGCGCGCACGCGACCGACATGGTGTGGCGCAACGGCGGACCGCCGGACGCGGATGGCGATGGAGACAAACCGCCCTATGCTGCACGCGTGTTTGTGGCCGCGGCCAATACCAACAGCGTGTACTCGGTGGCGGTGACGGAGGGCAAGGAACTGAGCGTGGTAGAACGCATCAACGTGGCGATGACGCCGCGCCAGCCGCTGGGCATGACGCCATCGGGCCTGGGGCTGAGCCCGGACGGCAAGCGCCTGTATGTGGCGTGCTCGGATGGCAACGTGGCGGCGGCGGTTGACGTCAGCGGCCAAGTGAGCCACGTGGACGGATTCATTCCGGCGGGCTGGTATCCGACGGCGGTTCGCGTGCTGCCTTCCGGCACGCTGGTGATCATTAACGGCAAGGGCTTGCGTTCCTACCCCAATCCCAACGGGCCGAGCCCGCGGACGGATCTGGCGCCGGTACACGGCGGTGTGCGGGAGCCCGGATACGTGGCCTACCTGCAAACCGGCACGGCGTCGTGGATCGAGCCGTTCACCGATCAGCAACTGGCCGCCTGGACGAAGAAGGCGCTGGCGCAATCGGCATATAAGGACGCGAAGCTCGACGAGCCGAGCACGCTGCCGCCGATCCAGCACATCCTCTACATCGAGAAAGAGAACCGCACGTACGACCAGGTGCTGGGCGATATGAAAGAGGGCAACGGCGACGCGTCGCTGGTGCTGTTCGGCGAAGACGTGACTCCGAACCTGCACAAGATTGCGCGCGAGTTTGTGCTGCTGGACAACTTTTATGTGAACGCCGACGTGAGCGCGGACGGCAATAACTGGTCCACCGCCGCCATTGCGCCGGACTGGGTGCAGAAGCT
>PLZX01000328.1 GCA_003152325.1 Bryobacterales bacterium | reverse complement strand
GCAAGGTTTGGACTTCAGCCGGATGCGCATGTTGTCCCTGCGCGTCAAGGGTTTGGTCGAAAGCCGCCCCGTCCTGTTTGGTCTGCGGCAGGCCGCCACGGCGCACGAAATCAAAGTGCCCTTGCGCCCCTACGCCCTCGACGCGGACGCCCGCGGATGGCAGATTGTTCGCATACCGCTATCGGTTTTCGGCGGTCTCGACGGCCTCAAGTCCCTCGACTTGCTTACACTCACCTTTGAAAACCGGGCTTCAGCGGATCCGGGCGTGCTCTTCTTGTCGGATTTCCGGGTTGAGCCCGCGCTGAAGTTCAGCTCGGTCCTGGATATGACGCGGTTTCCCACGGAACAGAACCTCCTCGGCGGCGGCTTCCGGACAACTGCCAGTGGCGCCGCGGCGATTTCCGCCGGCTACCACGAAGAGCGGAGATCGGGGGCAATCGAACGATCGGTGAGGATCTCTTATGGGGGCAACATCGGCCTGAACTTCGGTGGCGGCGGCTTCTCGTACGCCGTTTGGGAAACGGACCTGCTCGGCNNGTATGGGAGCATCGTCCTCAGAATGAAAGGCCAGAATGGGGGCGAACGCCCCAACATCTACCTCGATGACGGCACGGTGCGGCGCTGTATCCGGGCAAGTGAACTTCCTGCCCTCTCCACCTCGTGGCAGGAGATCGTACTTCCATTAGAGCGGTTTCACGGCGTCGACCTGTCGCACTTGGAAGCACTGCAATTGGACTTCGAATGGGAGGAAATGTCGGGAACGGTCTACATCAGTGAGATTCGATTTGCGAACGCATCTGGGCCGCGCGTCGAGTCCTTCGCCGGCGGCCATCGCTAGCGCGCAAACGGCGGCGTGACGGCCGCCGGCCGTGCGTCAATCGCCCCTGCTGGGAAAAACCCGTCCTTCCGGGCATATAGCCAGCAGGAGGCGATTGAAGCAGCCAATCGGTGCCGTAGGCGAGTCGGTTATGGACGGCATTTCACCGCACGCACGGATTAACTGGGCAGGGCGCGGCCTCGACGCATGCGCAATCGAAGCACCATTGCAGCGGCGGCTCGGTTACCCACGCCGCCGATTTCATCGCGACCGGTGGAATAGTCGAGTTTGGTTCGCGTTTCATCCGGCAACCAGTCGAGGGTAACTGCCTCCACTAGGCACGTTGAAAGGATCGGCGCCTGCGCGAGTTCTTGGAATGGCCACGTCGCCACCATCGTGGCCTGTGCCGGAATCGCCGCCCAGATTCCGGCAGCAGAAAGCAGGCGCGGCCTTATGCGGCCGTGGTACGCGTCTATGCTGCGGATGCTTCTAGCCTCCGGTCCGCGGCGGCCCGTCGCCGTCGCATACGAACGCGCTGCCGCAGCCGCCTGGATCAGAGGTCTTGATGTTAACCTGCGTTCCTGGCTTAGCCTTGGTGCCCCGCTTTGGGTCAGGCTCGACGCCACCCCCCACGCTCTTTGGCAGCTCGCTCAGTGCCTTCAGCTCTTCCTGGTCGATCCCGATGGATGTCTTCACCGGGTATCCATCGGCGACCAGCCGCCTCACGAAGAGGTCTAACTGGATGTTGCCGCCAGAATTCTTAACTTTGAACATGTTGTTGAACAGTCCGCTGTCATCCTCCTGGCACTCGTCTAGGGGCTGGCAGTAAATGCAGAGATTGTAGTAGCCGAGTCCGTTCATCGGAATCGTATAGTCGTCGCAGGGGCCAACCAGCACTGGTCTGTGAAAGAAGAAGTAGGAAAACACGGTTACTTCGTGGATGACGTCCGGCGGTGCGATCATCAACTGATTGGTTGTCGCATCCTGACCCAAGAGCGCGTCCTTCGTCTCCGCTCCACGATAGTGGCGGATGACGTCCGGCTTGGGAACGCGGACGATCGCGCGTACGCTTTCGGGCTGGGGAAGCAACGATCCATTGTGCAAGATCACCGCGTTGCTGGAGCTGGGACGGGCTGCCGTAGCCGTTCCGTCACGCGCTCCCTGTAGCTCATAGAAGGATCGCCCATCCTCAAACGGCGTGAGTGTAGCGACGAGCGGAT
Organism: Bryobacterales bacterium; assembly: GCA_003152325.1. Classification (GTDB taxonomy): domain Bacteria; phylum Acidobacteriota; class Terriglobia; order Bryobacterales; family Bryobacteraceae; genus PALSA-129. The sequence continues at coordinate 7,342 of PLZX01000328.1, read as the reverse complement.
TGCCGTACTTCGCCAAATGAGGACAGGTCGCGGCGTTGGGAAGGCTCTCCTGCGGGATCAGGACGTCATAGTATTGGGTCCCCGAGTCCCGGAAAGCCATCAAACCATGAAAGATTACGTTGAGCCTCGGGGGGCCGGGCGATTGTTGTAGGTGGGGGTTGACCGTCATGCGCATGTCTAGTTTCTCCTTTATGTCTGAGTAGTTGATTTAGACTCGTAGAAAGAGTACAAAGGGAGCCCAGTAATACGGGTCTTCCCATCCCGGCGTGGTGCGGACCTCGCGGCGTGCGTTCCTCAGCGCGGAAGCGGCGCTGCCGCCCTGGCGCAAATTGCGGTAAAAGACGCTCATCAGGCGTCTGGTAGCCGCGGAGTCGGTGTTCCAAAGGGTGGCGAGCACTTGCCGCGTTCCAGCCAGCAGAAATCCGGCCGCCAGATGCATCGGTTGGGTGCTTTCGGCCTCCTCATAGCGGGCGGTCGAGCAGGCGCTCAGTACGACGAGCGCGAACTTCGGACTGGCTTGCAGACGTGGCTGCCACATCCCCTGAGCGGTCCCGGCCTCGTGGGAATCCGGGTCAGGGGCAACCAAAAGTCGTACGGTACCTCCGGCCAGTGCCGCATGTCCGACGAAATGAAATACGTCGCCCTGTGACCAGCGTTCTTCGATCCGGCGCACGGTAGCGTCGATACCCGAGATGACCGCGGATTCCGGAAGGCTGTCGCGCACGGCGGTGACTTCGCGATCGACATCGGGCAAGGGCGGGAAATCGGCCGCGAGCCGCGGGTCCACCACCGTGGCAGCGACGATCAGTCCTCGATGGACCGGCACGACCGGAAAGTGAATCGCGCCGCTGGTCTGGGTCGCCATCGGATCCGCAGCAATCAAGAACCGATCGCCCAGTAAGCCGCCGGACTTCAGAGGGAGCGCGGCCCAGGGCAGCCGCGCCAGTTCGCCATCCGTTTGGATCAGGAGTGCGGTTTCGGGCTCGGAAGAGTCGACTGTTGGGTCGAGCAGCCGCTTGCCAAGTTCCTTTTCCAGGCTACGCGCCGCCGCCGATTCCACGTGGGCGGGCTGCGAGCAGAGGGAGAGATAGCGCTGCACCAGTAAGTCGAGCTCGCTGGCAGAGCCGGGGATCCACACGAAGCGAGGCTCCGCGTTGTGGCGGATCCATACGCCATAGCGGTCGTCTAGGCGCGCGAACGTCAGCATCACTGCGGCATCGCCTTCGGGCGAAGCGGGAAATGGCTCGGAATCGAAGCTTTGGAGACGCGTGTCGGCGGCGATGAACTCCTGCCAGTCTTGCAATGCGTTTGCTACCTTGCTCTGTGCTAGGTCTACGGCAACCAGGGAGCGATAGGAGCGGTCTAATTCCATGCGCCACCGGCGGTCCTGGACATTGCGCGGGGAGTTCCCTGCATCGCCGCGGACGCGCGCGATGGCGTCGCGCAGATCGCCTTCGGCGGCGTCCAGGTTTCCCAGGCGAGCCTCGAAGTCGGCCATGACCCGCAGATAAGGGACTGCGACAATCGGGGTAGTTGACTGCCGGATGATGTCGCGCCAGCGCGTCATCCCGGACAAATCACCGCGGAGTTCGGCATTGGCGGATTCGGCGAATGCACGGTATTGCGCCACGCTGGGTGTCTCTTTCACGCTCTGAAACAGTTTCTCAGCCAGCGCATACTGCTCCGCGGCCTCGTCCCGCAGACCGGCCCGCTCGGCAAAGCTGGCCCAGCGAGCGCGGTTGACCGCCTCGGTGGGCACCCACCCCACGCGATGTGCGATCGACGCTGCCATTTGCGCAGCGGCTGCGGCCGCGTGCCAGTGCCCGAGTCCTTCGAATACCCAGCAAAGATCGTTGTAGAACTCCTGCGACCGTTCGAGCGGATAGGGGTGCGACCAGAACTTCGCCAGTTGTTCCCGCGCCACGGAGGCAGCCTCCCGATACTGTCCCGCCTGGGCCATCCAATTGCACAGATAGCCGTTGGCACGGAATTCGGCCACTGGAAAGGCGTGCTTCGCCGCGATTCCTATGGCTTCGCGAACGGTGTCGAGCGATGCGGCCAGCGTACCGGCTGCCATCTCGCAACTCGAGCGCTCCAGCGTTGCCTGCGCCTGGAGCCATACGTATCCGCGCTGCCGGAGGAGCGCCTCCAATTCATCGAGAGATTTCGCACAGGTAGCCACGCTGCCCACATGAGCGACGCGATAGAGCCGTTCGAACTCGACCCAGGCACGGTCCGGCGGAGCCAGCGCGCGGGCGGAAATTGCCGCCAGGGTTTTCAACTCCACGGGGAACTCCTCGATCTGCATTGCCCCCCGATTACGCGCGATCCCCTGGAGAGCGATCCGCACGTCCGGCGATCCTTGCTGTTCCGAGTCGGACAACCAGCGGTCGCCGTGCTTCAGCAGGGTCGCGGCGAGTTCCGCGCGCGCTGGCGCACCTAAGGCGCCCGTCATAGCGTCTACCAGGGCGACCTCCGGCAGGTAGCGGAGTCCTGCGGTGCCCGGCATTGCGGAGTGCAGTCGCTGCTCGAGTATGGCGAGGCGCCAGCGGGCTTCCTCTGCCCACGCGCCGCGCGGATCCAACTGAAGGTAGCGCTGCCAATCTCTGCGGGCCGGCTCGAAGAGGAATAGCTTTTCCGACACAATCGCGCGATTGAAATAAGCGACCGCGAGGTTCGGGTTGGATTGGATCGCCTTGCCTAAGTTTTCCAGGGAGGCGGAGAGGTCGGTGGAGGAGTCGCCGGTTTCGAAACGGCCGAAATGCGCGTTCGCCAAGTCTACGAGAATGTCCTCTCGCAAGGTTGATGGGGCGGCCGGCACCAACAGAAGCGCCCGCTCCAGGCCTTCGATGGCGGCCGGATAGTTTCGCTCCAGGAGATCGGCACGGCCCTGCGCGAGTAGCCAGGGTGCGTCCGCGGGGTACGAATCCAGGTGACGGCGAATGATTGATTCGCTGTCCGAAAGCTCGGCGGGCCGGTTGGACGCGCTACCCCTGGGGCCTTGCTCGATCGGAGCGAGCTTGGCGTACGCTGCTCCGGGCACCCGCAATTCCAGGACCCGGCGCACGGTGTATGCTCGGGCCAGCAATTGAAGAGGGGGAGCATTGCGTTGGCGGAAGTACCAGACAGGCGATCCAATCAACACGGCCGCTGCCGCCGCTAGCCCAACCATCCGCCACCCCCAAGCGCGGCCACGTGGCGGAGCTGCCATGGCCACCAAGCTCCGGGCCATGTCTTCCTGCCATTCGGGTTTTGCGGACTGCAGGGCCTCGATCATCGAATTCTCTTCAGCTGTCGCCTCGGCGGACAGGGTGCGGACCGCGCTTGCCAACAGACCGGCGCAAGGGCCGCACTGGGCAGCGTGAGCCACCAGTCGCTCGCGATACTCCTCCGGCCCCAACCCGGCGGCGACCTCCGTCCAGACGGAATCACCAGGGCAAAGAATCGGGCTACCCCCTTGGTTCTGGCTCTCCATGGTTATAACGACTCCGAGGCCGAGTTTCCTTCGGCAAAATCATCCGTGATGGTCCGTGGCTTTGCCAGCGCCTTGCGAACAGCGGCGGTGAGGCGAAAAATGAGGCTCTCGACTCCCTTCGATCCCAGGTTACAGCCGGGTAAAAACGAAATTTCTTTGGCGGTATATCCCTGGCGGTAGTACAACCAGAAAATACTGCGCTCCCGGCGGTTCGCCTGAAGGGCCGCGTCGACCTGGTCGATTAAGACGTCCCGCTCGATCCGGTGGCTCTCCAGGGTGCCAGCCAGAGTTTCCAGGCTTTCGCCTGCGTTGGCAGTTCGATCTAACCCGCGTTTTGCGGCATGCTTGGCTTTCAGATAGTCGTGGGCGCAATTCGCAGCGACGACTCTAATATAGGCGGCAGCAGACTGCTCGGTATCCGCGGGAATCCGGCGCAGCACGGCCGCATCATTAGCGGCCAGCTTAAGATAAGTTTCCTGGATGACGTCATCGATTTCCGCCACACCGGGTCGAAGGCCCCATTCCGTCACCACGCGATACGCGATCCGTGCTAACAGCGGCTGCAGTCTTTGCACCAGTTCCACCCACGCTCGCGGATCCTGATTCGCGACGCACCGCTGCACGACGCTGGTAAGCGGCGGGGGTGGGCTGGCCATGGTGTTCTTGACATTCTATCAGTTTTGTAAAGTTAGTCCGGCCGCCATAAAACGTGTGCCATAAAACGTGGCGTCCGGCCCGGAGACTTGTGTAACTCTTGCGAGTCTTCTTGCTACCGCAAAAGGAGAATTCGCACCGGATTCGTTTCCTATGGGCAGCAGGCGACAGAAAGGCAGCCTGAGGAGACGAAAATGCCAACGACGAATGAATCAGTGACTCCTAGGCCGCCTGCGGACATCCCAGAGGCAGAGGTGATCCTTCGGCCAACCACAGATTATCCCAAGAAAATCCCGGTCTCCCGCAACTGTTCGAACGCCGACTGGTTCCAATGCCTAGTCCAATTTCACCCACAGAGAAGAGGAATTCCAATGACAAAGTATTTGATTTTTCTTGCGCAATTGAGCGCCGCTTTGGCCCAAACCGGGCCATATCAGGCGGAAGGATTGCCCAACTATCTGATCGCACGAACCCAAGTGCGCGACCGCTTCTTGAGCGAACTGCCCCCGTCTACGCACGGCTTCTCTCCGCAATTCGTCATCGAGACGTTGAAGCGCTGGGACCCAGGTATGACGGTGCGTGTAGCTTTCAACGGAGGCAGCAATGCGCTGCGTAAACAGATTTCTGATTCGGCAAGCGTGTGGCTGGTCCTTACCGATAGAAACGTCACCAAAGCAAACATTAAGCTGGATTTCGGCTACAATCCGGCAACCGGCGCGTACCGGAGCTGGTCTCCTGCGGACACTCAACCCGCGGCCGAAGTGCGCATCTCCTTTAACCAGGCCGGCTATTGGTCGGTGGTCGGCCGTGACAGCCAGGACCCGTCGATTGTAAAGGCAGGCGAAGCCTCCATGAACTTTGGAGGATTTACGGTGGGACTGCCGCCCGATTGGCATGCGGTGATCGCGCACGAGTTCGGCCACGCCTTTGGTTTTCAGCATGAACACCAATCCCCGCTGGGAGGATGTGATTCGCAATTCCGATGGTTTGACGATCCTCAATACGAGCCGACCCGAGATCAGTTTGGCCAGTACATCATCGACGCTAACGGCCGCCGGCCCGGGATCTATACCGTCTTGGGAGGGCCGCCGAACAACTGGCCCGCGGCTCAAGTGGATTTCAACCTCAAACAGCTTGCCAACTCGAGCGCCTTCCACGTGGGCCCGTTCGACTCGAAGTCCGTCATGATGTACTCCTTCCCGGCGTGGATGTTTGTCTCGCCACAAAGTCCTTGTCACACGAATGAGAACCTCGTTCTGTCGGACCAGGACAAGGCCGGTTTTGTGCAGACATACCCCTCTACACCGGCTGACGTGATTACCCAGCTAAACCAGAGACGAGACTTCCTGGGATCAGTGTTAAGTTCACCATTCCTGCCGGCGACCAACAAAGCGCAATTTAAGGCGATGTTCGACGCCATACATTAGACCAACCCAATAATTGAGCTCTCTAACAGGAGGATTTATGAAACGACGCTATGTGTTTTCGATACCGTTCCAGATCGGGCTGGCCTTCGCGGCTAGCGTTGCCGCTAGCGGCCAAACTCGGCAATTTCTGGATGCGCCCGTAATCAAGTCGGACGTCCCCGTGCAATGGAACTCATCCGGTAAGGCTTTACAGTGGCTCAACGGGCGCGGCCAGCCGACGGAGTTCGCCACGAACACGCTTTTTCTTTCGAAGGGCTCGGTCAATGTAACCTATCCGCGGTTGAATCCGCTTAAGATACGAGCCACGGCGTCGACTACGGCGGTCGCGGATCCCGCGGTTGCCACGATTTCGAAATTGATCGACGCGATCACGACCGTGGTGACAACTGTGGCACCGCCGATTCCAACTCCACAAAACCTTGCGAATCCAATGCTCAAACAACAGATGATGATGGCGGGCAACGGGAGCTTGGCGGCATGCGACGCACAAGATTCCGCCACTACCAACCTGGTCATTTTGTGGAACCGCTTATATACCCCCGTGGACCCAAACGAGACTATGGGCGCCAAGGTGGCGAAGTGGATCGGAACCATCGATACCGAACTCAATACTGGCCCGGGCTATCTTGCCGTGCGCGATGCGGCGGACCAGATCGGCAACGACGCGCAGGCGATCGCAACAAGAATCACGGCCATCAACGAAGCCGTCGCACGCATCCACGACTGCGCCTCCAACGCGTCGGCTACCGATCGAAATCTGTACATCGATGCGGACTTGAGCCAAAGCCAGAACAATTCAGTAGTCCAGCAGCTTACGGCTCTCAAAAACACCCTGACTCAGCTCCAGACCGAGCTTCAGACCGGGTACGCGATAGATACTAGTTGGGTTGGCGCGAACAAAAAGGACTTCCGGATCAACTCTACGGCCATCCTTCCTACCCTGGAACTGATGCAAAACGTGACCGTGAAAGTGGTTAGCATCGATTTCAAGTTTGACTCGACCACAGGCGCACTTGCGATCAACAATCAGGATGCGGGCTCGGTAACGTTCAGTGTTCGGCGATATTCCCTCTTGACGCCCGAGATTGGGACTGGAGCCGTGTTTGGCACGATCAAGCAACCAAGCTATGGCACGGACAAAAATGCCGCGGGTCAGACCATCGTCTCGAGGATTCCGGACAGTTCCATTTCCGTCAGTTCCTCACTCATGGTGAATTTTGTGTGCCATTGCAGCGCCGGCTCTCTGGCCCCTATGTTGCAGATGGGAACTTCTGTATCGAAGGACCTTCCCGCGCTGTTGATTGGCGGAGGACTCCGTCTGTTCGGCCTGGGGAGCGGAGACATCTCGGTTAGTGGCGGAGGAATGTTCGCTTGGGTGAAGGACCTTCAGAAACTCAAGCCTGGAGACGTCATCAACGGTACTGCGGATATCAACGCAGACCTTGGCTATTCCAGCAGACCGAGAACCGGAGCCTATTTCGCCATCCTGTATAAGTTTTGAAATCGATGCGGCGCTAGCCGGCGGTCGCCTCTTCCGGCTTGGGGCCGTGTCCTTCCGGAACATGGAACAACCGCGGGGACGCGGCCGCAGGCTGGAATCTGCAACGAGACTGGAATCATTGACATCCACCGGGCGCGTTTACGACTACGTGGATACACACGTTCCGGTGCTCGCGTGAATGTACGAGAAACGGGCCTGAGGGACATCGGGCAGCGGAAAGCCAACTGTAGATGATTTTGTAGCTGCCCGGTTCCTCCGGGCTCAACAGGATTCAACAAGCTTCAA
>PLZX01000382.1 GCA_003152325.1 Bryobacterales bacterium | reverse complement strand
CCTCTCTCTCGAAAGCCCGCGAGAACGTCAGGAAACCCATGGGAATCGCCAGACTGGCTCCCTGCCGGATGGCATAACCCGTCCAGCCGCCCATGAAGATCAACGGGATGGTGGCGATCTGCGCGATGTCGCCGCGGGTGGCCTGGCGCGTGCCGTGGCGCGCCGCCACGTGCGCAATTTCGTGCGCCATCACGCCCGCCAGTTCGGCTTCCGTCTCGGCTTTCAGGATGAGCCCGGAATTCACGAAGAAAAAGCCGCCCGGCAAAGCGAACGCGTTCACTTCCTCGGAGTCCAGAACCTTGATGGTGAAGGGCACCTTGGCGTCGGAATTCCGCACCAGGTTTTGCCCGACGCGGTTGACGTACTCGGCCACAATCGGATCGTCGACGATCTTGGCCTGCCGTTCCACTTCCTGCGCCATCTGCTTACCCAGACCGATTTCCTTGTCGAGCGAGTAGAAGTTAACGCCCTTGCCGATATCACGATCCCCGATCGTGTCCGGATCTTTCTTCTTATCCGTGGGTTTTTTGGTGTCTTTCTTGGAAGACGTTTTTTGATCCTGCTGGTCGGTGGTCGTCTGATCCTGCGCGAGTGCGGCGAAGGGCAACAGACTGAGTGCGGCCAGGATTGCCACGGGCGTTTTGCATGGGCTCATAGTCCGAGACTCCTGTATAGCTACACTATACGCCCTTTCACTGCGGGGCGTATGGCCTATATATTAAACGCCCGGACTCGGCCGCCGGTTTCGGATTCTCAAGAAAAACTTGGGGCGATTTTGCCGCAGCCCTAGTACATCCCGAGGCTGATGACCTTGCCGCTGGGGTCGACCAGGACATCCATGCGGCGGTTCAGGTAGGAATAGAACGTTCGTCCTTTGTTCGCCGGCGTGGCCCGCACGTTGGTTCCAAACGTCTTTCGGCACTCCATCCAGGTCATTTGCAGGGGATACACAAACACGGTCCGCAACTGGCCCGCTTTCTTGTCGAAATCCAGTTCGAACTGCTTGAAGTGGCCGGTGGGGTCGGCAAAGGAGTAGATGCGACCGTTCACGGTCTTGTCGTCATCGTAGGCCGGCCGGGAATTCAACGCTTCACCCAGCAAGTCCTTCGCCTCGGCTTCGGTCATGACGCCCAGCCGCTGGTGCAGGTAGTTGGCGGCATCCTTTTCGAAGCCCTCGGGGTAGATCTGTTTTGGCCGCCGGAAGATGGGCCGCTCGGGATCTGCGGGCGGAGGTGTCTTGCGAACGATGGTGGAGGGCGGCGGCACCGGGGCAACCACGGCCATCGCCTTGGCCGGCGGGCCCGGTAGAGTAACAACCACATCGTCACCCGCTTCGGTGGGACGTAGTACCGGCGGTAAGACGACGCTCGCGCCCGCGTTCGTCAGGCGATTGCCATCGCCATCCGACGCGCGGTTGGGTCCATCCGCGCCCCAAATCAACCCGCAGGCCAGGGCCGCCATTACGATGAGCCGGAAGTATCTCATAGGGTGCCTCTACGAATTCGGTGGAATTCAGAAGTAATATAGCCGAAGCCCTGGGTCTTTTGAAACCTGCATTTAGGGAGTGTTTTGCTGTTTTCCTTAGTAAAGCGAGTGGCGGGAACGTATCGGAGTCGAACCGATCAGCGGCTTTTCGGCCGCTCAGTGGTTTTGAAGACCATGCCCACCACCGGATGAATTACGCCCCCGGATTCAGTCTACCAGTGTGTCATCCCAGATGAATCAGAGGATAGACCGGAATCGGTTGGCCGGATTCGAGGCGGGCCAGAGCCTGGCCCGCCTCCCGCTCCAGACGGGCCGTATCGATGGCCTCGTGAACGGGCAGGTATCCGGCCAGCTTGCGCAAGCCCTTGCGGAGTTGGCGCTTGGCGCCGGCGGGATTGCCGCGGCCGTGGTGATAGAACCCCACGGCGATGTGGATCAGCGATTGGAGAAACAGACGCCGCGGCCCGCACTCCGGCGTCCAGGCTTCCTCCAGCACTTCGTGGCACGCAAAGAATTCGCCGCGGTTGAACAGCGAAATACCGCGCTCGAGCAGGTGGTCCATGCCTGCGAAGCCTCACCGGTCCAGGAAGACCGCGGCGAGCGACTCACAGCCGGCGCGGTCGGCCTCGTCGAAGCGGCCCACCGACGGGCTGTCGAGGTCCAGAACCCCCAGCAAGACACCGTTCTTCACCAGTGGCACCACCAATTCCGACCGCGACGCCGTATCGCATGCAATATGCCCGGGGAAGGCGTGAACATCGGGCACCACGACCGCTTGCAAGCTCTTTGCCGCCGTGCCGCATGCCCCCTTACCTATCGCAATTCGCACGCACGCGGGCTGTCCCTGGAACGGCCCCAGCACGAGCTCTCCTTCCTTCAGGAAATAGAAGCCCACCCAGTTCACATCCGGTAGTGCATGATAGACCAGCGCCGAGGTGTTGGCGGCGTTCGCAATCGGGTCGCTCTCGCCTTCGAGCAACCCCGCCAGTTGACTCCTGAGTTCCCGGTAGAACTCGTCTTTGGAGCCATACGCGGTCCACGTCTTCATGGCACTGGCCGGACCGGTCATCGGTATCTCCTCTGTTCACAAAGTATCATGCCGTGACCCGCCGGCTGCGAACGGCATTTAGCGAAGAATGGCACTCCAATTGCTCTTGCCGCTGGCGGGTATTCAGTTCCGGCCTTGCTTCTCGCTGTGCGCGGCGAGGCAAAGGTCGCTCTGAAGCTAGCAGAACTTTGGATGAGACACAATGACAAACCTATTTCAGAAATACGCGGAGCCATTGCGGTTTTTCGCAGCGGAAACTGCGGGCAAACGGAGGAAAAATGCGACATAGATTGATTTGGTTGGCGATGGCTGTAGCGGTTGTTGTGCCTGCTTTTGGAGGTCCGATCTCCGTGAATCTGGGTACTGCCATCTCGTTCGGGCTTCTCGGCGGCACGATTTCGAACACCGGGCTGTCTACGACGGCTCCATTCGCGTCGAACGTCATCGGCGATGTTGGGGCCAAGGATACGATTACGGGTTTTCCCCCGGGGACCGCAACCGGTACCATTTTTTTGGGTTCAAACGCCCCGGGCACGACTGTTGGAATAGCATACGCCGATTTCCTGAGCGCGCTCAGCGCGGCGGAGTCTTTGACAGCCACGGGGTCGGTTACAACTGCGACGAGCCAAACCTTCTTGGGAAACACTGTGTACGCGTCTTCGGGCGACATTTCGACGGCCACAGGCACTGCTTTGACATTCGATGGCTTGGGTGACCCAAATGCAGTTTTCATTATCCAAATTGACGGGGCCTTCACCGTGAACGGTATTATGACATTCTCGCTGATAGGCAACGCACAAGCGGATAATATCTTCTGGATTGTCAAGAGTGACGCCACGATCAGCGTCGGAAGCTCCCCAGCCATCATCTTTGACGGAAACATTCTGGCGGGAGATGCCTTCAGCATGTCCGCCCAGCAGGGGGGAAGTGGGGTGCTTGCGGGTACGATCAACGGTTGCGTGTTCGCGGTGAACGCGAACACCTTGGGCGGCATCACGGACGTTGGCGGCTGCGCTGGCACTACCGCCGGCGGTGGCGGCGGGGGCGGCGGCGGCGGGGGCGGAGGTGTTCCGGAGCCGGGGACCGTCGCGCTGCTTTGCGTGGGCCTCCTCACCCTAATCCTATACGGGCGGCAATCGCGCAAGCGGATGGCCTAAGGTCGTCATTGCAGGGGGTTCCGAGATCGGAACCCCCGACCGATTAGTCTGTCAGGAGACCGCGAGCAAAACTTGCACTTTGCCTTGCAGAACCTGCACTTGACTGCAGCCGCCGGTAGCCACTCCTTCCATAGCCACTTATAATCACCTGTATGCTCTCACGGAGAGAGGTACTGGGTAGCGCTTCGGGACTCTTCCTGGCGTCACGCACGCGACGAACGCGGCTGGCGCGGGTGAAGGTGGCTAAGGATCGCGTGATCCGCACCACTGTGGGACTGCGGCCGTTTCGGCCCTCAGGGTTCGTGGTGCGCGCCGAAAGCTTGGACGGCAAGACCGTCATCCACAACTACGGGCACGGCGGAGCGGGAATCACGCTCTCCTGGGGGACGGCGCAACTGGCGGTGGACCTGGGGCCGCCGCCTGACGAGCGGGGCTGTGCCGTGATCGGGTGCGGGGTGGTGGGCCTGGCGACCGCACGCCTGCTGCAGCAGCGGGGATACAACCCGCCGATCTATGCCAAGGAGACGCCGCCGGGGACCACGTCGAGCCTGGCGGGCGGGCTGTGGGAGCCGGTTACGGTGTTCGACCGGCCGCGCGTAACGCCGCAGTTTCGCCAGCAGTTCGTGGAGGCGACGCGCTTCGCGTTCCGGCGGTATCAGAGCCTGGCAGGCGATGCGTATGGCGTGCGGTGGCTGCCGCTGTATTCGCTGGCGAGCCAGGCACCGGGGATTCAACCGCCTCCGCCAGAGAGCCCATACAGCGAGATCGAGCCGCTGTATCCCGAGAACCAGGTACTCAAGCACGGGGAGCATCCGTTCAGCGTGCCGTTCGCGCAGCGCCGGTACAGCATGCTGATTGAGCCGGCGGTTTATCTGACCGCGCTGATGCGGGATTACCTGGTAAACGGCGGGCGGATCGTGGTGCGGGAGTTTCACGAGAAGCGGGAACTGGCGGCCCTGCCGGAGAAGCTGATCTTCAATTGCACGGGTCTGGGGGCACGAGAGCTATTCGGCGACCGGGAGCTGACGCCGATCCGCGGGCAACTGGTGTTCCTGCTGCCGCAGAAGTTCCTGCAACACCGGCACGGTCCGATGGCGTATTAGCTTTCATGGAATCTGCCTTCCGCAACCTCCGATATGCCGTCCGCTCGCTTATGGGCGATAAGGGATTCACCGTCACGGTGGTCCTGACCATTGCGGTTTGTATCGCCGCGATCACTGCCACCTTCGCGGTGGTGAACTCGGTGTTGCTGCGGCCGCTCCCGGTGCCGGCGGTAATCGTCACGCTGGCAGTGGTAGGCCTGGCTGCGTGCGTGCTGCCGGCCCGCCGGGCTACGCGAGTGGACCTGGTGACGGTGCTGCGGGAGCAATAGAGTCCGGCAGTTCAGCCGTGCAATCCCTCTTAGCGCTCGATGCCCAGCGAATCGGAGATCCGCACCAAGGTGTTGATGAGGCGCTCGACGTGGGCCTCCGTATGAGCGGCTGTGCAGGAAATGCGTAACAAGTTTTGCGCGGCGGCGGGACGAAGCACCGGGTTGATGTAGATGCCTTCTTCGAGGAGCGCCTTGCAGAGGCGGCAGAGATCGAGCTCCTGATCGATGACAACCGGAACAATGGGGGTCTCACCGGGGAGAACGGCAAAGCCACGGGCGCGGAGTTCCTCGCGGAGGAGGCCGGCGATGCGCAGGAGGCGCTGGCGGCGCTCGGGCTCTTTCTTCATGATCTGAAGCGCTGCGCCGACAGCGGCGGTGGAAGCGGGGGGCAGGCTGGCGGAGAAAACGAAGGGGCGGGCGGTGTGCTTCAGGTAATCCACCACGGCGCGTTCGGCGGCGATGAAACCGCCGACGGAGGCGAGCGATTTCGAAAAAGTGCCCATGACGATATCGACTTCGTCGAGGACACCCAGGTGCTCGGCCGCACCGGCGCCGGTGGGTCCCAGAACGCCGATGCCGTGGGCTTCGTCGACATAGGTACGAGCGCCGTAGGGCTTGGCCAGTTTGAGGATGCCGGGCAGGTCGGCGATATCGCCTTCCATGCTGAAGACGCCTTCGGAGACGATGAAGATCTTTTCTTCGGGCGGGCAGTTTTCGAGGCAGCGTTCGAAGTGGTCGAGGTCGTTGTGGCGGAAGCGGACGGTGCGGGCCGGCGAACGGAGAGCGCCTTCAACCAGAGACGCGTGGAGGTTATGATCGCAGATCATGACGTCGCCCTTTTCGGTGAGAGCCGAGAGGGTGCCGTAGTTGGCCTGGAAACCGGTTCCGAAAATGATGGCAGCTTCTTTATGAACGAAGGCGGCGAGTTCCGCTTCGAGTTTGACGTGGATATCCAGGGTGCCGTTCAGGAGGCGCGAGCCAGAGCAGCCGGAGCCGTATTTCCTGATGGCCTGGGCGGCGGATTCTTTGACTTTAGGGTGGGTAATGAGGTCGAGGTAGTCGTTCGACCCGAACATGAGGACCTTGCGCTTGCCGATGCGGACTTCGCCGGCGCCGCAGCCTTCGCGATCGCCGAACACTTCGAAATACATGTACAGTCCAGCATGTTGCAGATCACTCGGACGAGTGAAATTGCGGCACTTCTCGAAGATGTCGTTCGATGCGCTGCCCTTCTTTTTGCCGGTGATGTCGCTAGTCGATAAGCGCATAGTGCTCAGTTCCATTCATAAATTCGATAAGTTTTATACCGCTTTGCCCCCATCACCTCAAGGGAGCGATTCATCAGTACGTTGTCTTCCAATATCCAGGACATTTCGCATGCTTCATAGCCAAGCTTCCTGGCGTTGCGGACGAGCGTGGCATAAAACCCCGCCGCCAGACCGGAGGCACGGTACTCCTCCACCACGCCGAGCGCCAGTACCCGCACACTCTTGATCAAACGTTGATAATACAGGATTTTGAGGAGGCCTGTGGGGAGCAGGTTTCCGCGGGCGTGTTTGAGGGCCTGATTGACGTCGGGTAAAGCCAGCGCAAAGCCGACGACTTTGCCCGCCACTTCGCCGACGAGGACGAGTTCAGGCTTGACGATCATCTTCATTTCCTTGCCCATCGCGGCGAATTCCGCTTTGGACATGGGAACGAATCCCCAGTTGTCGGCCCAAGCGCCGGTCGCGGCGCCGTAGACCTCCCAGATGCGGGCGACCTCGGCATCGAAATTTTTCATGTCGATAGGACGTATGGTGACGCCGCTGGTTCGTATGACGCGATCGGCGATGCGGTTGATTTTGGGAGAGTCGATATTGCGGGCGTCGTGGCTGTAGGCGAAAAGGTCCTTGGCTTTGCGGAGGCCGAGCTGCTCCATGAGGGCCGGGTAGTAGGGCGGATTGTACGTCATCATGACCATCGGGTCAAACTCGAAGCCGTCTATAAGCAAGGCACATTCATAGTTCGTGGATGGATTCACGGGGCCCCGCAGAAACTGAGCGCCGCGCCCGGAAACCCATTGGCGTGCCTGACTGAGGAGGGCGCCGGCGACGACGGGGTCGTTGACACTCTCGAAAAAACCAAAGAACCCGGCATTTTCCCCGTGAAAACGATTATGCGCCTTATCGACGATGGCCGCCACCCTTCCCACGACATTTTCGCCCCGGCGGGCCAGGAAAAACTCGGCCTCGGCGTCGAGATAGAACGGATGCTTCTTGCGATCGAGCAATTCCTTAACCGCGATGCGCAAGGGCGGCACCCAATGGGGGTCGTCGCAGTGAAGCGAGAACGGTAGTTCTACGAACTGCTTCAACGCTTTCTGGTTGTCAACCGCAACGACTTCAATGCCTTCCAAATCTTAAGCCCCTTTAGACAACTTCCGGTACACTGCCGGAGTAGCCAGAATCAACGCGAGTGCCGCAGTGGCACCCGCCAGCAGATCAACGGTGTAGTGGTATCGAAGATAAACTGTAGCAAAAATGAGGAACGGAGTGTAAGCGAAATAGATGGCGAACCACCGTTTTGATACCAGACGGCTGCCCCACCACGCGAGGATGGTGAGCTCAGTGTGGCCGCTGGGGAAGCAATCGTAGTGGTAAGCTTCGAGCCGGTCGAGGCCATCCTGCAGGTACTTGGTGAACCACAATCCCTGTAAAGGTATGTGTTGCAAGTCTTTGAGCAGGTAACGCGGCCCGCGGGCCGGAACGATGATGTAGCCGATGTAGGAAACCAGGTATCCGGCCGCGATTAAAAAAGCATAATATTGGAACTCTTCGAAACGCCCCTTTCGCCAGAGCAAAACGGCCACCAGGATGACCGCCGGGATGAAGAGCGAGTACGCGATCTGTTCGAACTCGGTGAGGGCGGGCGTTTGGATGCGTTCCAGCCAGACGCACGGGTTGGCGTGCCAGAAACGGAAATCGAGGGTGGCCAGCCAGCGGTCGGCATCGTTGTGCCGGACGGCCGGAATGAGCAGGGCCATTTCCTTGTAAAAGTAGCCCACGTAGGGGAGGGGGTACCAGTTGCGGAAGAGCCAGGTGGCCCGGTTGGGACGTTTGATCTCGTAAACGATGAGGGCGGGGCCGAGGAGATGCCAAAGGAGCAGGCCGGGAGCTTGCGGGAGGGTAGACCACCAGCCGAGGACGATGAGGCCGGTAAGGAGAAAATAACCGAAGATCAGCTTGTCTACCGGACAGAAGCGGGTGGTGGTCATGCGCCCAGGCGCCACCGTCAGTATTTCAGCCAACCGGCCTCCTTGTACCACGCGAGCGTCTGGGCCAAGCCCACTTCGAGCGGCGTCGGCGCGATAAAACCGAGTTCGGCGGCGGCGCGCCGGGTGTCGCAGATCCAAGCCCGGCAACTGGCTTCCGCCACCTTCTCTCGCGAGATGATACCAGGATTACGAGTGAGATGCGACCCCAGTTCCGCGCAAAACCCAATGGCGCGCGCGATGGGGACGGGAACGCGAACCAGGCGGGGCCGGCAGCCCATGATGCGGGCGGCGGCGGCACTCAGCTCAGACCAGGCAAACGGTGTGGCAGAGGCCAGGAAATAGTCGCGGCCAGGGGCGTTCGGGTGGCGGGCGGCGTTGAGCAGGCCGTCGACCAGGTCGTGGACGTAGATGGCGGAGAAAAGGCGCTCGCCGCCGGAGATTTCGAAAACGATTCCGCGGGCGATGGATTTGAAAATCTGGAAGAGATCTTTATCGCGGGGGCCGTAGACCACGGGAGGACGCACAACCACGCAATCCGGAACTAGCGCCCTGGCGATCCGCTCACCTTCGAGCTTGGAACGGCCGTAATTGGTGAGGGGGTGCGGGATAGCGTCTTCGGAGACCGGAGCGCCATCCAGGCTGGGACCTATGGCTGCGAGGCTGCTGACGTGCACCAAGCGAACAGAACGCCCCTGAAGGGCACTGGCGAGGGTATGGGTGGCGCGGGCGTTCCCCCGGTAGTAGGCGGCCGGGGAGAGAGCCTTGGTGACACCGGCGAGGTGGATGACGATATCGACGCCATCGAGAGCGCTATCGAGGCCCTGGCCGGTGATGAGATCGCCGGGAGCGGCTTCAATACCGGGCGGGAGGCGACGCGGAGCGGGAGTAGGGCGGAGAAGGCAGCGGGCCGGCTCACCGCGCGCGGAAAGCGAATCGAGAAGGTGGCTTCCCACGAAGCCGGTTCCGCCAGTGACGAGGATCATTGGGAGGTACTGCGGAAGGCAACTTCGCCGAAGTAGCTTTCCGCGACGGTGCCGGTGTGTTGGGAGTTGATCTGGATGCGGAGCCCGTTGACCTTGGGGGCGGCCTTACCGAAGGCGCGCTCATAATCCGCCGCGAGATTGCGGCTTTCCGAAACCCACTGGTTGGCTTGCGCGGCGCCGGACTCACAGACTACGGCGAAGATGTGGACCAGAGGGATGTTGCTGGCGCTTTGGGCCGCACCCTTCGGAGCGGAGGTATCCCAGATGTAGGTGAGGACGCGGCGGTCGGCAAAGGCGACGAGCACCTGGGCGGCCTGATCGTCGGAGGCGGAGTGGCGGAAATCGCCGCCCGCGGGAAGCTGGGTCACTTTCCAGCGCCATGTGAGGAAGGGCATTTCGGCGGCGTCGATATCAACGCGACGCTCGAGGGCGAAGGAAGCTTTGACGCTCCGGAGGTGAAGACAAGGGCCGAGGTCGTCGGAACACACGGAGAAGTCGGGGTGTCCGTGGTTGACCTTGACCTGCCAATCGGAGGGCAAACGTCCGGGATCCCAGCCGGCCGTGTTCAAGACAATAAACGCTAACGGCGCGGTGCGGGCCTGGAGAATAAGCACAAGGATGGCGCTTAATAGAAACAGCGTCTTCAAGAAACCTCTCGGGGGACTCGCCTCAAGCTCTCAATATTACTATCGCATTAACCGGGCGGTTTTTGCCACAGGCAGAGCCGAATTCAGGGCCGCAATTTAGATCGAAATGCTGCCGTTCGTCAATGGCGGGACTGGATGGCCTCAGCCGTGAGGGCGGCTTGCTTCGCGACTTTCCCGGGCATGCCGGGAACCGGGCCAACGTAGCGCTGGACGTCTTCGAGATCGGCGGGCTGGCCGACGAGGTAGAGGGCGCGGAGGGCTTCCCAGACGTGGCCGGGGTCGGCAGAAAGATCGGCGAGTGGGTCACCGGGTTTGACGGAACTGCCATTGAGGGAGTCGAGCTCGCGGATCTCACCGGGCACGGGGGAGCGGACTTCGAAATCGCCGATATGGGCGATGAGCGTGCCGGGATTCACATAATCGCCGAGCTTCAACCGGTACTTAAGTGTGCCGGCAGCGGGAGCGTGAATGGTGAAGGGACGCAGCATGGCGGTCAATTCGGGCCGGGCGGCGGAATCGCCGAAAGCAGCCAAGCCGGGCGCGGCATTACGGCGGACCCCAGGCTGCGAATCGTGGAGGAGTGTCAGGAGGGCAGCGTGAAAGGGGGCGTAGTTCGGGTCCTGCCCCATGATCCAGGCGGCCGTCTGGCGGAGTTCGAGGCTGGGGCTGGTGGCCTGCTGAATCACGTTGNNTGCGCGTGGCGGGGCTTGGAGGTGTCGGCGAAGTATTGATCGATATCGGAATCGGAGAGTTTGCGGCCGAACCAGGTGTAATACCAAAACAGGAACGGGAACAGGACAAGGGCGAGGGCGAATAGAGAAATCAGCAAATATGCTTTGCGGCCGGGGCGGCCGGAAGTGCCTGACGACATGCGAGCTTCATGATACCGCGGCGGCGGTTAGTGCCGAAGGAGTTCGAGATAGGCGCGGCGGGCGTCGGTATCGCCAGGATACGGATGCTCGAGGTAGAGCTCGAGCGCGCGGCGGGCGCGCTGGGGGTCGCCGGTACGGAGGAAGAAATCACCGAGGGTGCGGGCGCACAGGGAGAGGTCGGGATCGTGAGAAATTTGGAGGCGGCATTCGGCGTCGAGGTGGTCGAGGATGCGGGCCGGGTCCAGGACGGAGAGGCCGGGCGGAACCTCGCGGAGGAAGAGCAGCGACTGGGGATCTTCATAAGCCAGCTTCCAGGTTCCGGCGCCGGGCTGGGCGAGCGAGACCACCAGGGGATAGAGAGTGCCGGCGTTGTACTCGAAGGCGTTCACCAGGATGGCGCCGACGTTGTATCGGGCGAGGAGCGCGTCTCGGGCGGGCGAGGCGGCGGGGGAGCCGAGGATGGTGCGGTAATCCTGAAAGACGGATTCGCTGAGGGCGCGGCCGTCGATGAAAACGGGCAGATCTTTCCAGATGAGATAGCCGCCATATTCGTAGGTATTGAAAAGCGGGGCGGTAATATTGTGGGCCTTCAGAAAAGCGGCGGCGCCCGCGGGATAGCGCCATTCGGCGGCCCGGAGCTGGAAGAAAGACCCGCGGACGACGCCCCATGCGGTGGCTGCGGCGAGCACTACCGGCACGGCGACGCGAGCAAGCGCGGGGAGCCGGCGCTTCCAGGGGAAATAAGCGGCGATCAGGATGGGCGCGAGAAGGCCGATCAACATTTCGTTGCGGAAGGCGGTGAGCGCGGCGGCGCCGAATGCGGCGAAGAGGAACCAATCGGCGGGACGGACGCGTTTCCAGGAGAGCAGGAGCGCGGCCGCGGCGGCGTAGAAGAGGATGTCGAAAGCGTATGGAGAGCCCCACAGATCGGCGGGCGACCACTCGATCAGGGTGGATTGCAGGGGGCTCTGCCGGTAGCGCAGGACAGTGGCGAAGGTAGCGAAGCCGTTGGGGTTGAGGCCGGAGAGAAGGACTGCGAGGCCGCTGATGAGAAGGACGCGACGAGTGTCAGCGGAGCGGCGCAGCAGGGCTTCAGCGCAGTAAGCGCCGCACACGATCCAACCAAGGAAGAATCCGCCATGGCAGTTGGCCCACAGGATGGAGAGCACGGGGAGGAGCCAGAGGCGGCGGCGGCTTTCAAAGATGGCGATGAAGCCGGCCGTGAACACGTAACTGAGGATGCTGGGGCGGTCTTTGGCGAACTCGATCGAGAGCGAGGCAGCAGCCAGCGCCGCGCCAATGCCCCAGAGCCAGGAGCCGGTGCGTTGGCGCGCAACGAAGCCGGTGAAGCCGCAGAGGGCGGTGAGCAGTAACGCTTTCCAGAGAACCGCGGCGGGGAATCCGCCGGCGGCGTAGACCAGATACCAGGCGGCTTGAGCGAGCCATTCGTGGGTGAGGTTGAACCGGCGGGTGGCGGTCTCATCGGAGGACGTGGGGGCCGAAGCGGTAGTGTAAGCGAAGGGATCGGGTGTAGGAAGGCGATGCTGGGTGACGATGTACTGGCCGGTCTTGAGGTGCCACCAGAAGTCAGGGTCGGCGATTTCGGTCGAGAAGAGACCAATGAGGAAGAAGGCGGTGAGAGCAAGCAGAGCGGGGATCAACCAACGGGGTGTTTTCGCGGGAGGTTCAGGCTTCGGCAAGCTTCGAGGATAGCATCGCCCCGGGCTGTGTGCTAAGCACCCTGTTGGCGGCCTGCCGCGATGCGGGGCAAGCCTCACGAGAAGAAGTCGCCTACCGAGTAAGTGACCACCGGGAGTGAGCTAACACAAAAAAGTAAGGAGCGGATCGGAGATCCGCTCCATTTGTAAGTCACTTAGCCGCCTAGTTACTAAGTCAGTTACTCCGCCAAAGACTCTTCGCCCGTATCTTCGGGTAATCCGCCGGCGTACTGCAGGCGGGTCTCTTCGTCGTAACCGGGAATCACATCGGCGGCGGCGTCTGCTGGTGGCTCTTCCACCACGTCCTCACCGGCGATCTTCACCTGGCGGTAATACTCCATGCCGGTGCCCGCCGGGACCAGACGTCCCATAATCACGTTTTCCTTCAGGCCGCGAAGGTAGTCCACCTTGCCGTTGATGGCCGCTTCGGTGAGAACACGGGTGGTCTCCTGGAAGCTGGCCGCGGAGATGAATGAATCGGTAGAGAGTGAGGCTTTGGTGATGCCGAGTAGCATGGCCTTGCCCTGCGCCGGTTGGCCGCCTGCTTCTAAGGTCTTCTGGTTTTCGGCGCGGAACTTGAACTTGTCGACCACCTCTTCCGGCAGGAATTCCGTGTCGCCGATTTCCTTCACCTGCACCCAGCGCATCATCTGCCGGGAGATGACTTCCAGGTGCTTGTCGTTGATATTGACGCCCTGCAGGCGGTAGACTTCCTGGATCTCGTTGACCAGGTACTTCTGCAGCTCTTTCTCGCCGAGCACGTCCAGGATGTCGTGCGGGTCGCGCGGGCCATCCATGAGAGGCTCGCCGGCCTTGACGCGCTCGCCTTCCTGGACGTTGATGTGGACGCCGCGGGGCAGCGAGTACTCGCGCTTTTCGCCGTCGTCGCCTTCGACGAAGATCTTGCGCTGGCCCTTGGAAACTTCGCCGTACTTCACCACGCCGTTGATCTCCGCGATGATGGCGGTCTCACGCGGCTTGCGGGCTTCGAACAGTTCCACCACGCGCGGCA
>PLZX01000296.1 GCA_003152325.1 Bryobacterales bacterium | reverse complement strand
TGACCGCGGAGAATTTCCGGGGCATCGACGCGGCCATCGACTTTTCCATTCCCGCGGCGGTGCGCCGCAACGTGGAAGGGATTGCCGCGCTGGGCATCAACATCGTGATTGGAACTACGGGGTGGTGGGAACACGCGGATGCGGTGAAGCGTGTGGTGGAAGAAAACGGTATCGGGCTGGTCTGGAGCCCCAATTATTCGATCGGCGTGAATGCCTTCTTCCGCTTGGTGAGCGAGGCCGCGCGGCTGCTCGAGAAGCAGCCGGAGTATGGCGCGTGGGCGTGGGAGATTCACCATTCGACTAAGAAAGATGCGCCCTCGGGCACGCTGCTCAAGCTGGTGGAGGAAATGAAGAAGGCCGGCTATGCGCGCGCGATCGACACGGCCAGCAACCGGGCCGGCGCGCATCCGGGCACGCACGAAATTGGTTTTGATTCTTCCGCCGACACCATTACGCTGCGCCACACGGCGCGCAGCCGCGAAGGATTTGCGCGCGGCGCGCTGCAGGCCGCCAAATGGGTGGTTGGGAAAAAGGGCTTTCACGAGTTCGCAGAAATTGTATTTAACTAACAGAGCCGCGACCGTGAGGGAGCGGAGGAGGTGGAACATGTTTACAGGATGTGGCACAGCGCTGGTCACGCCGTTCCGGCGCGACCTCTCCTTAGATGAAGAGAATTTGCGTAAGCTGGTGCAGCGCCAGATCGCAGCCGGGATCAACTTCCTGGTGCCGTGCGGGACCACTGGCGAAAGCCCCACGCTGACGCGGGCGGAACACCTGCGGGTGGTGGAGATCGTGATCGAAGAGGCGCGCGGCAAGGTGCCGGTGCTGGCCGGCGCGGGCGGATACAACACGCACGAGGTGATCGAGCTCGCGAGCGAACTGGAGCGCATGGGCGCCGACGGCATCCTCTCGGTCACTCCTTATTACAACAAGCCCACGCAGGAAGGCCTGTTCCTGCACTACCAGGCGATCGCCGGCTCGATCCGCCTGCCCATCGTGGTTTACAGCGTGCAGGGACGCACCGGCGTGAACGTGGAACCGGCCACGCTGGCGCGGCTGGCGCGCATCTCCAACATTGTGGCGGTGAAGGAAGCGTCGGGGAACATCGGGCAGATGGCCAACGTGATCCACGAAGTGCCGCCGGGGTTCACGGTGCTGTCGGGAGACGACGCCATCACCATTCCGCTGATCGCGCTCGGCGGGCGCGGCATTATCTCGGTGGCTTCGAACGAGATTCCGGCCGAGATGACGCAACTCGCGCAAGCCTGCCTGCGAGGCGATTTCGAAGCGGCGCGGCGCATTCAGGCGCGTTTTCTGCCGCTGATGAACGTGAACTTCGTGGAGTCGAACCCGATTCCGGTGAAAGCCGCGATGGGGCTGATGGGCCTGCTCGACCCGGTGTGGCGGCTGCCGATGTGCCCGCCCGCGGCGGCGAATCTGACGAAGATCGAAAAGGCTCTGGAAGCGGTGGGCCTCGCCGGGAGCGTGCCGGTTGCGAAGTGAGATTGAGAAACTGTTCGACGAGAAGCCGGCGTTTTATGAAGATGCCCACTTCCAGCTTTTCGCCGAATTCAAAGCGGCGCTGAACGAAGGGATGGTCCGCGCCGCCGAGCCGGACGCTTCCTCGCCTACGGGGTGGCGCGTCAACGCCTGGGTCAAGAAGGGCATTCTGCTGGGGTTCCGCATGGGCGGCGTGATCGACATGTCGGTGGATGCGCACCGCCTGCCGTTCTTCGACAAGTCGACTTATCCGGTGAAGCATTTTACGGTGCAGAGTAAAGTGCGGATCGTGCCCGGCGGCTCGAGTATCCGCGACGGCTGCTACGTCGGCCAGGGCGTGACATGCATGCCGCCGATGTACATCAATGCCGGAGCGTATGTGGACGATGGCACGATGGTGGATTCGCACGCGCTGGTGGGAAGCTGCGCGCAGGTGGGCAAGAACTGCCACATTTCCGCGGCCAGCCAGATCGGCGGCGTGCTGGAGCCGGTGGGTGCGATGCCGGTGATCATCGAAGATGACGTCCTGGTGGGCGGCAATTGCGGCGTGTACGAAGGCACGGTGGTGAAGCGGCGGGCGGTGCTGGGCACGGGCACGATTCTCAACCGTTCCACGCCGGTCTACGACCTGGTGCGGCAGACGGTGCACCGCGCCACGGGGGACGATCCGCTGGTGATTCCCGAAGAGGCGGTGGTGATCGCGGGGACGCGCGCGATTACGAGCGGCCCGGGGAAAGACTGGGGGATTTCGGTCTACACGCCGGTGATCGTGAAGTATCGGGACGCGAAGACGGATACGCGGATTCAGTTGGAAGATTTGCTGCGGTAAGGGCTGGGGGCGCTCTACGTTTTCTGCGAGTCTGCTCGCGTCCAGGCACCGTTTGCCCCACCTCCAAACGCTGCACGCTTCTCGCTGCGTCTTCTTACTTCTGACCTTGAATTGGAAATACGATTAGACTGAGGGCGGGATGGGTAAGCAGGACACAGAGTTCTGGTGGCTGACCGGATTGGAGGCGACATTGTTCTTGTCGCTGCCGTGCTGGGAGTTGACGGCACCCTGGGCCGAGCCGGTTAGCAATCCTCTCCGGTTCGGCGTTTCTCTGGTCGTTGGCGCGACCGCCGCGATGATCGCCTGTCACTTGGGCCCTGCGGCATTCGCAGGAAGGTTCGGCGGACGCCAGCATCGCTTCTCATGGATAGTATCGCTCTGGCTTGGCGTCGGGTATCTCGAGTGGATCCTAAGTTCGGCACAGGCTGTGGCGGCTTCGGCGATGTCTGCCCGGATTGGGGGCAACCCAAGTAGGCCCACTGACTGGGCATGGTTCGCCGCTGCGCCGGTGTTCTTAGCCACGGTGATGGTGGCGGCGTGGGTGAGGTCGTGGTGGAAGCCTGTCGTGGCCGGCGGGTTACTTCTGGGCACGGGGATTCTGGTTTGGGCGCTAGTAATGAACTGGCATGGGTTATGGGCGCGAAATCCGCATTTCTTCGGAGAGCCTCCCCAATTCGACTGGCTGATTATCAAGGGGATTATGTTATCAGCGGCACCTTCGGTCGTAATCGGATGGCGTATCGGACGCATCGAGTCGGAGCCGAGGCGGATTTGGTTGAGCGGGGTCGCCGGAGTATGGCTGCCGCTGGTTTTTTCTGTCACGATGGCGTCGTTGGCTGCTCAGGCGGGAGCGAACCTGTACTGGGTGCCATCGCGGTTTCGCGGATTCAACTGGGCTTTACTCGGTTCTCGCGGGCGATTGGAGCCGGGCGTGATGACGTTGACAAGTTGGACACTGTGGTGGCCAGCGTTGCTCAGCGCGGTCTCTCTCCGAGCACTGGTGCCGCAGTGGACGCGGCGACAGAAGGTCTGGCTAGTCCCGATCGTCGTCTGTCTATTGATCTGCGCGGTGGCTTCCACGACCTGGCATCCTGAGGGGTTCTACAGCGTAGCCGCGACGCCGGCGCACCAGCTTTGGGCCAAGAGTCTCGTGATTCTCGGGGCCACGGCGGGGATTGCCTGCTTGGTCTTGCGGCACTCGCGGTAAATTGCGGCGACCTTACGCCCCGTTTCGGTGCTACATGATCTCACGGCATGTTCCACACGGCTCACGCCGTGGGCTATTGTCTTTCGCCCTTGCGGGCTGGCCGGGCTTTGCCCGGAATGACAGGCCAGGAGGCCTGTCCCACTCAGCGTCCGGGGACGCCGACCCATCCCCGGGTCAGGATGTCGCTCATCGTGATGCCGACCAGGATCAGGAGCCATAACAGGCCGCCTAAGACTACCAGGCGCGTGAGACGCGTGGAGTGGCGCACGTGCATGAAGAAGAGAGCCACTAACAGCATCTTACAGACGGCGATCGCGAGAGCTACTACAACACTAAAGGGGCCGAGGTCGACGAATGCTACGGCGGTGGTTCCTACCGTGGCTGCGATCAGCGCGGCGAATACCAGGGCGTAGGTTTTGATGCTATCGATGTGCTCGCTCATGGCTATCCCTTTAAGTGGCGGTCGATCAGGTACAACAGCGGGAACAGGAAAATCCAGATGATGTCGACGAAGTGCCAGTACAGGCCACCGAGGTCAACCGGGGTCATATAGGCGGCCGAGTATTTGCCCTTTTGGGCCTGGCGGATAAGGAATATCAGCATGCCGGCGCCGATCACCATGTGGAGGGCGTGCAGACCGGTCATGGCGAAGTAGAGGGAGAAGAACAACTGCGCGTGGGCCTGCTCATCGGGTTGCATGCCTTCGAAATGGAAGGAGGAACCGGGGATGTGGTGCTCCTGGAACTTCTCGTTCCACTCATACGCTTTGACGCCCAGAAAAATGCCGCCCAAAATCAGCGTCAGGATCAGGAAGAGGATGATGGCTTTGCGTTGGCCCAACTGTGCGGCCCGCACTGCCAGCACCATGGTGAAACTGCTGCACAACAGCACGACCGTATTGGCCGCGCCGATGTAGACATTGAGGCTGCTCGAAGCCAGGGCGAAGATTCCCGGATAGACGTGGCGGTAAACCGTGTAGACCAGAAACATGCCGCCGAAAAACATCACTTCGGTAATGAGGAAGAGCCACATTCCCAGGGTGGAGGCATCTTTCTGCTGAGCCTCGGTATCGAACTGGACGCGCAGCGCGGGCGATTCGGCGTGAGCGTGGGCGTCGCTAGCCAACTTCGACCTCCTGTGCGACTACGGTGGAGTAATCGTAGGCGTCGTGGGTGACGATGGGCGTCACGTCGAAATTGTGCAGCGGCGGCGGCGAGGGGGTCTGCCATTCCAGGCCGGTGGCGCCCCACGGATTGGCACTGGCCACTTTGCCATAGCGCAGCGACCAGATGAAATAGATCATTGGCATCACGTAGCCGACGGCCAGGACGGATGCGCCGGCGGTGGAAAGCACGTGTAGCACCTGAAACTCGTCGGGGTAGACGTGATAGCGGCGCGGCATCCCCAGGTATCCCAGAATGAACTGCGGGAAAAACGTCAGGTTGAATCCCAGGAAGATGATGAGCGCGGAGAGCTTGGCCCAACCCTCCGGATACATGCGGCCGGTGATTTTAGGCCACCAGTAATGCAGGCCCCCCAGGTAGGCCATGATGGTGCCGCCTACCATGATGTAGTGGAAATGTGCCACGACGAAGTAGGTGTCG
The DNA here is from genome assembly GCA_003152325.1 of Bryobacterales bacterium. Lineage (GTDB taxonomy): Bacteria > Acidobacteriota > Terriglobia > Bryobacterales > Bryobacteraceae > PALSA-129. The sequence continues at coordinate 7,358 of PLZX01000296.1, read as the reverse complement.
GTGACGTGCACGTCGAAACCGAGGGCCGCTACAAACAGCCCGGTGAGGCCACCAATGGTGAACAGCCCGATGAAGCCGAAGGCATAGAGCATGGGGGTGGCGAAGGAGATGGAGCCTTTGTAAAGCGTGGCCGTCCAATTGAATACCTTGATGGCCGAAGGGATGGCCACAAAGTAACTCAGGAACGAAAACACCAGCGCGGCGTAGACCGATTGGGTAGACACGAAGAGGTGATGGCCCCAGACCAGGAAGCCGAGCACGGCGATCGCCATGCTGGCGTAGGCCACGAATTGATAACCGAAAATCGGTTTGCGGGAGAAGACCGAGACCAGCTCGCTGACAATTCCCATGGCGGGCAGGATCATGATGTACACAGCGGGGTGCGAGTAGAACCAGAACATGTGCTGGAACAGGACCGGGTCGCCGCCGAGGGTTGGGTCGAAAATGCCGATGTGGAAGACGCGTTCGCAGAACAGGAGCACGATGGTGACGGCGACGACCGGTGTGCCCAGCACCTGGATGAGGGCGGTGGCGTAGTGCGACCAGACGAAGAGCGGCATGCGCATCCAGGTCATGCCGGGAGCGCGCATGCGGTGCACCGTGACGATGAAGTTCAGGCCGGTGAGAATGGACGAGAAGCCGGAAATGAAAATTCCGAGTGCGGTGGCGATGACCCACGAATTCGAATAGGTGGTGCTGTAGGGGGTGTAGAAAGTCCAGCCAGTGTCGACGCCGCCGGCCAGCATGGCGAACAGCGAGAAGAGGCCGCCGATCACCAGCAGGTACCAGCTCAGCAGGTTGATGCGGGGAAAGGCCAGGTCGCGCGCGCCGATCATCATGGGCAGGAAGAAATTCCCCAGTGTGGCCGGAATCGCGGGGATCAGGAAGAAGAAGATCATGGCGACGCCGTGCATGGTGAAGAGCTTGTTGTAGGTCTCCGAGGAGACGAAGTTGCCCGTCGGCGTCAGCAGCTCAATGCGGATCATGGTGGCGAACGCGCCGCCCAGAAAGAAAAACAGAGTGACGGTGAACAGGTATAGCAGCCCGATTCGCTTGTGATCCTTGGTCAGGAGCCACGACTTGATCCCGTAGCTGTTGTTCAGGTAATGCTCGCGTTCTTGTACCGCTGCCGTAATCATAGTTACTTGCCCAAAGCCCCGCCGCCGCCGACCACCGGCTTCGGCCCGAGGGACTTGATGTATTCGATCAGTTGCAGCACGCCATCTTCAGTGACCAGGCCCTGGAAGGTGGGCATCACCGGTTGGTAGCCGGCTACGATTTTCGCCGCTGGGTGGAGGATGGATTCCCGAAGGTAGGCTTCGTCGGCCACCACTTTGGCGCCGCTGGCCAGTTGGACGGTTTTGCCGAAGAGGCCTTCCACGCTGGGGCAACGGCCCGTGCCGTCGGCCTTGTGGCAGTTGGAGCAGGCCAGTTCCGTGAAAAGTTTCTCGCCGGATTCCGCCAGCGTCCCGGCGGGCGCGCCGCCGCTCAGCCAGTTCTGGTAATCCTGCGGTTCCATCACGTAGATCCAACCGATCATGCCCGAATGGCGCGTGCCGCAGAACTCCGCGCAGAAGAGATGATACTTGCCGGGCTTGGTGGGCTGGAACCAGATGGTGGAATATTTGCCGGGCACCACATCCTGCTTGACGCGGAAAGCCGGCACGAAGAAGCTGTGAATCACGTCTTCCGAGGCCATGGTGAGCTTGACCGCGCGGCCGAGCGGGATGTGCAGCTCATTGATCTCGCGCTGCCCTTCCATGTGCTCGATCTTCCACATCCACTGCTTGGCCACCACATAGAGCGGCATCGCGTTATCGGGCGGCCGGCTCTCGTTGAAGAAGACGCTGGCGCCCCAAGTGAACATCACCATGGTGATGCCGAAGGGGATCACCGACCAGACGATCTCGAGCGCCATTCCGCCGTGTGGAACGTGCGGCAGCTCCTGATCGGAGCGCCGGCGATAGCGAATGGCCAGGTAGAAGATGCTGCAGAAAATCAGCAGCGTGAAGAAGACCGCCACGGCCAGCAGAAAGTACGTCAAGTGATCCACGTCGGGCGCGAAGGTGGATGCCTGCTCCGGAAATAGTGGAAATTTACCCATGTCGAACGGTGGGGCGCGCCTTTTCGCGCCGGACAACAATCCAGAGAAATGCTCCGCACACCAGCACGAAGCCGGCGCCCGAAACACGCACAATCCGCATCACCAGGGCGCCGTACTTGCCGGTGGACGGATCGTAGTGATAGCAGAAGAGCAGAATCTGATCGACGGGGCTGCCGATCCTGTTTTGGGAGGCCTCGACCAGCCCGAGGCGGATGTCCCGCGGCGCGTACTCGAGACCGTAGAAATAGCGCGACAGATGGCCATCGGGAGTGAGGATCATGATGCCGCTGGCGTGCGCGAACTGTTGCGTCGCCGCATCGTACTTATAGTGGAAGCCCACGGCATCGGTGAGCGTTTTGATGTTGGGCTGGTCGCCGACCAGGAAGTGCCAGCCGTTGGTGGTGTTGGGGCGGTTGTAGCGCTTGAGCAGCAACTGCTTCTTAGAGGCCGCAATCTCGGGGGTGTCCTTGGGGTCGAAGCTCACGCTGACCACTTCGAAATCCCGCCCGGGGTTGAAGGAGACGGCCTTGAGNNCCGGCTTCGTCGCGGAATGTCAGGTTGAGCGGCACCTGTGTGTCGAGCTTCTGATCGATGCCCACGCCCTGGAGCGCGCCGGGCAAGGCCGGGCGCAAGTTGGAATCCTGCATGCTGTACGACGGCTGCGCGGGCGCGGGTTGCCCCGGCTGCGCGGAAGCGGCACAGGCGCCAGCGAGCAGGATGAGGCAGCCCTGGAATTTTCTCATTTCCCTTCTCCCGCCAACGGGCCGCCGGGCGGTTGCATTTTAGGCCCCAGCCCGCTTTCGGTGGGCACGCTGACATTGCCGGCGCTCTCAGGCGGCGCTTCGGCGCGGACCGGGAGACCGCGCTGGACCAACATGTCCATGGCGCGCGCGATGGGAATCCGGACCACGCCCTTCTGAGAATCCACCCAGCCGTAGCTCGAGAGCACCTGCTCTTCGGTGGCGCGGATGGCCTTCAAATCCAGGATCGGCTTGGTCTGCAATTGCGGTTGCGGGAATACCTTGGCCGGGTCCACGCTCTTTGCCTGTCCGCCGTCCTGCGATTGGAAGTATTTGAACACGCCGACCAGCAGCAACATCGCCAGCACGGTCATAATGAGCAGCGCGACGGCGAACTTGCCGACGGCCATGACATTGACGTCCGTCTCTTCGAAGCCCGCGGGGCGCTTGTTATTCTCTTCCATGTTCCAAGACCTCCTCCAGGTGAGGTTGATTGGGCGGCAGCAACGGCCGCTTCTCCAACTGGTAAAGGAAGTAAGCCAGCCAGATGCCGATCAGGCCCATCGGCGCGGTGAAATCCATCCAGCTCAGGCCAAAGGATTCTTTGCGGAAATCGGGGGCGACCAGCCAGTATAGATCGACCAGGCGCATGCAGAGGATGAAGACGGCGATGGAGGCGAGTAGTTTGAAATTGCGCTTGAGGTCGCGCGAGAGGAGCAGGGCGAAGGGCAGCGCGAAATGGCCGATGACCAACGCGAGCGCCACGTATTGCCAGCCGTGGTTGAGGCGCGCGATGTACCAGGGAATTTCTTCGGGCAGGTTGCCGGCCCAGATGATGAGAAATTGCGAGAAAGAAAAATAGGCCCACACCATCACCAGCGCCAGCAGGAACTTTCCGAGGTCATGCAGGTGACGCGGGGTGAGGATCTCCGACATGGGGCGGCGGTAGTAGAGCAGCACCATCAAGGCGATCAGGAAGGCCATCGAAGTGAGCCCCTGGCTCGCCATGAAGAGTAGACCGAACATGGTGGAGAACCATTCGGGATGGAGCGAGAGCACCCAGTCGATGGACATGAAGGTAACGCTCAGGCCCCAGAAGATCAGGCCCGGGCCGGAGATGGCGCTCATCTTGCCATGCACGGCAGCGTGGCCCTCGGAGTCTTCGCGGGCGGAGCAGCGGTTCAGATACCAACCGAGGAACCACCAACCCGCGAAATAGACGGCGGTGCGGATCAGGAAGAAGGGGACGTTCAGATAGGGCTGCTTGTGGCGGAGTGTTTCGTCGGCTAACACTTTGGCTGGATGCGACCAGTCGTAAAGGTTGGGAATGCCGATCAGGATGGGCAGGAACATCAGGGCGACGAGGGGCAGTGTGCGCGCCGCGGCTTCGCAGGGGCGGCGGATGATGACACCCCACGCGCCGCCGGTGACGTACTGTAGCATCAGCCACGCCAGGGAGCCGACGGCGAGGCCGACAACGAAAAGGTAAGCCCACAGGTAGGAGCGGTAGAACTGAAAAGGCGACATCAGAAATCCGGCGGCGCAGGCCACCGTCCCAGTGATGCCAACGCCCAGCGCGCGGGTGCGCCACTTCTTGAGATCGTTGCGGAGTTCGGGGGAAACCCGGAAGTCCAGGCCCTGGGCGGTCATTTCGCGCCTTCCAGTTTGCCGCGATCTTCGGCGGGCACGTCATTGACGGAAGCGTTCTGGCTCAACTGCAGGGCCCGAACGTAGGACACAATGGCCCAGCGGTCACGCACGGGAATCTGCGCGGAGTAATCGGGCATGGCGCCGAAGCCGTTGGTGATGACGTCGAAAATGAATCCGTTCGCAAGGCTCCGGATCTGATCGGTGTGGTAGGACGGCGGATGCCGAAAGCCTCGCCGGACCACCATGCCGTCGCCGTTGCCGGTGCGGTCGTGGCAAGGCGAGCAGTAGACGTTGAAGCGCTCCTGGCCGCGGGCGACTACATCTTTGGTAACGGGGAACGGGAACGTGTCGAGGGGTTTGCCGTCGGAGCCTTTGCCGGTATAGAGCGCCAAGTCGTCATTCAAATGGCCGCGAGAGACGGTGCCGGCGATGAGCGGGCGTTCGGAACGGCCATCCTCGAAGAAGCCGCTCGGCCGCAACGGAATGAAGCGCGGCTGGTCGTGCATGTCCTGCCGGCAGGCGGCCAGGGTCAGCGCGGCCAGTATAAGGGCGGCAAGGCGGATTGGTGGCTTACGGGGCAACTTCGGACACCTCTCTCGGCTCCAGAGTCTCCAGGAACTCGATGGTCCTGGCGCGGTCGAACAGGGGGTCGCGGGATTCGATGCACAGGAAGAACCGGTTCCGCGAGGCCAGCGCAAAGCGCGGCACGTTAAACGTGGGATGGTAGGGCATGGGCAAACCACAGAGCGCCAGTAGGCCCAGCACCGCGGAAATCGCCGCGAACAGAATGGTGGTTTCGAAGGTGATGATGATATAGGACGGCCAGCTATGCAGCGGCCGGCCGGCGATGTTGATGGGGAAGTAGATGACCGTGACGTAGTATTGCAGCAGGTACCCGGCGAGTCCGCCGACGATGCCGCCGAACAGCACGATCAGCGGCAGCTTGTTGTGGTGCAGATGGAGCGCGTCGGTCAACTCCTCGATGGGGAACGGCGAGTAGGCATCGAGCCTGCGATAGCCTTTTTCGCGGGCCGCGCGCGCGGCCGCTACCAGTGCGGTGGGGTTGTCGAACTCAGCCATCAATCCGTAGATCGGTTTGATCAACTCTCCGCCTCCTCTTCGACTTTGGCTGAAGGAAGCAACGTCCGCACTTCAAAGATGGAGATCATGGGCAGCAGGCGGATGAAGAGGAAGAACAGGAACAGGAACAGACCGATGGTGCCAATGTAGGTCGCCCAATCCCAGCGGGTGGCTTGAAAGATGGACCACGACGAGGGAAGGAAATCCTGCGCCAGGCTGCTGACGATGATGACATAGCGCTCGAGCCACATCCCGATGAGGACGACGATGGCCGAGATAAACAGGAAGACCGGCTTGCTGCGAACTTTCTTGAACCATAGCGCCTGCGGAGCGAGGATGTTGCACAGCATGAGCGACCAGTAGGAAATGGCATAGGGCCCGGTCATGCGATGCCAGACCATGGCCTGCTCGTAGGTGTTGCCGCCATACCAGGCGGAGAAGGTTTCCAGGATGTAGGCGTAGGCCACAATCAGTCCGGTGGCCAGCATGACCTTGGCCGAATTATCCAGATGTCGATCGGTGATGAGCCCCTGCAAACCGTACACCGAGCGCAGCGGGATAGCCAGCGCCAGCACCATGGCGAAGCCCGAGTAAATGGCGCCCGCCACGAAATACGGTGGCAGGAAGGTGGTGTGCCAGCCGGGGACGATGGCGATGGTGAAGTCGAAACTGACCACCGTGTGGACCGAGAGCACCAGGGGGGTGGCGAGGCCGGCCAGGAGCAGCGAGGCCGTTTCGTAAATGCTCCAGTGTTTGGCGGAACCGCGCCAGCCCATGGCGAGGATTCCGTAAGCGAAGCGCGCCACGCGGTTGTGCGTGCGGTCGCGCAGAGTGGCGAGATCCGGCATCAGGCCCACGTACCAGAACATCATCGAGACCGTGGCGTAGGTGGAAACCGCGAAAACGTCCCACACCAGCGGGCTGCGAAAATTCGGCTGAACGCCCATGGTGTTGGGATACGGAAAGAGCCAGTAGGCCAGCCAGGGACGGCCCAGGTGCAACACCGGGAACATACCGGCGCAGGCCACCGCGAACAGAGTCATGGCTTCGGCGAAGCGGTTGATGGAGTTACGCCAGCGCTGGTTGAGCAGCAGCAGGATGGCCGAAATCAGTGTTCCGGCGTGGCCGATTCCGATCCACCAGACGAAGTTGGTGATGGCGAATCCCCACATGACCGGCGTGCGCAATCCCCAAATGCCCGTGCCTTTAACGAACAGCACTCCCACCGCGAGCAGGAACAGCAGCAACAGCACCAGGCCGCTGCCGAAAGCGGCGTACCAAAAGAGCGGCGTGCGTTTGGTGAGGACTACCGAGGCGATCTGATCGGTGACCGTCCCGAAGGTGTACCCGGGCGCGATGTCCGTTTTCGGTTGGTGTACGTTTGGTTCGTCAGCCATCCGCCCTTAGCCCTCGATCTCCGGATTGGGATTCCTCAGTGTCGCCAGATAAGTGGTGCGCGGCCGTGTGTTCAGCTCGGCCAGCAGCGCGTAGTTTCGCTCTTCCGCTTTCATCTTCGAGACGCGGCTGTTGGGATCGTTGATATTGCCGAACACGATCGCTTCAGTCGGACAAGTAGCCTGGCAGGCCGTCTGGATTTCGCCATCGGCTACCTTGCGGTTCTGCTTTTCCGCGTCGATTTTGGCGGAGTTGATGCGCTGCACGCAATAAGTACACTTCTCCATGACGCCGCGGCTGCGGACCGTCACATCCGGGTTGTGCAGCAGCTTGAGGCTGGGAGTTTCGTAATCGGAGAACAAGTAGAAATTGAAGCGGCGCACCTTGTA
>PLZX01000255.1 GCA_003152325.1 Bryobacterales bacterium | reverse complement strand
TGATTCCGGAAGGCGACAGCTATTCGTTCACGGACCTGATCGCGCTAAAGGCCATCGTCAAGCTGCGCGAGAAACGCATCGCGGTGAGCCAGATCGGGCGGGCGCTGGAATCGTTGCGCGAGAAGCTGGACTGGGTCAAACAGCCCCTCTCGGAACTGCGCGTGGCATCGAACGGCAAGAAGATCGTGGTACACGTGGCGGGCCAGAAGATGGAGGCCATCAGCGGACAGATCCTGTTCGATTTCGACGCGGGCGAGTTGCGCGGCGTCCAGAGCTTCCCGGAGCGCAAGCAGCCGGCCAACCGGTTGCGGGAATCGGAAGGCTGGTTTCAGAAGGGCCTGGAACTGGAAGAGGCCGGGGCGCCCATTGAGCAGGCGGTGGAAGCCTATCAAAAGGTTCTGGAACTGAACCCAAGGGCGGCCGGGGCGCTGGTCAATCTGGGCACTATCGATTACCGCCAGCGGAAATTTGGCGAAGCGGAAAAATACTACCGCGATGCGATAGAGGCCGATCCGGAATACCCACTGGCGCAATTCAACCTGGGCAACCTCTACGACGAGCAGGGACGGCTGAAAGAGGCGCTGGAACATTACCGGCGGGCCCTGGAGCTGAACTCGAGCTACGCGGACGCGCACTTCAACCTGGCGTTGCTGTGCGAGCGGACCGGCGATGCGATGAAGGCCGTGCACCATTGGAAGGCGTATTTGAAGCTGGACAGTTCCGGGCAATGGGCGGAGATTGCGCGGCGCCAGTTGGAGCGGCTGCGGCAGACGGTGGTCCGGTAAGCCCGCGGCCAGGAAGAACCGTGGCACCAGTTATCCTAAAGGCATCCTAAAATTTTGGAGTCATTAATCTGATGCGGATTGGCTTAGCGTTTCGTTGTTTTTTCAACTTGTTGTTTGGCGGCGCGCTCTCGAGCGCGGTGCTGAAGGAATTGGGACTGGTCAAGCGGACCGCGGCGCCCGCGGCCGCGCCGGCGGCGGTGCGGACACCGGCGGATGGCGCGTTGCAGATTCTCGCTATATTGCAGCGCGATTCGCGGCTGGTGGATTTTCTGATGGAAGATATCGACGTCCACGCGGACGAGCAGGTGGGAGCGGCCGTGCGGGAGGTCCACAAGCAGTGCCGGGAATCCCTGACGCGATACGTGCGGCTCGAACCGGTGATCGACGGCGTGGAAGGAACCTTCGCCAAGGCCCCGTCGTCAGATCCGCACTTGGTGAAGTTTATTGGCAACGTGCCGGCGAAGCCACCCGCGGGCGGTACTCTTCGGCATAAAGGCTGGCGCGCGGCGAAGGTCGATTTGCCGGCGTTGGGGCCGGGACAGGACGCGGCCATCGTCGCGCCCGCGGAAATCGAAATTGAGTAAGAAAACGCAGGCCGCCCGGTACGCCATCGGGATCGATCTGGGGACCACCAACTCGGCGCTGGCCTACGCGGAGATCACGGCGGCCGCGGACCCGTTCGCGCCGGCGAACGTGCAATTGGCCGCCATCCCTCAACTGGTGAATCCGGGTGAAGTGCGCGAGGAAAGCCTTCTTCCTTCGTTCCTCTACCTGGCGGGCGCCTCGGATTTTCCAGCCGGCGCCATGGCGCTGCCCTGGGATGCCGAGCGCAGTTTCGTGGTGGGCTACCTGGCCCAAAAGCGCGGCGCGGAAAACGTGGGGCGGCTGGTTTCCTCGGCGAAATCGTGGCTCTCGCATTCCGGCGTGGACCGCACCGCGGCGCTGTTGCCGTTTCGCGCGCCGGAGGGTGTGGCGAAGATTTCGCCGGTCGAAGCCACGCGGCGCTACCTGGAGCATTTGCGGGAAGCCTGGGACGCGCAGCACGCCGACGCGCCTTTCGCCGCGCAGCAGGTGCTGGTGACGGTGCCGGCTTCGTTCGACGCAGTGGCGCGTGAGTTGACGCTCGAAGCCGCCAAACAGGCGGGATATCGCAATGTCACGCTGCTTGAGGAGCCGCAGGCCGCTTTCTACGCGTGGATCGAACGGCATGACGATTGGCGCCAACGTGTGCAACCGGGCGACCTGATCCTGGTGGTGGACATCGGCGGCGGCACCACGGATTTCACGCTCATCGCGGTGAGGGAATCGAACGGCGAACTGGCGCTCGAGCGCATCGCCGTGGGCGACCACATTCTGCTGGGCGGCGACAATATCGACCTGGCGCTCGCCGGCGCGGTTGCGGCGCGCCTCGCAGAGAAGGGAACGCGCATCGATAGCCGCCAGTTGCAATCGCTGTGGAACAATTGCCGCACGGCCAAGGAAAAGCTGCTGGATCCGGATTCCCGCGCGGCTGAGATTCCGGTAACCATACTGGGTAAGGGAAGCGGCCTGGTGGGCGGCACCATCAAAGCTGCGCTGCTGCGCACCGATATCGAGAAGGTTCTGGGCGAAGGTTTTGTCCAGGCCGTGCCCAGCACGGAGATGCCGGCGCAGCAACGGCGCGTCGGCCTTCAGGAACTGGGCTTGCCCTACGCCGCCGATCCGGCCATAACGCGGCACCTGGCGCGCTTCCTCCGCCAGCAGGCGGCGGCCTCCGAACATGGAACGGTACGCCGCGGCCCGAGCGGCCTCGCCTGCCCCACCACGTGCTCTTCAACGGGGGCGTGTTGAATGCGGCCACGGTGCGGGAACGCATCCTGGCGACGCTCGATACCTGGCTGGCCGAAGAAGGCATGCCGCCGGTGAAGCCCTTGAGCGGCGAAGATCTGATGCACGCCGTGGCGCGCGGAGCGGCGTATTATGGCCTGGCGCGCAGCGGCCGCGGCGTGCGTATCCGCGGCGGCGTGCCGCGCACGTACTACGTCGGGGTGGAGAGCGCCATGCCATCAGTGCCTGGTTTTCCGGCGCCTCTCAAGGCGCTGGCGGTGGTCCCGTTCGGGATGGAGGAAGGCAGCGAAGTGACCATCCCGGGCCGTGAATTCGGCCTGGTGGTGGGGCAGACGGCGGAGTTCCGCTTCTTCACCTCGGCGGCGCGCAAGGACGACCGGGCCGGCGACCTCGTCGAAGATTTTGGCGACCAGTTGGAAGAGCTGTCGCCCATCGAAGTCAGTTTTCCCTCCGGCGAGAATTCTTCCGAGGTGGTGCCGGTGTCGTTCGAAGCGGTGGTTACGGAGACGGGCGTGCTGCAATTGTGGTGCGTGGCGCGGGATGGGCGCAAGTGGAAACTTGAGTTCAACGTCAGGGAAAAGGTGAAGGGGTGAGCGCGCAGTGAAAGTCGGGATCGATCTAGGGACCACCAATTCGGCGCTGGCCTATATCGATGAGCGCGAGGCGGAGGACCGCGAGTTTCCGCCGGTGCACATCTACGAGACGCCGCAACTGGTGGCGGCGGGCCGGGTAGAGGCGCGTCGCACGCTGCCCTCGTTCCTGTTCCTGGAAGATGGGCAGCCGGTAGGCTTGTACGCGCGCGAACAAGGGGCCATCGTTCCGACGCGCCTGGTGCACTCGGCGAAATCCTGGCTGTCGAATGCCGATGTCGACCGTACGGCCAAGATTCTGCCATGGGATTCGCCGGAGACCGGACGCGTGATGTCGCCCGTGGAAGTATCGGCGCGGATCATCGGCAAGTTTCGCGAAGAGTGGGATCGCACAATGGGCGCGCCGCTGGCCGAACAGGACATCGTGCTGACGGTGCCGGCGTCGTTCGACGAAGAAGCGCGCGAGCTCACGGTGATGGCGGCGCGCGACGCGGGCCTCGAAGAGCTGACGCTGCTCGAAGAGCCGGCCGCGGCTTTCTATTCGTGGATCTCGAACAACCTGGCGCAGTCGCGCAAGAAGCTCTTTGACGGGCAGATTGTGCTGGTGTGCGACGTGGGCGGCGGCACCAGCGATTTCAGCCTCATCCGCGTTTCACGCGAAGGCGACCTGGTGAACTTTACGCGCACCGCGGTGGGCCGGCACCTGCTGCTGGGCGGCGACAATTTGGATTTGACGCTGGCGTGGCTGGTGGAAACCAAGCTGGCGTCGAAGCTCTCCATCCGCCAGCGCAGTGGATTGCGGCGGCAGTGCTCGGCGGCCAAAGAGAAGCTGCTGAACGACCCGGAGTTGAAGAGCGTGGAGATCACCGTGCTGGGCGCGGGTTCGGCGTTGATTGGGCGCTCGCTCAAGACCGAGATTCTGCGCGATGAGGCACTGGAACTGGCGCTCGAAGGCTTTCTGCCATTCACCGTGCGCGGCGAAGGGCCAAAGGACGAAAAGCGCAGCCTGTTCCGCGAACTGGGGTTGCCGTATGAAACCGACGCGGCCATCACGCGCCACCTGAATGCGTTTCTGGAGCCAACGGGACAGGCGCCGGACGCCATCCTTTTCAACGGAGGCTTTTTCATCCCGGCGATTCTGCGCGAGCGCGTCGCTGACGTGGTGGGCCAGTGGTATGGCAAGCGGCCGGAGATTTTCGAAAACCAGGATCTCGATCTGGCTGTCGCACGCGGAGCCGCTTATTACTCCTACGTGCGGTCCACCGGTAGCGGCGTGCTGGTGCGCGGCGGTCTGCCGCGCGCTTACTACATCGCGCTGGGCGAAGCGCACGAAGGCAAGTTCCCGGCGGTTTGCCTGGTGCCGCGCGGCACGGAGGAAGGCTCGGCCATCGAGATCGATCACGATGCGCTGCAACTGGTGGCGAACCGGCCGGTGTCCTTCCGGTTATACAGCTCGCTCACGCGGACCGAAGACAAACTCGGCGCCCTGGTGGAGTTTCCGGCCGACGAAGCGGGCCTGCACCGCCACGTGCCGCTCCACGCCGTGATCCGCTTCGGCAAGAAAGCCGAGGANNGCACGCCGAGCAGCCGGTGGAGCGGAAGGCTGCCGCGGTGGTGAGCGAGCAGGCGCTCCAGGTGTCGCTGGAGCTGATTGCGAGCGTGTTTTCGACCACCGCGAAATCGCCGGTCGAGCCGGAGGAAGTGCCTGCCAGGATCGAACAGACCATGGGCCTGGGTAGAAATTCCTGGCCGCTGGCGGCCATCCGGCAAATGGCCGACGCGTTTCTCGCCGCGGCGGACGGGCGCAAGAAAAGCCCGGCGTACGAAATGCGCTGGCTGAATCTGTGCGGCTTCTGTTTGCGGCCGGGCTTCGGCTATCCCGGCGACGACTTCCGACTGGAGCAGACGCGTCGGGTTTACGCGAGCGGCCTCACCCACGGCAACCAGGTGCAGTGTGAGATCGACTGGTGGATTTTCTGGGGCCGCGCTGCGGGGGGCATGAATCGCAACCAGCAGGCCGATGTTTACCAGCGGCTGGCCGGGTCTCTGCTGCCGCGCGGTAACCAGAAGCCGCAGCGCATTAACGAATCGCTGCGCCGCGAGATGTGGCGCACGGCGTCGAGCCTGGAACTGCTGCCCATCGGGACCAAAACGGAATTGGGCGACGCGCTCATCAAGCGCGTGAAGACCGGCGATTACAAAGAGAGCGAGTTGTGGTGCCTGTCGCGTTTGGGCGCGCGGAAGCTCTTCTATGGCCCCGGGAACCTGGTAGTGCCGCCGGCTACAGTAACGCGCTGGGTGGAAGCTCTGGTGAAGGTCGCGACAGCGGGCGACGCGCTGGCATCCATGGCGCGTCTCACGGGAGATCCGACGCGGGACTTGGCGGCGGCCACGCGCGAAACGGTAAAGCAGAAACTGCAAGCGATGCCGAAGGCGGACCGTCTGCTGGCCGTGCTCGAAGGCGAAGCCGAAGACGAGCAGACGCTGGGCCGGATTTTCGGCGAAGAACTGCCTTCGGGATTGGTGTGGACGGAGTAAGCAGCTCGCGGCGCAGCCCGGCTACTTAGAGCCGGGCGCTGACTTGGCGGGATCAGGAACTACGTACCCCGTGCGGGCACGCACGCGGGACTTGGGGAAACTTTGAGCGGCGTCGTGTGCGAGTTCCACGTGGATGGCGCGCGTGGTGCCAGGCTTGGCTTCGGGCAGCGCGTAGTAGAGGCTGTAGCGGGTGCGGATGCGGCGCATGGCTTCCTGGAACGCGGTGCCGGGTTCGTTGGCGGTTAGAGAGTCGCCGCCGGTCTTTTCCGCGATGCCCTTCATGCCGGCCTGCAGCGCCAGATTTTGCGGGGCCAAGATGACGCCTACGGTGCGCAGCGCTTGAAAAGCGGGGTTGCGCACAATCAGGCCGCTGAGAATGGCGTCGGACTCCCAGAATTCGTCCACCACAGAACCTTCGCGGCGGGTGCGCATGCCCATGTTATCGGTGATGATGAGGACGGCGCGGCGCCGCTCCGTGCGGGGTTCTCGGCGGAAGCGCAGGGCAGCGTCGGAGACGGCCGCCTGGATGAGAGTGCCGCCGCCGAAGTCGAGCCTGAGGACATCGTCCTGAATGGTGCGGTCGACGGCATCCAGGTCGTCGGTGAAGGGCGCGATCTCGCGGCTCCTGCCGTTGAAGACCATGACGCAGACGCGGTCGCCGGGCTGCAATTGGTGCAGGCCCTGGCGCGCGGCATCAGCCACTTCCTGGACTACGCCGCGCATGCTGCCGCTGATGTCGAATAAGAGGATGAGGTCGATCGGCTGCTCTTCGGCGGCGAATTGCAGGATAGGCTGCGCCTTGCGTTCGTCGAAGACGCGAAAGTCCTCCTTGTGAAATCCGGTGAGGATACGCCCGTCCTGGCTGATGACTTCGGCGTCGACGTGCACCAGCGAGACGCCGGTGCGGAAAGTAACGGGGTCCTGCGCGCAGGCAAGTATGGCGGCACAAAGCACGGCGAGGATCGGACGCACGATGCGTTAGACTCGGGGGGGTGTCTTAAAGTTCCATAGGAAGATCGTCCGGCCGACCTTCGCTTGCGGGTTGCCGTCGGGCCACGACGGCACGCCGAAGATTTTCCAGACGCTCACGCTGACGGCATTCCAGCCGGGGGACGGGTACGCTGTGTCGCCGGGATGCATTTCGGGAAACACGTGCCCGGCCAGCACACCGTAGGTCCGGTTGAAGGGGACGAAAGTTACTTCCGTGGCGTGGGCTCGCTCCAGAAATGCGGCCAGACGTTTCATGTCCTGACCCCAGTCCAGGTCGGAATCGGCCAGGAAATTTTCGGGGTGGGAGCCGGCGAGCTCGTTGGTGTAGGAAAGATAGTCGGGATGCTGCAGGGCGCCGGATGCCATGTGCCAAAGCAGCAGCGCGACGACGATCCACCGAGCCACGCGGTGCCGCAGCAACGGGGCGGCCGCGATGCCACAGGCCACTGCGAGGCCGACATAGATTGGGAGAACGTGGCGCGTGCCGATGTTGATGCGGCTGGCGAGCGAGCAGAGCAGAATGGCCAGCGAGAAAAGCACCGGTTGGACAGCTTTGCGGCGAAAGCATAGCGGCAACAAGAGCAGCATGGGGAGAGGCGTCTTCAACGGGAGCGCGGCCGGGTAGTAATACCAGAAGCCGGTGCTGCTGCGGGCGCCGAACAGGTAAGCGGCGTGTCCGGCCGCGTTGTGCGCCCAAAGCGTTTGGAGTCCGGTGAAGAATCGCGGCGCCGGCAGCCGGAGGTGGAGATAGTCGACGCGCGCGAAGGAGAAGCCGTAGCCGACCCAGATCACCGCCAACGCAATCGCGATGGCGCCGGCGAGCGGACGCCGGTGATGCCAGAGTTTCCCGCGAAGCATCAGCAGCAAGGCGACTGCCAGGAACGGAATCGCGGAGAATTTCGAAAGAGCGGCCAGGCCCAGACAAACGCCGAACAGAATGGTGCGCTTGCGGTCGGGGATTTCCGCCCATCGCAGAGCCGCGAAGGCAGCAGCGCCGGTAAACGCCACCGCGGCCATATCGGTGGTGACCAGGCCCGAATGCGCCAGCACCGGCGGCAGCGTCGTGAACAGGAACGTCGCAATCACCGCGGCGGACGCGCCGCTGGCGCGCAGAGCCCACAGGAACACCACGGCCGAAGCGATCCAGAAGAACATCAGGATTCCGGCGCGAGCCAGCGCCAGCGTGCGGTCGTAGTGCGCGCCCCAGCCCAGGATGCGGTAGCCCTCATGGTAGGCATCCGGGCCGGGGTGAAAGCGCTCGCCAGCCAGGAACGGGCCGAGCGCGCCGAAAACGCGGGCCAGTGGCGGATGCTGGTCTTCGTAGAGATACCTTCCGGTGGAAAGATACTCCATGCCGGCGGCCAGGTGGTCGGGTTCGTCGATGGTGTGGTTGAAAACGGTGTAGGTGGAAACGATGCGGACCGAGCCGGCCAATACCATGAACATGGCGAAGAGCGCGGCGGCGCGGGTTGACGAGGGGAACTGCAAGTGACAGCATAGCTCACGCCAAGGTGGCGCCACTGCGTACACTGGAGGGAATGGCTCAGATCTACCTGTGCTTCCTGTGGCACATGCACCAACCTTTTTACAAGGACCTGATCACCGGCGAGTACAAACTGCCGTGGACGCGCATGCACGCGCTCAAAGACTATTACGGGATGGCGCGCATACTCGAAGAATTTCCGGAAGTGCGGCAGACGTTCAATCTGGTGCCTTCGATGATGGCGCAGGTGGCCGAATACGCCGCTGGCGAGGCGGCCGACCCATTTCTCGAGATGGCGCTCAAGCCGGCCGAAGAGCTGGACGATGCCGGCCGCGCTTTCCTGCTGCGGCATTCCTTTTACTCCGACCCGGACCACATGATCCGCCGCTATCCGCGCTATGGCGAGTTGTTCGATGCCTGGCAGGTGCAGAAGAATTCGGGCGGGCCCTGCCTGTTCGGCGTCCAGGATTTTCGCGATGTACAGATGTGGTCGCAGATTGCGTGGTTCGACGAGGAGTTCCAGGCGCAGGATCCGGAAGTGCGCGAATGGGTGGAACGCGGGCGCGGCTTCACGCTGGAGGATCAGCGGCGCATGGGAGCCAAGCAGCGCGAGATCGTGGGCCGCGTGATGCCCATCTATCGGAAGCTGGCCGGCACCGGGCAGATCGAGATCTCGACCACTCCGTATTACCACCCGATCCTGCCGCTGCTGTGCGATTCCAATATCGCGAGCGTCTCTCATCCCGATGTGCCCCTGCCTCCGCGGTTTCGCTATCCCGACGACGCGCGCCGCCAACTGGCGCTGGCGCGCGATTACTGCGCCGCCCAGTTCGGCGTTGCACCGGTGGGGCTGTGGCCGTCGGAAGGTTCGGTATCCGACGAGGTCTTCACCATCGCCTCCGAGGCTGGCTTTGAGTGGGCCGCCACCGATAGCGGCGTGTTGAACCGCACGCTGGGCCATTCGGTGGGCGTGGATGGGCTCTACCGGCCGTACCAATGGCGCCAATCGGAACGCACGCTGGGCGTGGTGTTTCGCGATCACTTCCTGAGCGACCTGATCGGCTTCGTTTATTCCCGTATGGACGCCGCGCCGGCTGCGGAGGATTTTCTACGCCGCATCCACGACAACTGCGCCGGCATTCTATCGGCCGGCCGCGATGCGCTGGTGCCCATCATCCTGGATGGCGAAAACGCCTGGGAATACTACCACCTCAACGGCCGCCCGTTTCTGCGCGAGTTGTACCGCCGCGTTTCGGAAGACGGGCGCCTGCGGGCCGTCACTGTGAGCGAAGCGCTTCGCCTGATGGCGCCGGAACCGCTGGATCACATTTTTCCGGGTTCGTGGATCGGCGCCAATTTCGACGTGTGGATCGGCGCCGAAGAGGATAACCATGCCTGGGCGCAATTGTTGCGCGCCCGCCAGACCTTCGACGGCGCCGCCGCGGCCGTTCCGCAACCGCAGCGCGAGCGGGCGTTTGAAGAGTTGCTGATCGCCGAAGGCAGCGACTGGTGCTGGTGGTACGGGCCAGAGCACGAATCCGCCAACCGCCCCGAGTTTGACGAGCTCTTTCGCAACCACCTCGCCAACGTCTACCGCTTCCTCAACCTGACGCCGCCCGAAGAATTGTCACGCCCCATTTTGCGGATTTCGGTGCCGGAGGTGCGCATCGCGCCGTCTGGTCCCATTCACCCCTCGATCGACGGCCACGTGACTTCGTACTTCGAGTGGCTGGGCGCCGGCGTTTGCCATGTGGACGAACGGTCCGGCTCCATGCATGGCAAGAAGTTCGTCGTCCACGAAGTGCAGTTCGGAAGCGATGGCGCGAATCTTTTCCTGCGGGTGGATTTTGACGCCACGTACGAGGAAGAAGTATCCGGGATGGAAGCCCGGTTCACTCTGGAATCCCAGCAGGAGGCGCACGCCACTCGCCTGACCATCGCACTCGGCGCCGGCTCCGCGCTCGCCGTGGAAAAGCTGGAGCCCCCCGTCGAATGCGCCTTGGGCCGGGTATTGGAGGCGCGCATCCCCCTGGCCGCAATCGGAGTTTCCCCCGGAGCGGGCCTGCGTTTCCAGTTCTCGCTCTGGCAGGGCGGCCTGCCGATTGACGCCGTCCCGCAGCAGGGCTGGATCGAGATGCGTACCACCGACCCGGTGGAGATGACCGGGTGAGGCGGCGTCTCCCGAACTTCTGGTAGACTGAATAAAGTTATGGCAATTCCGAACGTGAAGCGGTTCCGGCCTTTCTGCCCGACCTGCAGCGACAATTTCACCTTGATGGCGGTCCTGCCGAAGGACGCCGATGTCAGTAAGTACCTGTCGGACGCGGTGGCGCGTCACGACCACAAGGCTTTTCAGGAAGCCAAGACATTGCACATCAAGGTGCGCGTCGGCCAGCAGAAGCAGAAGAAGGCGAAGTAGTTACATCCGGCTCTGCAGACTTCGCAGGGCCCGCAATCCTTCTTGCGCGACTTGGGGATCGGTGTCCTTGCTCAGCTTCTGCAAGACGTCAAGGCTGGACTTGTCTCCGCTCATGGCCAGCACCCGCGAGAGGCCGATTTTCTCATCCCGCGTGCCGCTTCCTATCGGCGTGTAGAGGGCCTGCCGGATGGCAGGGTCGCGCGCCAGTTCGGTCAGAAACGGGAGGGCCACGCCTGTGTATGCCGCCGAATTCAAATTGTTGATGAGGTAGCGTAGCGGGCTGAATTCGCTCAACTCGGTTTTGCCGAGCATTACCTGGGCGAAAGCCAGCGAGAGTCGCGGCGAGGCTTTTTGTTCGTCCTTCCACGCTGTTTCGAGCATCGCCAGGTCGGCCGGGTTGCGCAAGCGCCCAATGCCCTCGGCTGCGGCGGCGCGCAGGCGATCGTCCTTGTCGTGCAGGTATTGCGTGTAGAGTGCGCGGCTTTGTTCCAAGGGCAGCATGGCGATGGCGGTGAGCGCCTCACGTTTGACTTTGGGGTCGCGCGTGCGGTTGAGCGCATCCACCAGGTCGGGCACGGCGGCCTTGTCGAGGAGCACGCCCACCGTCTGGATGGCCGCGATCTGCACCTTGGGATCGAGGTCGTGCAGCCGGAATACCACGCGCGGCCCTGCCGATTCGTCGCGAATCTTCTGCAAAGCGACCAGCGATTCGTAGATCAGGTCCGTATCCTTCGAGTGGACGCCTTCCACCAGTTGGTCGACAGCCGCCTTGCCGCGCAGAATCCCGACGGCGTGCGCCGCGTTGGCGCGCGACTCGGTGCTCGCGCCGCCGGCCATCAGTTGTGCCAGCGCGGAGATTACTTCCGGACGCACCTCGACGAAGGGATCGATCACCAGGTCGTTGGTGTCCGTGAATTTACTGCGAATGCTGGTGGCCACGCGCCGCAGGGTGCCGGCGACCCCGCCCTTCACGTAGCCGGGCGAATAAAAATTCACCAGCCCGTCGGTGGCCAGCAGTTGGATTTCGGGGTCGTTATCCCGGGTTGCCTGGATCAGCGGGTCCAGGCCCCGCGCTGTGCCGATATCGATGAGTTCGCGGACGGCCTGGTTGCGCACATCGCTCGACGGATTCTTGAGAAACTCCTGCAGCTTGGGGATGGAGGCCGAGCCGGCCTTAGCCGCCTCGCGCACGTCTTTCGGTTTGACGTCCTGCGCCGCCAGTGGGCAGAGCGCGGCCAGCGCGAGCCATGCGATGGGGATAATACGCATAGTTCTATGCTAGCGTGTTCCGGAGCGGACGATTCTAGCGCACGAATTCGACTTCCACGCGGCGATCGATGAGGCCCGCTTCGAAACCCAGGTCGAGCAGTTTCTGCGCGGCTTTGGGTACCACGTCGCCAGCGTCGAGGGTGTAGTGGTTGACGTACATCCCGACGAATTTCTCCGCCAGGCGCGGATCCATATCGCGCGCGAACTGCATGGCATAGGCGAGCGCCTCGTCGTGGTTGTCGAGCGCGTACTGAATGCTTTCGCGCATCAGCCGGCAGCACTCGCTCTGCACGTCGGCATCGAGCGAGCGCAGCAGCACGTTGCCGCCCAGAGGCAGCGGCAGCTCGTAGGTGTTCTTGAACCATCGGCCCAGGTCTACGATCCGGTGAAAGCCCTCGCGGTCGAAGGTCAATTGCGCTTCGTGGATGATCAGGCCGGCATCGACGGTGTGCTCGCGCACCGCGTCGGTGATCTTGTCGAAGGGAGTCACCACGGGTTCGAAATCCGGCTGAAACAATTTACAGGCCAGATAGGCGCTGGTAAGCAGGCCGGGAACGGCGATGCGTTTACCTTTGATCTCTTCAGGCTCCATCGGCTTGGTCGCGATGACCATCGGACCATAGCCATCGCCAATGCTGGAGCCGCTGGCCATCAGCACGTACTTGTCAGCCACGTAGGGATACGCGTGATAAGAGATGGCGCTCAAATCATACAGGCCATCTTTGGCCTTACGGTTCAACGTCTCGATATCTTCGAGCACGTGCCGGAACGTAACCCTGGCCGACCGGACTTTCTTGGTTGCCAGTCCGTAGAACATGAATGCGTCGTCGGAATCAGGGCTGTGGGCGCTGACAATCACCCGGGGTTGGACCGATGTCATAAAGAAATGGGATGAGACTCCACCCAGTTTACACTACTGTGCGTCATTACCCATCACCGAACCGAGAAAAACCGTGTGACAAAAGAGAAAAGGGCGGTCGTCCAACGGCGTGTGAACCCGGAAACTTCGTTCGCGATCATCCGATTTGCGCATCACGCGCTGGGCCCGCATTCGTGCAGTGGGCGCCGTGGAATCCGATCGCTCAAACTCTCCGTACTGCCTGTTCACTAGCCGAGGATGAGGCCGCCCCCACCTTCGTCCGGTTCTATCTGGCACCTCCTGCCAGCCCACGTGGGCCAGCCTTGAAACGCCTTCGGAATCAGTGAAACCGGCTTGATTCCAACTCTAGTTTGCGCCGGGTTGGTATTCTTGTCAAGGCATCTCTGGTACTGGACGTAAAGGGAATTCCCTTAGATCGGATCGAATGGTGTTTCGGAACTTTTTTTCCAAAAAGCCGGCGGCGCTCACCGGCGCCCCGCCGGTGCGGCGCATGAAGAGCTACTCGGCGCAAAGCGGATACGTGTATCAATACTATTACGAAGGCCATCGCCCGTTCCGCTCGGCCGGGGAAAGCGGCCCGGAGTTCGTGTTTACGATCTCGGCCGATCGCAAGAGCTGGAGCGAGGCCAGCGTGCACGTCAGCGACCAAGCCGTGGCACTTTGGGAACGGTCTCACGCTCGCGAGCTCTCGAGCAACGAGCGCTATGCCATCGCCAAGATGGCGCTCTTCCAGGCCTTCGATGATCGCGCCAGCCCCGGCCTCATGAAAGACGCCGTGCGCGTGCGTCCGGCCGATGTCGAAGCCATCGTCGAGACGCTCGACCTGTAGCGCTGGCAGCCCTACTTTCCACCAACACTACGCGGGCTCGGTGCGCGTTTGGTTTTCGGGTCCACTTTGAGCCTGCCTGGCGGTTGTTTCCCAAGAACCGCGGCTGGTGTGATGGCTGGAGCTTCTGGCGCGGATGTGGCTGTTGAGATGGGGATCAGTGACTGCGAGTTGAAGGCGTCCGGGCCAGAAATGTAGAGGTGGTTGTCTCCCGCAGTCAGTCCGGCCGGCACGGTGATGTCGATCTGGTAGAGGCCGGAGAGTTGCGGCGCCAGGCCCGCGAAGGTCACGGTAGCCGCCACCGGACCGGTCGATGGCGAGCCGATCGCCGCCGTCACCGAACCCGGCGTCACCTCGCTCAAAGTATCGATGGGTCCCGGGGCGCCATCCGCAATCGTCGGAGTCACCGCCCCTAACCCGGTCACGAATACCGCCACCGTCTCGCCGATTTTCGCCGGATTCGCAGCCGTCACGATCGATCCATCGACGTGCTCCGTCGCTCCGTAGCTGAGCCCNNACCTGGGTGGGGCTCACGTAATAAATGGGCGCCGGGAGGCCTCCGATACTCACTTGCACATGGTCGAGCGACGTTAGAAACGGAATGCCGGACACCACCGTGTCCGCCGCCAGGTTTGAGCCATTGAAAAGCGTCAGCAGTTCGCCGGGAGCGATTCCGGCGGTGAACGGCGCCCAACTGGCCGCATTGACGATCCCTTGCGGGTTCAGAAACACGCCCGTGGGGGTCATGCTGGGAGCCTGCAGGGCGACGCTCAGCCCCAGGGCGGGCCCGATGCCCGAGCCGATCCGTATGGCTCCTCCGGCTCCATTGGCGCCCACCGCGTAGCGCGCGAACGGGGTGCTGTAAGTTGAGCCGGAAGCCAAAGTGTATGAATCGGTGTAAGTGAAATCGGTGGTCGCCGGTGTAAAGAACAGATCCTCGATGCGCTGGTGTCCCAGAATCGTTTGGGTGCCTGGCGGCAAGTCCAACGATCCATAGAACGTGTCCAGGTCCCCACCCACTTCGTCGATGCCCGCCTGGTAGTACAATTTGGAAAAATTCGGCGTTCCGCTGCTCATCTTGACACCCACGATCATGTCCCACGGATTGTACCCGCTGTACGGTGAGCCGCCGAAGACGAAATTGCCGTCCTTGGAAAAGTAGAGGTACTTCTGGCCCTGCATCAACGTTCCGTTGGTGGGAAAAGTGACCACCGCCGCGCCATTGCTGAATATGCACGTGGGAAGGGTGGAGCTTTGGATGATGGCGGTTGTGGTAGTGCCGGCGTACCCGGTGACGACTGTGTTGCCCAGGCCGCAGGCGCCGTTGGCGGTCAGGGTAAACATCATGCTGAGCATGCCGGCCTGCTGTCCTTGCGCCGCGCCGGCCAGATCCAGATTGGCAAATACATAAGTGCCGTTAAAACTTGCGGCGGTCGGCACGGGGCTGGCCAGGGGCGCAGCCACGAAGAAATCGTTGTACCCGAAAGCGTTATCCGTGCTGCTTCCGACAAAGATTCCCTGCTGCGAAACCAGCCCGTAGACGTTGTCCCCGGTGTACGGGTCGGAGATAAAGCCGTAACCGGATGCCGAGATGGAATAGGAACCGGTCGCGGGCCCCGACGCTGGGCCGCTCTGGCTCGAATCGAAGACTAGCCACTGGCCATTGGTCAGGGTGTACGTGCCCTTTCCGTCGAAACTGATGTTGCCATAGAGCGAGATGGCTTCGCCCAGGTCACCATATTGGTCTCCGAGCACATAAATCACCTGCCGGAAATAATAGGTGCCGTTCAACAGGCTGTTGCCACTGCTGTCCCAGGGGGTGGTTTGAGCCTGGACGGCAACGGCCACGGCCAGCAACAAAAAGATTCTCCGAAGGTTCCGCATGTTCGTCTGTTTATCCCCTACTTTATTAGTTATGGCTGCGGAGCCCCGAAAGTTTCGAAAATTTGCAGCGGCCGGCCGGGCGAGAGTACCCTGAATCATGCTCAAGCCTGTTGCGATTTTACTCATTACGGCCTCTGCCCTGCTGGCCCAGGAGGGCTCCATCTCCGCCGAGCGTATTCGCGAGCATGATCGCTTCCTGTCGCTCGATCTGCTGGAAGGCCGCGGAGTGGGCGCGCGCGGCGGCGATCTGGCCACGGAATACATCGCCGCGCAGTTCGCCCTGGCGGGCGCCAAACCGGCTGGCGACGACGGAACCTATTTCCAAAAGGTCCCGCTGGTGGGCATCGAAACCCAGCCCGACGCCACCCTCAACGCTTCGGTGTGGGGCAAACTGGTGGAATTGAAGTGGCTGGACGATTTCGTGGGAGTCAGCCAGACCCAGCAGCCGAATACCCGCTTCGAAGGCGAGGCCGTCTTCGTCGGCCACGGCATCACCGCTCCGGAATACAAGTGGGACGATTTCAAGGGCGTCGACGTCACCGGCAAGGTCCTGATCCTTTTTACCAATGAGCCCACNNGAGACGCCCTATGTGAAGCTGGCGCAGGGCCAGCGGGGACTTTCGATGGCCGCGTGGATCTCTCGCGAGGCCGGTGAAAAGCTACTAGGCCTGGCCGGCAGGACCGTTGACGAACTGCTGGCCGCCTCCGAAAAGCCCGATTTCAAGCCGATTCCGCTCGGTATCCAGATCCGCGGCCATTTACCCGCGAAGGTTCGTGAGATCGCGACGCGCAACGTGGCCGCCATCGTAACCGGAAGCGACCCGGTATTGAAGAACGAAGTAGTGGTCTATTCCGCCCATTGGGATCATCTGGGCATCGCCTCTCCCGTTAATGGAGACTCCATTTACAACGGGGCCATCGACAATGCCAGCGGCTGCGCCATCCTGATGGAACTGGCGCGCGCGTGGGCTTCCCAGCCGCAAAAGCCCAAACGCTCGGCGCTTTTCCTGGCCGTCACGGCGGAGGAAGGCGGCCTCAAAGGCTCGGAATACTACGTCGGCCATCCGCTCTACGCTGCCGATAAGACGGCCATCGATCTGAACTACGACGCGCTGTACCCCTGGGGCCGCGCCAAAGATGTGGTCCTCACCGGCGCCGAACGGACCAGCGTCTGGCCTCTGGCCCAGCAGATCGCGCAACGCCTGAACCTGACCATTTCCGCCGACGCCCAGCCGGAGCAGGGCCACTACTTCCGCTCCGACCATTTTTCGTTCGCCCACGGCGGCATCCCAGCCTTCTCCATCGGGCACGCCACCGAGTTCGCAGGGAAGCCGGAGGGTTACGGTGCCAGGATGTGGGAAGATTTCAACACCAACCACTATCACCACCCCTCCGATGAATTCCACGCGGACTGGGATTTTACGGCCCTCCAGCAGGCGGCCGAGTACGGATTCCTACTGGGGCGTGAGGTCGCCAACCAGGATAAACTGCCCGATTGGCGGGCCGGGGACCAGTTTCACAGGTAAGTGGGGCTCTGAAGGCGCCTGCGGGCACGCTTGCCGCCCCAGTTTGGGTTACCATGCCGCGGGCGCACAGTGTGCCCTCCAGGCACGGGATTGATTCCGCCAACCGTAAGACCTACAATGGGTTTACCTGTCCAAGGAAAGCAGTGAGCCGTATGAGCGTGACCCGTCTTTCGATTTCCTGCCTGGCGTTGTCGCTACTGGTCTGTCTGTTTGCAGCCCAGCAGCAGGACGATAAGAACCAGAAGAACGCCAAGAAAAGCGCGGACATGCCGGAAACCAACGCCCGCCCCATGACCGACAAGGAGCGCAAGGCCAAGCAGAAGGCTCTGCGTAAAGAGCTTGCCACTCCTTATCGGAAATGGCTGAATGAAGACGTCACATACATCATCACAGATGAGGAACGCTCCGCTTTCTATCGCCTGCAGAACGACGAGGAGCGCGAGCAGTTCATCGAGCAGTTCTGGCTGCGCCGCGATCCTTCTCCGGACACCGTCGAAAACGAATACCGGGAAGAGCATTATCGCCGCATCGCCTACGCCAACGAGCATT
>PLZX01000309.1:9861-14764 GCA_003152325.1 Bryobacterales bacterium | reverse complement strand
GAAGCCTCACACCTGGGCCCTCTTCCTCCGTTACCAGGCCCAGGCCGAGCGCAACTACCGCCGCGCCATCCAGGAATTCGAACGCCTCCGCGCCCTGCGCCCTGAATTCCAGGAAGCCGAATTAGAAGAAATACCAAACGAACCCAATTCTTTGGATCAACCCGAGTCAATGGAACCAGATCCCGCTCCCGAAACGAACCCGATACCCCTCCTCGTGGAGCAGACCCCCTGCTCGGCGCCGGTCCCCCCGGACCCGTTCCCCGCTGAGTCCGCGTTTTCGCCCCAAGCCCCCGCCGGTGGCGCGTGATAATCTTGTTCCACAAGATCATGAGACTCAATCGCATCGCCATTTTCTGCGTGGCCGCGACCCTGCTGGCCACCGAGCCGAATGAGGCTACCAAACGCTGGTGGGCCCACGTGGTGGCGCTGGCCAACGACGGCATGGAAGGCCGCGACACCGGCAGCGCGGGATATCTCAAGGCCGAGCGCTACGTGGTCACACAGTTCGAGAAGGCTGGCCTGAAGCCGGCCGGCGAGAAGGGCTATCTGCAGTCCGTTCCGCTACGTGTGGTCCGTCTGCGCACCGATCAATCCTCCATCGAGCTGGTGCGGACAGGCGGCGTCAAGAAGCTGGAATGGCTGCGCCAGATCTCCACCAGTGCACGCGTGGGCTTGCCGGAGTTGCTGGAGGGCGACCTTGTATTCCAGGGCGATGGTCCGGCGGCCGGCGCGCCGCCACTCGATACAACGGGCAAGATCGTGGTGCAGTTGCCGCGGCGGGCAGCGGCCGGCGGCGGCCGCGGAACCGGAACGGCGCGCACTGGCTCCGCCGCCACCATCGCCATCGATTCCATCGGCGGCCCGGAACCGCCGCGCTGGCCCGTGGCCTATTCGGTGGCCATGAGCCTGGCGGAGTCCGTGCAGCGCCAGGGCGGCGCCGCGCCGCTCACCTTCCGCTTTAACCCGGCCTTCGCTGACGAGCTTTTTCAAGGCTCCGGCCACACTTATGGGGAATTGCAGAAGCTGGCCGATGACGGCAAACCGCTGCCGCAGTTCGAAATCCCCGCGAAGCTGCGCGCCACCATGAAAGTGGAATCCGGTGAATTGTCCTCGGAAAATATCGTCGCGGTGCTACCCGGCTCCGATCCCGTGCTATCCAGCCAATACCTGGTGGTCTCGGCGCATCTGGATGGCTACGGCTTCGGCGAACCGTGGAACGGCGACCGCATCTACAACGGCGCGTTTGACGACGCGGCTTACGTCGCCACGCTGATCGACCTGGCCGAAAAGCTGCACGAATCTGGCCACCCGCTCAAACGCTCGCTGCTTTTTCTGGTGGTAACCGGCGAAGAAAAAGGGCTGCTGGGCTCGCGCTATTTTGCGGCTCATCCCACCGTCGCCAAAGAAAAGCTGGTGGCCGATATCAATCTCGACCAGCTTCGGCCCATTTTCCCTCTAAGAACCTTGACCATGCTGGCGCTGGATGAATCCAGCCTGGGTGTGGTGGCGAAACAGGTGGCGGAGAAGATGGACATCCGGATCCAAGCCGATCCGGAGCCGGAGCGGCGGCTGCTCACACGCTCCGACCACTACAGCTTCATGCAGATCGGCGTGCCGGCCACGGGATTCATTTTCGGCTACGAGAAGAGTTCGCCCGAAGAGCAGGTCTACCGCCACTGGTACGCCGAGCGCTATCACAGCCCGGCCGACGACATCAATCAGCCCTGGGATCCGCCGGCAGCCGCGAAGTTCAACGATTTCTTCGGGCGCCTGGTGGAAGCGGTGGGCAACGCGGCGGAGCCGCCGAAGTGGCGCGCCGGCAGTCCATTCGCTCACGCCGATATCAAGTAGCCTCGAATCGAGATCGGTCATGTGCCGCATTTCAGTTGCGATACTCGCTACCGCCGCATTGCTCTCCGCGCAGCCCTTCACCCGCGGCGTCGGTGTGTATCCCGGCGATCCCGCGCAGGATTTCGCTCCCGCCCTCGCTCCTGATTCCACTTACCGCAACATCGCCCTGCGGCGTCCCGCCTACCAGTCCAGCGCCTACGATTACAACCTCACCGCGCAACTGGTCACCGATGGAATCAAGGAGACCACGCTTCCGCGCTGGCTTTCCACCACCACCAGCCAGGGCGGCGTCGCGCGCAAGAACGAGCGCGAGTTGCTGGTCGACCACAACATGGTCACCACCGTCAGCCTGCGCGGCGCGAAAGTCTGGGTGCAGTTCGAACTGGCCGGCGGCGA
The DNA here is from genome assembly GCA_003152325.1 of Bryobacterales bacterium. Taxonomy (GTDB): domain Bacteria; phylum Acidobacteriota; class Terriglobia; order Bryobacterales; family Bryobacteraceae; genus PALSA-129. Next base: position 12,517 of record PLZX01000309.1, on the reverse strand, counting down.
AGCGCCGCTGGAGGTGGACCGCATCGAGGCGCTCGGTAACGTGCAGGCCAACGCGCAACTGGCCGCCGGTTGGAACGCGACGGTCTCCGGGTCGGATGACGGGCAGTCCTGGACGGATCTGGGCCGTGCGAACTCGGCGACTGAACGTCCCGGCCGCGATTTCCATGCCTCCATCGCCTTTAGAGCCGCCGCGCGCGCGCGCTTCTACCGCCTGGAGTTCGAAGCCGCCAGCGCCGTTCTGTGGCGTCTCGGCGAAATCACGCTCTACAAACGGGAAGCGCGCGTCGAAATCGGCGGGCCCTATCGTTTCACCAGCGCCTGGATGAGCGCCGGCTCGGGCGAAGAATGGGTGTACGTGGATCTAGGCGCCCCCGCCACGTTCGATCGCATCAAGCTGTTCTGGCTGCGCCGCGCCGCGGAAGGCAGCATCCAGGCTTCCGGCGACGCGGCCACGTGGAAGACGCTGGCGGCTCTGGGTGACGACGTCATGCTGCCTCGCCCCGTCAAAGCCCGCTACGTGCGAGTGCTGATGACCAGGCCGGAATCGCCCGGCGGCTACATCCTGAGCGAACTGGAAGTGTGGGGTCGCGGCGGTCTCACCCCGCGGCCGAAGCCCGCCCAAGGCCTGTCCGGCGGAGCATGGCGCCTGCAGCGCGATTCGCTGGTGACGGCGGGCGGCGATGCCCTTTCCAAACCCGGATTCGACGATCGCGATTGGGTGGTGGCCACCGTGCCTTCGACCGTCCTCTCCAGTTACTGGAACTCGGGCGCGCTGCCCGATCCCAATTACGCCGCCAACCAGCTCGCGGTTTCGGACTCTTTCTTTTACGCCGACTTTTGGTATCGGAATGAATTTGTCGCGCCGCCCGCCTCGGGCAAACGCCGGTGGCTGATCTTCGAGGGCATCAACTGGAAAGCCGACGTCTTCTTGAACGGAGAAAAGTTGGGCCGCATCGAAGGCGGATTCCTGCGGGGCCGCTTCGATGTCAGCGGCAAGCTGCGCGCCGGCGGGAAGAACGGTCTGGCCATCAGGATCGAGAAAAACGCCACGCCCGGCAGCGTCCATGAAAAGACTTTTGACAGCCCCGGTTTGAACGGGGGCGCTCTGGGCGCGGACAATCCCACTTACCATGCGTCGATCGGTTGGGACTGGATCCCCACCATTCGCGGCCGCAACACGGGCATCTGGGCCGGCGTGCACCTGGAAACCGCCGGGGCCGTCACCATCGAAGATCCCTTCGTGAGCACGGTGCTGCCGCTGCCNNGCCCATGCGGCGAAAAGCGTGAAGGTGCCCGCGCTGCACCTGGAACATCCCAGGCTTTGGTGGCCCAACGGCTACGGCGATCCCAACCTCTATGCCGTCCAATTGGTGTTCGAAACCGCCGACCACCAGGTTTCCGATACGACCGAGTTTCGCGCCGGCGTCCGCCAGTTCAACTACACATCGACCGCTCCACTCAAGATCTGGATCAACGGACGCCGCTTCATTGCCCGCGGCGGCAACTGGGGCTTCGGCGAATCCATGCTGCGATACCGCGCGCGCGAGTACGATACCGCCGTGCGCTACCACCGCGACATGAATTTCACCATGATCCGCAACTGGGTGGGGCAGATTGGTGACGACGCTTTCTTCGAGGCCTGCGACCGCTTCGGCATCGTGGTATGGCAGGACTTCTGGCTGGCCAATCCCGCCGATGGTCCGAATCCCGACGACAACGATCTCTTCCTTCGCAACGCCCGCGATTTCGTCGCGCGCATCCGGCATCACCCTTCGCTCGGGCTCTACTGTGGCCGCAACGAGGGCAATCCCCCCGATCCGCTGGAAGAGGGACTGCGCCGCATCCTCGCCGACCTCCATCCCGATCTGCACTACATCCCCAGCTCCGCCGACGTGGTGGTCAGCGGGCACGGCCCTTACCGCGCGCAATCGCAGAAATCCTATTTCGAGCAGCGCGCCACGCCCATGCTGCACAGCGAGATGGGCATGCCGAACATCGTCACTTTCGACAGCCTGCGGCAGATGATGCCCGCTTCGGCCCAGTGGCCCCAGGGCGACATGTGGGGCCTGCACGATTTTTCCCTGAACGGTGCGCAGGGCGGAGCCAGTTTCCGCGACATGATAGACAAGGGTTACGGCGGCGCAACGAACGCGCAAGAGTGGGTCACACTGGCTCAATTCGTGAACTACAACGGTTACCGCGCCATGTTCGAAGCGCAGAGCAAGAACCGCATGGGCCTGCTGATCTGGATGAGCCATCCCTGCTGGCCGTCCTTCGTGTGGCAGACCTACGATTACTACTTGGAACCCACTGCCGCATACTTTGGCGCGAAGAAAGCTTCCGAGCCGTTGCACATCCAGTGGAACCCGGCCACCGAATCGGTGGAGGTGGTGAATTACAGCGCGGGCGCGGCCCCCGGGCTCACGGCGCGCGCGGAAATCCTCAATCTGGATGGGTCGCGCCAATGGGAAAAGAGTGCCGCGGTGGAAAGCACCGAAGACAGCACCGTAGCGCCCATCCGCATGGAATACCCCGCGGGCTTGAGCGCCGTTCACTTTATCCGGCTGGCGCTTTCCCGCGGCGCGGAGACCATTTCCGAAAACTTTTACTGGCGCGGCTTGGAAGAAGGCGACTACCGCGCGCTCCGCGATCTGCC
>PLZX01000309.1:0-9830 GCA_003152325.1 Bryobacterales bacterium | reverse complement strand
CGGCAGGCCGATACACGCGGGGAGAAGCCCGGGATCGATACCGGCGGCTTCAACGTTTCGCAGTGACCGGTGAGCTACACTCTGCCTATGAGCAGTTTCAATCACGTGTTCGAGCAGTTCAAAGTGGCCGGCAAGGATCTCGTCGACAAGGTCGGCGAGCTGATCCACCAAGGCAACGTGCGACGGCTGATCATCAAGGACGAACACGGCCACACGCTGGTTGAAGTGCCGGTCACCGTGGCGACAATCGGGGTGGTTGCGGCCCCGATCCTGGCTGTGGCCGGGGCGCTCGCCGCCATGGTGGGGGTCTGCACCATCGAAGTCGAGCGCAACAACCCTCCTGCCGATTCCCCAAAGAAGGAGTAGCTTATGCCTCGGCGCGGCGAAATGTGAGATTCGATACACTTAGATAATCACCCTAGAAACCGAAGTGTTATCTCCGCCGCTTCCGGCGCGGCTGGAGCAGACGGTGCGGCCCGCTCGCGCTCGGCACCTGCTGGCCCTTACCGGCCTACGTTTCCTGCTGGCCCTCTGGGTTATTCTGCATCATCTGACCGGGCACGGCCAATCGCTCGAGGTCGCCGTGCTGCGCCTGCCCTACCCCGTCTACACCTTCATTCGCGGCGGCTACCTGGCGGTTACCACCTTTTTTGCGCTCTCCGGTTTCGTGCTGGCGCGAAGTTACTCGGCCACCGTCTGGAACCCCCGGAGCCTGCTGCGCTATGGCCTGGGTCGCGTGGCGCGCGTCTATCCGGTCTACGTGCTGAGCCTGGCCATTGTCGCGCCGTTCATTGTGGCCGATCGCGCGCCTGCCAAGGCGCAACTGGTGGCGGCGCACGGCCTGCTCATCCAGGGTTGGCTGGGACCACTGAGCGTCAACTGGAACACGCCGGCCTGGTCGCTTTCCTGCGAGATGTTTTTCTATCTCGCATTTCCCCTGGCGGCGGTGGCCTTGCAGGGCTCGGGGTGGGCCAGGACGCTGGCGGCGGCCGCGGTGGCCTGCTGCCTTACCCGCGTGCTGTGGACCGCGGGTATCTCCGATGGCATCAAGCCGCTGGTACACTTTTCCGATTTCCTGATGGGCGTCGCGGCCTCCTGCGCTTACGACCTGCTCACGCGCCGCGCCCGCCCGCCCGCCGGCGGGTGGCTCTACCTGCCTGCCGGCGCCGCTGCCGCCGCTCTGATCGCGTGGCCGCAAGTGCTCCCCGGCGCCGTCGATCTCAACAGCGCGCTGCGGCCGCTCAATGCCGCGCTGCTCGTGGGCTTCGGGCTCGGCGGGGGAATGGCGGCGCGAGCTCTTTCGTCCCGCGCCGTCGTGTATCTCGGCAAGTCCAGCTACGCGATGTACATCCTGCACGTGCCGGTGCTGTGGTGGTATTGCCGGTGGTCGAAGGAGTTCTCGGCGCCGCTCTATCTCACGCTGGTGATCGGCATCTCGGCCCTGGTCTACCGTTTCATCGAAGAACCCGCCAACCGGTACCTGCGCTCACGCATCCAGGTTGCCCTTCAGCCCTAATTCTTCCGCGCGCCCCTGCATGGCTTTCACGCAGAAATCGATGTGCTCGTCGAGCGGCACGCCCATCTCCTGCGCGCCGTCCACAATGTCCTGGCGGTTTACGGAACGGGCGAAGGCCTTGTCCTTCATCTTCTTTTTGACCGAGGCCGCGTCCACTTCGAACACGCTGCGGTGCGGTTTCACGTAGGAGATGGCGGTGATGAAGCCGGCCAGCTCGTCGCAAGCGAACAGCGTTTTCTCCAGCGTCGATAGCCGCGCCACTTCGGTATGATTGGCGTGCGAGAGGATGGCGCGCCGCATCTCTTCGTCCACGCCGCGCTCGGCCAGGATGGGCGAGCCTTTGATCGGGTGCCCGTCCAGAGTGGGATGAATCTCCCAATCGAAATCGTGCAGCAGTGCCGTGATGCTCCAGCGCTGCTCATCCTCGCCGAACTTGCGGGCGTACGCCGCTACGCACGTCTCGACAGCCTTTGCGTGGTTGCGGAGCCCATCGGATTTCGTGAATTCGCAGAGAATATTCCAGGCTGTTTCGCGATCAATCATTCAGCTTATGATATACCGGCGTCTCCCCACGCCGCGTGGCGCGCCGTGCGGAACCGCTCGCGGTCGCGCTTGGGGACGCGAACGGTTTGGAGGCCATCCGGCGTGCAGGTTTCGAGCACAATCAGGCCCGGCTGCTGGCGCGGTCGGCGCACAATGCGCGATGCCGCCGGCTCGACGGCGTGGCGGGCCAGCGCCACGTAGCTGAACTTCTCATCTTCGTACCCCAGATCGCCGCCCTTGATCTGCCGGTGGAGCGAGGAACGCTCCACGCGCGCGGCGAAGTGGCACCAGTCGGGCTCCACCACCGGGCATGCGCCGCCGCCCGGGCACGGAGCGGCCATGTGCGCGCCGCCTTCGAGCAACTCGTCCCGCACCTTCCGGATGAGTTGGAATCCATGCGGGGTGCCGGGCTCGATCACCACCAGGCACACTCGCGCCGCCTGCCACAGCCGCGCCGCTGCGGCCGCTCCGCATTCGCTCAGCGAATAGCAGGCGATCACCAGGTCATGGGGCGGCAGCGCCCCTATGTGAGCCAGATCGCCCGACAGTACGGTTGCACCGGGGAGCCACTGGCGCGCGGCCTCTGCCGGCGCCGCCTGCCGTTCGATCAGGGTGACGGCGGCTTCCGGAAAATGCTCCCGCGCGGCCAGCGCCGCCGCACCCGTCCCGGCTCCGGCATCGAGTAAACTTTCCACCGGCCCGATGCGGGCCCGCACTTCCCGCAACACCGCATTCGCAGCCGCGTAGGTAGCCGGCATGCGTGTCACCAGGTAAGCCGCCACGCTTTCGCCGCTTGCCAGGGGGAGCGAACGGCCCGCGCGGTAGGCTTCGGATTGCGCGGTTGATGCGCGCTTCAGGGCAGGGAAGCCGGCCGCGTCCGCATACTCCCCGATGATCCGCTGGACGTTGGCCGGCAATTGCACACTTCATCGTACCGCCGGAACTTCTTTTGAGCCGCGGTGTCTACTTCGATGGAGGCTGACCCCGATGTCAACCGCCGGACCGCTCGACTGATTCCCGAAACAAGATGACCGAAATGCGCTTTCGGGCGCCGGGAGGCTACGTGTGTCCGAACGGATCGAAAGGAGGCACTACTATGTTCGAACAGGTTACCCTTGCATCCGGCCCCGCCGGCAAGCGGGTCTGGACTACTTTTTTGGGCGTCACGACGCAGGTGATGCTGGTGGGCGGCGCGATTTTCACGCCAATGATCTGGCCGCAGATTCTGCCGCACGCGCAGTTGCTGGCGACCTTCCTGCCGCCCGTGCCGCCGGGGCCGCCGCCGAAGGGCGACCTCGCCAAACAGCGCACCACCGCCCGCGTGGTGCCGCGCGCCGAGTCCCACGTTTTCATCGCGCCTGCCCGCATACCTGCCATCGTGTCGTGGATCGACGATGCGCCAGTTGCGAATTATGTCGCCGGCGTTCCCAACGGTGATGCGCGCGCACCGGGACCGGGAATTGAAGGCGCGTTCTTCCGTGCTCTGCCGGCCAATGCGGTGCGCGTTGAGCTTCCGATGGCGCCGGTTGTGACCTCTCCCAAAGTCCCGGCCCCACCGGAGGAAACCAAGCGGTACCGGACAGGCGGCCAGGTTCAACTGGGGCGCCTGATTCGAAGAGTGGAACCGTCGTACCCGGCGCTCGCCAAGACGGCGCGCGCCTCCGGGACCGTGCAGTTGGAAGCGGTCGTGGGAGCCGATGGCCGTGTGCGCGAAGTGAAGGTGTTGGGTGGAAGTCCGCTGCTGGCGCGAGCCGCTGCCGACGCCGTCCTGAAATGGGTCTACGAACCGACTCAGTTGAACGGGGTGCCCATTGAAATCATCGCGAACATTACCGTCACGTTCAGGCTGAACTAGGCGGTTACTTCACCGACAGGAATTCGCTCACGTTCTCGCGCAGCAGTTGCGGGAAACTCTTGTCGAGATAGGAGCGGATGGAAACGTAGCACTCGTCGCACTGGTTGTGGCGTGTGAATTCGGCGATCATGCGGCTGCGGTCCTCCAGTGCGTACCGCTGGAATTGCATCGAGCATGGTTGCAGAGCGCCATCGGCGGTCACCACCAGGAAACGCAGCCCCGCTTGACACCCCGGCGTTCCCCTGTTGGCGAAATACCGCCGCGTGGCCTCGAGCGTCGTGGGCGCGTTGACGATCCAGTTGGTGGAATCGCGGCGCGCCTCCACGCGGTCCAGGTGCGCGTTCAGCGTGGCCAGTTGTTCCGGCGTCTCCAGGAAGTAATCGCGGCAGCCCGTGCGCCGCGCCGAGTACGCGCTGTAGCACAGGTTCACGCCCCACTCGCGGGCCTTGTCGGCGATGGCGCTAATCTCGCCGACGTTCTCGCTCGTGATGCAACTGTTGAGCACGATGTCGTCGCGCCCCAGTTTCGCCAGGCGCGGGATCAGATCTTCCAGGTGCCGGTAGAGGCCGGGGTGGACGCGGAAATCATCGTGCCGCTCGTCGGGAAAATCCAGGCTCACGGAAAACTGGTCGATGCCCGCATCGGCCAGCGCCAGGTACTTCTCCCCGGTCATCAGCGACCAGTTGGAAACCAGGATGGTGTAGGGTACGCCCGAGCCGCTCTTGATGGCGCGCACGACCTCCACCACATCGTCGCGCATCAGCGGCTCGCCGCCCGATACCTGCACCACGCACGGACGCAACGCTTCCATGTAGCGGCGGAAATCGGCCGGCTTGAGGTTGCGCGATTCGTCGCGCGGCCCGCCGTGGTCGCAATGTTTGCACCAGCACGTGCAGGCGTCGGTTACTTCAAATGAGACTACGATGGGGCGTTCGGTGAGCCAGTTCAGCGACCCTCGTCCGATGATCCTCAACGAGTCGAGCAGGGGAACCTTGCGCAAAACACAATGCTAGCACGCGGCGCGTTATCCTCGAAGCATGCCGGGCGACCGCGACTTCATCCAGATTCTCGACGCCGCGCTCGCCGAATCGGCCCGCAAGAGCGGCCCATGGCTGGTGTGCCGGCTCGGCTGCACCGAGTGCTGCATCGGCCCGTTTCCCATTACCCAGCTCGACGCCGTGCGTCTGCGCGAGGGACTTGCGGAGTTGGAACAGAGCGACCCGGCCCGTGCCGCCCGCGTCCTCCATCGCTCGCGCGAAGCCGTCGCACGAGGCGCCGAAAACGAGGAGGATCCCTGCCCGGCGCTCGATCCGGAAACTGGCGGTTGCGATCTCTATGCCGCCCGGCCCGTGACCTGCCGCACGTTCGGACCACCGGTGCGCTGGGGCGCCGAGCCACTGGGCATCTGCGAGCTGAATTTCGATGGCGCCACCGACGAAGAAATTGCGGCCTGCGAAGTGGCGCTCGACGTGCGGGAACTGGAAGCCGGCCTGCTCGACGGACTGGGGTGCGTGGCCGGCGACACCTCGGTGGCTCTCGCGCTGCTCAATATCCCGGATCGTTTCCCGGCTTCCACTTGATGTTGCACCCGATGCTGGGCCTCTGTTCCGCGCTCGCCGCGCGGCCAGCCAGCACCGCGTCGATGGCCGCTCGCAGGTCGCTACCCGTCACGGGCGTGTCATTCTTCGGCCGGCTGCCGTCCATTTGCCCCCGGTACGCCAGCTTGCGTCCCGCATCGAACAGGAAGAAATCCGGCGTGCAGGCCGCGCGGTACGCTTTCGCCACAGCCTGGGTTTCGTCGTAGCAATAGGGAAACGCGAAGCCCAGCTCGGCCGCTTGTGCGCGCAGCCCGTCCGGCCCGTCCTCTGGATACTGCGCCGCGTCGTTCGATGAGATCGCCACCATCGCCAGGCCGGAGCGGTCGTACTCTTTCAGCATCTTCGCCAGGCCAGCCTGCACGTGTTTCACGTAGGGACAGTGCGGGCACAGAAACATCACCAGCAGCCCTTTGCTTCGGGCGATCGTGTCGAGCGTAATGGTCTTGCCGGAGACGGCATCCGGCAGCGAAAACGCGGGAGCGCTGGTTCCGAGCGCGAGCATTGTGGATTCGACAGCGGCCATGACTTCACGATATCAAAGTCCGCTACCCGCCCTCTTCCACCATGGTCTTGAGCCGGGCTAGCGCATCGTCCCACCGCTGGGAAATGCCTTCCAAAAACGTGCGTGCCTGTTCCACCTGCTTGCGATCGAGCGACCAGCGCTGCTCCCGCCCGAGCCGCGCCCCGTGCACCAGGCCCGCGCCGGCCAGAACGTGCAGATGCTTGGTGACGGCCTGGCGCGTGATCTCACCGCCAGCGGCCAACTCGGTGATGGACGCGGGCGCACTCCGCGCGAGGCGCTGGACGATGCGCAGGCGTGTCTCATCGCCCAGCGCCGCGAACAGCGTTGCGGAAGTTCTGGTTGGCGGCTTACTTCGCGCCACTGAAGTACCGCTCGAGGGCCTCCATTTGATGCTTCCAGCCGGCCTCGTTCATTCCGAACACCTTGGTGATGCGGCTCGGGAAGAGCTGTTCGAATCCCGACTCCGTCACCGTGACCAGCGTGCCTCGCTCGGCGTCCTCCAGTGCGAACACGACCAGGGTCGTGGGTTCCCTGGAAAGATCTTCGTCGGTTATGAGGTTGGCCGGATGCCAGCGCCAGGAGAATGTCGTCTCTGGAAGGATCTCCACGATGTCCACGAAGAACTCCATCTTGTAATACGGGCCTGGGTGCGTCGAGATCAAGCGCACGTGTGCGCCGGGCCGAAAAGCGGTCTCGTCCGTTTCGGTGGAGAACCACTTGCAGAACTGCCGGATGTCGGTAATGGCCTGCCATACGCGCGGCCGCGGGGCAACGATCAAGGTCTTGCGTTCAATCTGGTTCATTTGATGGTGCTACAAGCAACCTCCAGGTTGCATGATACATTAGAGGAAGAGAAAAGGCAACTAAAAAGTTGCATGATTGGGAGGGGTCGGCCTACCCCGTAACCGCCACCGAAATCACGGGTGGCAGGTGCTCCGCGAGGGCGCGCCAGCTTTCGCCGCCGTCGGCGGTGTAGAAGATCTGGCCGCCGGTTGTGCCCACATACACGCCGGACGGGGAGCGGTCGTCCGATGCCATGGCTTCGCGCAAGACCAGCAGGTGCGCGTTGCGCTGCGGCAAGCCGCGCGTCAGCAGCTTCCAGGTCTTGCCGCCGTCGCGGCTGCGCGCTACGCGGAACTTACCTTCGGGGGTGCAGCGATATTCGGCGCCTTCGATGGGCACCGTGAAGAGCGTTTCTTTTTCGGCCGCCGGCACCGCCATCCCGAATCCGAAACGCGTTGGCAGGCCGCGGGAAATGTCGGTCCATTTCTTGCCGTCGAAACGGGCTTTGTAGAGGCCGCAATGGTTTTGCTGATACAGCCTCTCGGGATCGCGCGGGTGTGCCAGCAGATGGTGCACGCATTGGCCCACCTCAGGGAACTTCTCCGGCTGGAAATCGGTCCGCACGCCCTGGTTGAAGGGCGCCCATGTGGCGCCGCCATCGTGCGAGCGGAACGCGCCCGCCGCCGAGATCGCCACTACCATCCGCCCCTTGCCGAGGCACTGGATGGAATGCAGGCACATGCCGCCCGCGCCAGGGTTCCAGCGGCTGCGCGTCGAGTGCGCCGTCAGCGACGTCACCTCGGTCCACGTTTGCCCCCAGTCCGCGCTACGGAACAGCACGCCCGGATCGCCGCCCGCATACACTACGCCGCGCTCATCCGCCGCGCCTGGCTCGATGTGCCACACGCGTGCCAGCGAAACGTCCGGCAGGCATTTGATCTGCAGTCCTTCTTCGGAAAGCTTCCAGTTCTTGCCGCCATTGGTGCTGGCGTGGATGTGCGCTCCGAACCACGGGCTGTTTACGGCGGCATAGAAGCGTTCCGGCTCGCGTTGATCCTGGGCCACGTGATTTACTTCCAGGCCGCGGAAGAACGGGCCTTCCACGCTCCAGGTCTTGCGGTTCCGGGAACGGAAAACAAACGCCCCCTTCCGGGTCCCGGCCCAGACGGCGACGGTAGCAGGTTTCAGCATCAGAAATGATGATAAAGCAAAAACGAAAAACGCGCATGAGAAATTGCGGGCTGGGGAGAGAGGCGTCTAAAGCGGCTGCAGCCAGGATGGCCGCCCCACGAAAGCTGTTAGATTGGTATCGAAACAGCCATGGTGCTTCGGATCCGGTTTGGCGCAGGCCCCAAGGTGGGAAAAAAACCCCGGCGGCACCAGCGGCTCGCGCTGGCTGCTGCCAGCCTGCTCACCCCGGCCGCGGCTTTGACGGCGGTGTTGGCTCTGTGGCGCATCGCCGCCGACCTCAACTGGGCCGGCAGTTTCGCCATCTCCGCCGGCTTCTTCTCCCACTGGCAAGTCTGGCTCGGCGCCGCCGCCCTTTTGCAATTCTGCGCACGCGTCCTCAACCGCTACGCTAAAACCGCACAAACCGCTGCATCCAGATAGCCGGATTGTTATTCTATATGGACAGGTCCCACCCATGCCACAGCCCAACCGGTTGAGCAGATCGATCATCTACGGGTATTTCCCGCCCGGCGTGAAGTGGCTGCTCATCCTAAACATTGGAATCTTCATCCTGCTCGACGTGGCGGCGCGGCTTTCCGGAAACCCGATCGCGTTCGAGATCAACAAGAGGGCCCTGTTCGAACTCTCCGCCGTGGCGGTTTTGAAGAATTTCCTGCTGTGGCAGTTCGTCACCTACCTGTTCATTCACGGCGGCATCTGGCACCTGGTCGTGAACATGTTGATGTTGTGGATGTTCGGCATGACGCTGGAGGAGACTTGGGGAACGCGCCGGTTCCTCAAGTACTACTTCATCTGCGGCGCCGGCGCCGGCGTCTGCGTGGTGCTGATCAATGCCGCGGTGGGTGATTGGGGCGTGCCGACTCTGGGCGCGTCCGGCGCCATTATGGGTCTGCTGCTGGCTTTTGGCGTGTTGTTTCCCGACATGACCGTGCTGATGGGATTTCTGTTTCCCATGAAAGCCAAGTACATGGTGATGATTTTTGCCGCCGTGGAGCTCTATTCCACCTTAGGACCAAACACCGGCATCAGCAGCGTGGCGCACCTCGGCGGCATGCTGGTGGGGTACATTTACCTGAAGGCCCCCCTGCCGCGCTTCGGCCTTCTGCATCTCCCCGATTTCGGCGGCTGGTACCGCCAGTGGCGCATGCAGCGCGCCAAGAAGAAGTTTCAGGTTTACATGCGCAAACAGGGCGGCCGCGGGCCCTGGGTGAATTGAAAAACGTACGCAACGCCCCCGCCGCCCGCACCGTCTCTCTGGTATAGTTACGTCAGAACTACGCCTATGCGAGCCTGGATCACTGCTCTACTGTGCGTTGCCGCACTTATCCTTGCGCTGACCGGAATGGTGGCGGGTCAGGATCAGCAGGGTCCCGTGCGTGAAAACTCCGGGACCGTCGCGAAGAAGAAATCCACCGCGCCCGATGCGCCTCCCGATGGCGAACTGCCCAAGATCCCCTCGGCGTACAAAAAAGACAAGATGGACGTCGGCAACCTGACCCAGTTCAAGACCGACGTCGATACGGTCACCGTGGATGTCGCCATCATCGATAACAAGGGCCGCTTCATCCCCGGCATTCCCAAGGGCAACTTCCGCATCCTGGAAGACAACGTGCCGCAGCAGATTCAGGGCTTCAACGTGGGGGAAGCGCCCCTCACCGTCTCATTGGTCATCGAGTTCAGCAACCGGTTCGAGAGCCTGTATAGCTATACCTGGCTCCAGGTGCTCCAGCTTGCCTATGGTTTCTGCAGCACCCTCAAGCCCGAGGATTACGTCGCGGTGGTGGCCTACGATATCAAGCCGGAGATCCTTTCCGATTTCAC
>PLZX01000063.1 GCA_003152325.1 Bryobacterales bacterium | reverse complement strand
CCAGATCCCCCACTCCCACAACTTCGCCGGCCAGACCACGCTCCGCGAATTCATCGATCTCGCCGCTGCCTGCCGCCTCTTCCTGACCAACGATTCCGGCGCCATGCACGTCTCCAGCGCGCTGGGCGTTCCCACGGTTGCCATATTCGGAGCCACCGATGACACCACCACCGGCCCTACCGGCCCCCTCGCGCGCGTGGTTCGCGCGCATGCCGAGTGCAGTCCCTGCCTGCTCCGCGAGTGTCCCATCGACCACCGCTGCATGACCGGCGTCACCGCGGAACAGGCCGCCGCTGCCGCGCTTCAACTTTGGGAGGAATCCGCCCCCGCGTGGACACACGAAACAAAATCCTGACGCCCGCCGCAGCGCTTGCGCTCTCCCCGGCCCGTCCGCTTGTCGTCGTCAAGGGCTACTTCGATCTCCTACGCGCCGCGCACGCCCGGTCGCTCGACGAAATCCGCCGCCGCACCAGCGCCGCCACCTTGCTCGCCGCAGTTCTGCCTCTCCACCATGGCTTGCTGCCGCTCGTGGCGCGCGCCGAATTGGTGGCTGCTTTACGCATGGTAGACTACGTGTTACCCGGAGATTGCGATGACTTGGATGGGCTTCTGTCCTCGCTGGGTCCCGCGGAAACCGTCAGCCTGGAAGACGCCGATATGCGCCGCGTCCGGCAGTTGATCGAGCATGTTCATCGTCGGCAAAACTGCTAGCCTCCACATCCTGGCCGTCCGGCTGGGCGCCATGGGAGACATCATTCACGCTTTGCCAGCCGTCGCTTCGCTCAAGCTCGCTCACCCCGATTGCCGTCTCACCTGGCTGGTCGAACCCAAGTGGGCGCCGCTCCTCGATGCCAATCCCTTCGTCGACCGCGTCCTGTATCTGCACCGCGAGTCCCTGGCCGGTTTGTTTCAAACCTGGCGCGCTCTTGCTGAAATCCGCTGTGATTACGCCGTCGATTTTCAGGGCCTTCTCAAGTCCGCTCTGGCCGCCTCCGCCGCCCACCCCGACCGCCTCTACGGTTTCGACCCCGCACAAATCCGCGAACGGAGCGCAGCTATTTTCTACTCGCATCGTATCTTCGCCCACTCCTCTCACGTGGTGGACCGGAATCTCGAACTGGCTGCGGCTCTTCCAGCGGACGCGGCCCAGCTGGCCGGCCCGGCTTCCTTCGCTCTGCCGCCCGGCTCTCCCGAAGGCCATCTTCCCTCCGGCGATTTCGTGCTCGCCTCACCGCTCGCCGGCTGGGCGTCCAAGCAGTGGCCCCTCGATCATTACCGCGCCCTGGCCGCGCGCCTGCTCACGGAATGTGGCATCCCATTGGTTCTCAACGGGCCGCCCGGTGCTCCGTTCCACCACCTGGAGCCGGCCCTGGTGCACTATTCCTCGCTCCCCGGTCTCATCCACGCCACGCGCCGCGCCGCCGCCGTCGTCGGGGTCGATAGCGGCCCGCTGCATCTTGCTGCCGCCCTTTCCAAGCCCGGGGTTGCCATCTTCGGCCCCACAGACCCGGCCCGCAACGGCCCCTATGGCAACTCGCTGCACGTCCTCCGCAGCCCGTCCGCCGGTACAACTTATAAAAGAGGCGCCTCGATCGACTCCAGTATGCGACTCATCTCGCCTAGCCAGGTCTTCGACGCTCTCAGCGCCACGCTGGACCAATTCGCGGGCTGCCCCCGAGCATGATCCATTTCCCCAAACCTTACGCCGATATCGTCGCCCGGCTGCGCGTCCCCAGCGGCTTCCTCCTCGTCGCGGTCTTCGCCTGGTTCTCCCACCCCGACGCTCGCTCGCTGGGCGTCGGCATGCCCATCTCCCTGCTCGGGCTCGCGCTGCGTGCCTGGGCTGCTGGTTCGCTCGCTAAGAATCAGCAACTCTCCACCGGCGGTCCCTACGCTCATACGCGGAACCCCCTGTATATCGGCACGCTGGTGGTGGCCGCCGGCCTGGCGGTCGCAGCCCGCAGCCCCGGTCTGGCAGCGCTTTTCGCCGCCGTCTTTGTACTTGTATATCTGCCCGTCATCCAGAATGAAGAGCAGCACCTTCGCAATCTTTTCGCCGACTACTCCGATTACGCCGCCCAGGTTCCCATCCTCTGGCCCCGCCTCACTCCGTTTCCCCAAAGAAAGCTGAGTCCTTTCCGTTTCTCTCTTTATCTAAAGAACCAGGAATATAATGCCGGGGCTGGATTTGCCGCCGGGATGCTGTTTCTCTTTTGGAAGTTCATCAAGTAGGGACGGGACCGTTCGGAGGGGAACGGTCTCTTTCCGTTTTGTCGGGTTCCCGTACCGTCTGCCCGGTCGCCTTCATCTGTGATTGCCGGTGATATCGTAGTAACCAAGGGGGACCTCACGGATGTCCTATACCTCGCGTTTCGCGCTTCCACTCTGCGTTGCCGGTTGTATCCTCACAGTCGCCGCCCAGGAAGCGCCCAAGCCGCAACTCACCGCGCGCGAGCTTTTCTATTCCGCCGCCTCCGAGCCCGCACCCGCTCCCGCCACCAAAGCGCCATCGAAGCCGGCTGCCAAGGCTCCGCCCAAGAAGGTCACCTCGGCGCCCGCCCAGCCGGCTATTGGCGATAAGGCGCCGGTTCACTTGATGACGCCGCCGCACATCGTGGCGGGGCGCGCCTCCTTCGACGGCTCCGTCATTGAGCCCATTACGCTGTCCACTGCGCCCGCTCCCTCCACCGGCACCGCGCTGGGTCTCAAGTACACCATCCTGAGGCGCTCGGGCAACGACAAGGTCGAAGTCCCGCCCGACACCGTCTTCCATGCGGGCGATGGCATCCAGATCAGCGTCCAGACCAACGGTCCCGGCTACCTCTACATCGTCAGCCAAGGCTCCAGCGGAACCTGGAAACCCATGTTCCCGTCCACCGAAGTCGATGGTGGCGACAACCGCGTCGTTGGCTTGCATCCGTACACCATGCCGTCGGATAAATTCCGCATGGTCTTCGACGAGCAGACGGGCGTCGAAAAGATTTTCATCGTCTTTTCGCGCGAGCCCGAGGCCGATCTCGAAAATATGATCTACTCCCTGCAAGGCAACCAGCCCCACCCGGCTGCCCAGCCGCAGAATCCACCCAAGCCCAAACAGATGGTTCAGATTGCCGGCCTCAAGATCGATGATGCCACCGTCGGCCGCTTGCGGACCGCCTACGCCCGCGACCTCATCATCGAACG
>PLZX01000295.1 GCA_003152325.1 Bryobacterales bacterium | reverse complement strand
GTTTACCCGGTGTCTGGATACCGTGTCGGCTCGGCGCGTGGCTGAGTTCCGCATCGGTGCGAATGTACAGGACAGGGTAGATACGCTCGCCGAGCGCGCGAACGAAGGCCTTCTCACCGACGACGAGCGGGCCGAGTATGAGGCATTTGTCAACGCGTCAGACTTCATCGCGATCCTCAAGCTCAAGGCCCTGCGTAACTTGGAGTCGAACCCAGGCGCGTGATGGATGCCGCCGCGCGGAACCTGGTCCGCCGCCGGGCGGACGACCGATGCGAATACTGCCTGCTCCGTCAAGAATACAGTCATCTCGCACACCATGTCGAGCACATCGTTGCGAAGCAGCATGGTGGATCCGACGATCCCACCAACCTGGCCCTAGCCTGCCACCGATGTAACCATTGCAAGGGACCGAATCTGACAGGGTTCGACCGGGAGAGCGGTCGTATCGTGCCACTATTTCACCCGCGTCGCGACCGGTGGACCGAGCACTTTGCCTGGCGGGGTCCGCGTATCGAAGGGCTGACGGCCATCGGGCGGGTGACTGTCGTTGTGCTCGGCATGAACGACGCCCGGCGCCTCGATTTGCGGGCAGCGCTCCTGGCGCGCGGCGAGTTCGCTTGACGGGAACGCCGGGTAGTTCACTTTCTCCAAATGGGCGTTCGTCCAGCGGCGTTGCCCGGGAACTTGATGCGTCGGGCCGCGCGAGCTAAGCTAATCACAGAGGGCTAGATGGAATGGCTCAGTTTACAGAGGCTGTCTACACAAATGGTGTTCTCAAACCCAAGCAGGAACTGGTGTTGCGTGAGGCCCAGCGTGTGCGCCTGATCGTCGAAGCACTCGACGATGACGCTGATCGCGGAGACAGGCCCGCAGCCCTGCAGCGGCTCCTGGCGGGGATCGAGGGGATGAGGTTCTTCTCCCGTGAACATTTGCCCTCTCGGGACGAACTTCATGATCGCCCTTGATACCAACATTCTCATTTACGCCTGCGACAAAGCCGATCTTAAGCGACAGCAGGTAGCGCTCGATCTCGTTTCAAATGCTCGCGATGGTGTGCTGCTATGGCAGGTGGCGTGTGAGTTCGTGGCGGCGTCGAGGAAGCTGAGATCCCAGGGCTTTACAACGGTGGAAGCATGGGGGCGCCTGGCGGATTACTTGGCCCTGTTTCCGCTCATCCTGCCGACAGCCGGAGCGTTTGAACGAGCTCGCATTCTCCACACGGAGGACCAATGCTCATTCTGGGACGCGATGATCGTGGCCGCCTGCCTGGAATGCGGTGTTACGCGCCCTCTACTCGGAGGACATGCCAGGCCGCGCCGTTCGCTGGCCGCTTGAGATTGTGAACCCCTTCCTGCAACCGGGCTGATCTCGTAAGGGCATGCGAAAAATGCGCCCCCTTTTCGCTCCCTTTTTCGCTTGTAGCTACTCTTTCTCGTGTGGGTCTGGGGTTTCCAGTTTGTAGGGTGCCTGCTCACTTTCCCATTCTTTTAACGGCCCAGTCCCCCAGTGTTGTTTCTGCTGCTCAGCCTTTATTCGCTGCGATCTGAGGTCAAGTTGCCGCAACAACTTCGCGACGGATGGACCTGGACCACGGGCTTCCTTTTTGCGCCTGGCCGTTGAGGATGGACCTGGACCGACGGCTTCCTTTTTGCGCCTGGCTGCTGAGGCCGCCTCCTCCCTCGCGTTGCGTTCCCGCAAGAGGGCCATTTTTTGTTCGTAGTCTCTCATTTTTCATCCTGCGGCAGCCAGAAAATTGCGCAGCCGGGCCGCAGCTTCGGGCGGCTAACCCGCCTCCCTGATGTTAACGTGCCAAGCCAAACCAGATGCGCCTATCCCTTGCATGGCAAAGAAACGGTGTATTGGCCGCCTGCAAGCAGATGGCCCTACATCTTGGCTCCTACAACGACAACATTTATGCCGCTGCCCTGCCCCCGCTGGACTGCAATTTCAATCCAGACATTGAAGAGGCACGGCTGCCGACGAAGTACCCGGAAGAAGCGCCACCGAGTCTCCCCAGCGCAACAGCCGCCGGGTTCTTCCCCGCGTTCGGATCGTCCAGTGGGGAGCCGTCCGGCTTCTCTCCGATGGCCGGCTATACGCCGGCCGGCCGTCGCGAAGTCGTGATCCTCAGTGATCCTCCGGTTTGCTTGAACGGGTAGGCATGACTCCAGTATACTTTCGATTATGGCCCGAAAAGATGCGCGCAGAATCGGTGAGTTTAAGATTGTCCCGCTATCGGAAGTGCCTGGTAAGGCATGGGCCCCAATTACCGATGGCGAAGGATCGGACGTAGATCGAATTCTGCGTGCTCTTCAAAAAGGGCCTGGCCTCGCCGCCAAGATACATGGTGGTTCCGATCCGGCTATTCGCAAGAGCCTTGGGCCACTGATCAATCGCATCGCCCTTTCACGCGATACGCCAGTCCGCTATCGCTGGCGGGAAGATTTTCTGTACGTCTGGCTCGACCAAAGTTCAGACTGACCCACTACCCGCTAACTGACCCACTGCCATCTAATCGATCACCTTTCGTTGCCTCAGAATTTCTTCCAACCCCGACCCTTCCGGCGACACCTCGAACGGCGCGCCCACCGCCGCGCGCGCCGATTGCACATCCTTCAGGCCGTTGCCGGTGATCAGCGCCACCGCGGTCGAGCGCCGCCCCACAATACCTTCTGCGACCGCCCGCCGCAATCCGGCCACCGCCGTCGCCGCCGCCGGCTCCGCGAAGATGCCCGCCAGGCGCCCGGTATATCGCATCGCGTCCAGAATCTCGTCGTCGCTCACGTTGATCATCGCGCCGCCGGCTTCCTTCACCGCCATCACGGCCTTCTTCCAATTGCGAGGCACTCCCACCGCAATGCTGTCGGCGATGGTGTGCGGTTCCACCACTTCGAGCGGTCCGCCACTCTCGAAGCACGCCGTCACCGGCGCCGCGCCCGCCGCCTGCACGCCCAGAATCCGCGGCGCGCGCTCCATCAGACCCAACGTGCGCAACTCCCGGAACCCCTTCCACACTCCGGCAATGGTGCACCCATCTCCCACCGATACCGCCACCCAATCCGGCGCTTGCCACGTAAGCTGCTCGCCGATCTCGAGGCCCGCCGTCTTCTTGCCTTCCACCAGGTAAGGATTGATCGCGCTGTTGCGGTTGTACCACCCCCATCGCTCGCACGATTTCTGGCACAACTGAAACGCCTGCTCGTAGCTGCCCTGTACGCGCAGCACGGTCGCGCCGAAAATCAGCAACTGCGTGACTTTCGGTTCCGGCGCCCGCTCCGGCACGAAGATCACGCTGCGGATCCCCATCGAGGCCGCCATCCCCGCGCACGACGATGCCGCGTTCCCCGTGCTCGCGCAAGCGATTATCGTCTTCCGCTTCTCGCGCGCTTTCACCACCCCCACCGAGCTCGCCCGGTCCTTCAGGGACCCGGTGGCATTGCGTCCGTCATCTTTCAAGAACAGCTTGCCGACGCCGATATGCCGCCCCAGCGCAGGAGCCACCGTCAAAGGCGTCCAGCCCACGGCGACATCCGGCACCGTCGCATCCGCGCGCACCGGCATCAGTTCCCGATATCTCCAGTGCGAAAACTCGCGCCGCGCCGCCAGACTCCGCCGAGTGAGCACCCGCGCGATTGTCCGATAGTCATACTCGACATCCAGAATCCCCGTGACGCCGCACTGGGGGCACGTATACGCCACCCTTGTCGAATAGAGCCTGCCGCAAAACACGCACCGCAGACCCGTGATCAGTCCCATTCACAACTCCTGGACCTCAATCGTAATTCGTATCGCGCAGCTCTGCACGGGTCCGTTCCGGGCTGGCGTGCTGCCCCGCAGCCGGGACGTCCGCCGTGCGGCCATCCTCCTGGCTAAGTCATTTAATTTAAATGGTTTACGCTATGCAAGACCATGGTGAACGGGAGCGGCCGGAAGATACTCAAACCCCTGCACATTTCTCTTGTCAAACCCGGTGACGATGTTGTACAGTACATAAACCTGTAAAGGAGGGTAAACTGTGTCCCCCGGCGTGGTTCTTCCCATAGATCGGCGCAAGACCCGCCGATTTCCGATTGCACTCAAGGTCCTCTACCGGATGAAGTCGGCCAGGGCCGGAAGCGGCGAAGTCTGCGACATCAGCAGTGGCGGCGTCCGTTTTCATGCCGATCGGGTTTTGCCGGTCGGAAAAGCGATCGAAATCAATCTCCAGTGGCCATTTCTGTTGGAGGGCCGCTGCGGGCTGCAATTGCACATGCGCTGCCGCGTCGTTCGCAGCAATGCGATGGGCACCGCCGTCGCGATTAAGCAACACGAATTCCGAACTGCGGGCAGTCATCTGGTGGGTGACCAGGTTGAGCAGGTCAGAGTCAGCAGATTCGCCGCAGGCCGTTGAGAGCGTCGTACGCCCATCGCGCTAATATTCGATCAGGATATTGGGTACATGTTTGCCCTCGCAAAAGCCCTGCAAGAGGCCGGCTTTTCTGCGGTGCCGGCTCGTACGGTTGAGGAGGCCGAGTCTCTGTTGGATGAGCTGGGCGTGTTAGTCGATATGTTGCTGGTGAATCCTCATCTGCCGGGGGCCAAGATTGTCGGCAAACGTCTGCGCAAGCGCAATCCGGCGCTCAAGATTGTCCCGCTCAGCCGGTACGCGGAATCAGGCCGTCCAGGCTGAGAACGATTGGGATCGCACTGCTGGCCGCAGCTGTCATCTTTGTGCTGCTCTTGCTGGCCCGGTAGGTTGGCGGTAAACGGGCCTGCTTCAGGGCAATTCTTCCGCGTGCTGCCTCCGCCAATCCTCTTCCGGCACCACGCGGAGAACGGCAAGCTTGTTCGTTTCCAATGCGCGGTTGATCGCCGGCAACTGGCGGCCTGTGAGTTCGGTGAATTCGCGGATCACGTCCTCCAGTTCGTGTGTCAGCACGTCGGCACGCGCCACCTGCGAATCCGTCGGCCGGCCTTCGTATCCGTTCACATCGCCGTACAGATTGCCCAAGTGCTCGCGCAGGCGCTCTTCGCCAGTGATCATGCCGCCCTCTTTGGTCGCCACGATCTTCGTTCGGATCTGATCCACCGACTCCGAGAGCTGCCGCAACTGCCCTCGCAGCGGATCGTTCTCCAGGAGCCCGCCGGCCCGCGCCAACGCGTCGTCGCGCACCCCAATGATGGCGTCCACCGCCCAACTCATGTGATTCAACTGGGCACCCAGGCGGTTTACCATTTCGAACTGCGTCCGGCGCTCCTCAATGGTGAACTTCGCGCGAGGGTCCAGCACTACGTTCAGTTGCGTGGTGTAGACCTTGTCCCCCTTGGTCATCTTCACTGTGTATGTGCCGGGAAGCACCCGCGGCCCGGTGGCAGCTTGAAACATCGCAGTCGCCGCCGGCGGGACTTTGGGCGGTTTCAGGTGCATCGACCACGTGGCGCGGTTGACGCCACGGCGTTTGCTGCTGGCAACCGTATCCACCAGCTTGCCCTGCGCATCGAAGATCTCGATCTTCAAGTCGCCGAAAATGTGCCGCGACCGCTGGTAGTAGGGGATGAAAGCCTCGGTGGTGTGGCTGGGACCCGTGAATGAGGCGTCGCCCTCAGCCCACCCGCCGTTGGTCTCCATCCATTGCACGGCCGGAGGAACCGGCAGGAAACCGGCATCTTCCGACATCACTGCGGGAGTGAGCGCGCGTAGCGGCGAGATGTCGTCGATAATCCAGATGCCGCGCCCGTGGGTCGCCAGGACCAGGTCCGACGTGCGTGGATGAACCACCAGGTCCCGCACCGCCACCGGCGGGAAATTGCTGCCCTTGTACTGCGCCCACCGCTGGCCGCCGTCGATACCGATCCACAGGCCGAATTCGGTTCCGAGAAACAGCAGGTTGCTATCTGCGGTGTCTTCCTTGATGACATGCGCGTAGCCTCGCACGCCGCTCTGTGCCACCGGCAGGGCCGTCCAGCTCTTGCCGAAATCCGTAGTCTTGTACACGTACGGCTGCATGTCGCCGTACATGTGGCGGTCGAAGGTGGCGTAGGCGGTGCCCTCGGCGAACCGGCCGGCCTCCACCCAAGAGACCCATGGCGCCTTGCCCACCCCCGGAACGTTGCCGGCGACGTTGGTCCAGTTCCTGCCGCCGTCGCGCGTGATCTGTACGTTGCCGTCGTCCGTGCCGGCCCAGATCACCTGTCCGTTGCGGGGCGATTCCGAAATCGAGTAGACCGTGTTGTTCATCTCGGCCGAGGAGTTGTCCACCGTCACGCCGCCCGATTCCTCCTGCTTCTGCTTTTCCGGATCGTTGGTAGTGAGGTTCGGCGAGATGCGCTCCCAGGACTGCCCGTGATCGCGCGACCGGAACAGAAACTGCGCGCCCGCGTAGATGGTGCCCTTCTCGTTCGGGCTCATCTGAATGGGAGTGTTCCAATTGAAGTTCAGCTTCTTCTCGCCATACTGCGGATAGGGCTTGATGGCGCGGGTCTCGTGAGTGTACCGGTTCACCCGCCCGAGTTCCCCGCCCTGCGCTTCGGCGTAGATGTATGCCGCATCCGAAGGATCTTCCCACGTCCAGAAACCGTCGCCGCCGAACATGTTCTCCCAGCGCGAGTTTGAGATGCCTCCGGGAAAGGAGGAATCGCCAACCCAGGAGCTGTTATCCTGCAACCCGCCGTAGACGTGGTAAGGCTCCGCCTGGTCCACGCTGACGTGGTAGAACTGCGACACCGGCAGGTTCATGAGATGCTCCCAACGTGTGCCGCCGTCCTGGCTGCGCCACAAGCCGCCATCGTCCCCGGTGAAGACCAGGTTGGGATTGCCGGGATCGATCCACACGTCGTGGAAATCGCCGTGGGCGGCGTTGCCCACCGAGCTGAAGGTGCGGCCGCCATCCACGCTGAGCAGCAGCGGGCCGTCCACTTTGAAGACTTTCTTCTCATCCTTCGGATCCACAATCAGATTGGCGAAATAGAATGGCCGCCACACCATGAACTGGCTGTCGTTCAGCCGCGTCCAGTGGTCGCCCCCATCGTCGGAGCGGAACAGCGCGCTCTTGGCCGATTCGATCATGGCATAGACCACCCGCGGCTGCGAGGGGGCCACCGCCAGCGCGATCCGCCCATACGGCTTTCCAGGGAGGCCTGGCGAGCTTGCCGCCGTCAGTTCCGTCCAGTGATCGCCGCCATCGGTCGACTTGAACAGGCCGCTGTCCGGGCCTCCTGAGCGGAACGTCCATGCCTGCCGGCGAAAGTCCCACAGCGCGGCGTAAATCGTCTTTGGTTCCTGCGGGCTCATGGCCAGCATCGCGCACCCGGTGGAACCGTTGGCGCCGGCCAGCACTTTGCGCCACGTTTTGCCGCCGTCGCTGGTCCTGTAGACTCCGCGCTCCGTGTTGTCGTCCCACAAATGGCCGGTGGCGCACGCGTACACCGTGTCGCTCGACCGCGGGTCGATCAGAATCTTGGCGATGTGCTCGGAATCCTTCAGGCCGGCATTGGTCCAGTTCTCCCCTCCGTCAACCGATTTGTAGATGCCGTCCCCAATCGAAACGCTGTTCCGCACCCAGCTCTCGCCCGTTCCTGCCCAAACTACTTTGGGGTTTTTCGGATCGATGGCTACCGCGCCCATGGATTGCACGCCGGCATTGTCGAACACCGGCTTGAACGTGCTGCCGCCATTGACCGACTTCCATACGCCGCCGCTGGCCGACGCCGCGAACACCGTGAGCCGCCCGCCATCGTTGACCGCGGTCACCGCAGCGATGCGTCCGCTCATCTCAGCCGAGCCGATGTTGCGGGCCGCCAGGCCGGATATGGTTCCGGCGTCGTACCGGATCGCCGTTTGCGCCGGAAGCAGGGGTGCCACCATCAACGCACAGAAACAAGCGCGCCTGTTCATCGCTTAGAACTCCTTCCCACCGGCGGTTGCCGGGGCCGCGGGCAGTTTGAACTCCTGGGGGTTCACCGCCACATTCGCCTCTATCTTGTCGATGGTGATCCTGGCCGGATCCCCCGGACTCTGCATGCTGCCAGCCTCGATGGAAAACGGAAAGTAGACACCCGCCACCAGCTTGTAGGCGCCGAGATTGCGAAAACTTTCGTGAATCGAGCCTCGAATGAACTGCACCATCTCGACGCGAATTTCCAGGTACGTTTCGGGATCGAGATAGTAGTAGAAGATGTCGCCGTTGGCCAGCGTGACCTTCAGCCGGTACGCGTCGTCACCATCCACGGTGTCGTGGCCGAGATACTCGATGCGGTTGTCCTTCTTCTGATAATCCACCAGCGGCCCATAGAAATCCGCCTCTTCCACCAAACCGCGGAGGTCATCTTCGCCCATCAACTCCGGGTCTTTTCGCCCTCCGAACGGAGAGATATGCCAGCCCGTGGAGCCGTCGTACGCCTGGATATCCGTCATCCCCTGGACGGTGATCGTATTCCGGCGCAGGTTCGGCGCTTTGGCGGTGCTGCCCATCTGGGCCATAAATCCACCATCGCCTTGGATCTTACCGGTCATCCGTAGCGACTGGATGGCTTTGATCTTTTCGATGCCGCCCTTGGCCTGCAGGTTCTTGGCGACGAGTTCTTCGGCCGTCTGCGCCGCCGCGAGCCCAGCCAGACCGATCCCTAAAAGCGTGGTCAATGCTACCCGCATTTTAGCCCCCTGGCCCGAATTTCCACTTTGATTCCCGGGCCCTAACCAGTGTACACTCAGCCGCCGGCAAGCCTCTTCACCACACACCCGCTCAACGGTCCTGGGCGGAGCCGATCCGTCTGTCTGTGAGGTCGTCGCTGCCGCAAGGTTGTGTACGATATGGCGGATCGCGCCGGACCCACGATTTGCTTTCGACGAGACATTGGCCAAAGGCCCGCTGGCCCTATCGGCTGAGGGATGTTCGCCGACCAGCGGCGTGCCCACGGACTGTACTGCAGCGAGAGTCTGTGACATATTCGAGACGGGATTCGGGGTCACGGGGCGCGATATTTTCCGCGGCCCATTCCAGAAGCGGCTCGACATCCCGCTAATCAAGACGACCAAGATCGGCGAGCACATGGTGGCGCGACTGGGCGTGGACGCTTTCAACGTGACCAACACACCCAGTTTCGATGTGCCGACCAACAGCGCCAGCCAGTACAGCGTGAGCAGCGGGGTCCCCACTATACGGGCGCTGCCGGCTTCGTTCGGATTGATCCAGCACACCATCGGGAGCCCGCGGTTTATGCAACTTTCGCTGACACTGGCCTTCTGATTTCGGAGGGCTGACAGGCGCAGGTCGCGGTCTTCCAGCCCCTTTCGTGCTTCTTAGGCGCCCGGACATACCGGATATACGCCGACACTCTCGCAGGCACTTAGCAGGGCTTTCATCGGGGAGTAACAATAGGCGCGTAACATCGAAATCGTACAGCATGGGAGGTGTATCGTGTCACGGATGATCCGAGAAACTTTAAAGACCGTCCTCAACACCGCGGTCACTCCGGCTTGCCTGCTGGCAGTGCTGGTGATCTGGCCAGCTTCGAACCTGGTCCGGGCGATTCGCGCTTCGCATTGAGCCGCGCCTCGATGAGACGAAAGATCGATTTCATTTACATCGATGCCGGTGGCGGTCACCGCGCCGCCGCTAAGGCACTGGCCGAAGTGATCGGCGAGCAGCAGCGTCCCTGGGACCTTCAATTCCTGTGCATCCAGGACTTGCTCGATTCGATCGACTACATCCGCAAATCGGTCGGCATTCCATTCCAGGACTTGTACAACATCATGCTGCGGCGGGGCTGGACGCTGGGAACGGCGCAAATGGTTCCAGTGATGCACCTAGCGATCCGCATGAGCCATCGGGCGCAAGTGGAAGTACTGACGCGGCACTGGGCGGCGCACCGTCCCGACATGGTGGTCTCGCTGATCCCGCATTACAACCGCGCGCTGCGGGAAGCTCTGGATCACGCATGGCCCGGTACGCCGTTCGTGACCATCCTCACCGATATCGCCGATTATCCGCCCAACTTTTGGATTGAGCCGCTGGACCAGCACGTGGTGTGCGGTTCGGAACGCGCGGTGCGCCAGGCGCACGCGATGGGGCTTCCAGAATCGCGCGTGGTCAAGACTTCCGGCATGATTCTGAACCCGCGATTTTACGCGCCCCGGGAGATGAACCGCGCCGAAGAACGCGCGAGGCTGGGACTGCGGGCCGATCTGCCGACCGGCTTGGTGCTGTTCGGCGGCGAGGGATCGCTGGATATGGCACGGATCGCCAAGTGCCTGAGCGACGCCGCGAGCGGCGTGCAGTTGATCCTGTTGTGCGGGCGCAATCAGGAGGCCCTGCGGCAACTGCGTTCTCTCGACAGCCGCATCCCGTTGTTTGCGGAGGGATTCACCAAGGATGTCCCGCACTTCATGGCGCTGGCCGATTTCTTCATCGGCAAGCCGGGACCCGGTTCAATCAGCGAAGCGATTGCCATGGGGCTGCCAGTGATTGTGGAGCGGAACGCCTGGACGCTGGCGCACGAACGTTACAACGCGGATTGGATCGAAGAGCGGGGTGTGGGGCTGGTGGTGCGCAGCTTCTCGAAGATCGCGGACGCAGTTCGCACACTGCTGACGCCGGAACGCTACCAGCGCTTCCGGGAGGGCATTTCCGGTATGCGGAACCGCGCGGTATACGAGATTCCGGCGGTGCTAGAAGACATTCTATCGCGGAGTGGTTATCCGAATGAAACTCCCCCGGCGCCGGCCTACGGAAACGCCATCATGTAACACTCGTTGCGTCCGCGGTTGTCACCGAAATAACGCGGCAGGGCATATAATGGAGCCCGTATGAGTATGCCAGAGCAGGAAAGCGCCGGCGTCCTAGTAGCCGACGGCGAAGAACGGGTTCTGCAGCAAGTCTCATCCACCCTGGAGAAGGCCGGCTTCACGGTCTTCACCGCACTGGGTCGGTCCGCCGCCCTGGATTTTTGCCGCGAAAGAAAGGAGTCGGTTCAACTGGCGATCATCGATATGGCGATGGGCGCGAGCGGTCCCGAGCTGGCCCTTGAGTTATACCAATCCAGCCCCGACGTTCGCGTTTTATTCACGTCGAATCAGGACGAGTCCGATATCATTCAGCAGGCTGGTCCGTCGGGCCACTTCCGCGGCTTCCTGAAGAAGCCTTTCCGCCGCTCGAAGCTGCTGGGGTCCGTTCTGAGGGCAATGGACGCTCCGCTGGCGCGCACCGCGTAAAGGAGTCACCTTCTCCTACCGTGGAAGGGATTCAACCTAAGGTGGATGCCGCTGGGAATTTCGCGAGCCTGAAGTTGCGCGGCACGTATGGGCCTGATACGCTCCCTCTCATGATGACTTGGGAGCAGCGCATTGAATTCGAAATCCTTGACTGTGCGCTGAACAAGGCTCCTCCCGCCGTGGGCTACGTCACCACAGTCCCAGTATTCGTCGGGCGCTTGCGGGAACTCCTCCCGGGTCTTCTGGTCGACGAGCTACGCCAGGCCTGCAAGCTGTTTGCGAAAACCTGGGAGGCTCGGGAATGTAGGGCAGGACGTTATCCTGCCCTATAGCGCCAGCGCGTGGGTTCTCTATTGAATCGCGATCTGCACTGTGTTCGCGGCGATGCCCGAGGCCGTGACCTGCAGCGCCACCGCTCCCGAACCCGCCAGCGATGTCGGCAACAGCACGTTAATCTGATCCACGCCGCTATAGCCTGCGTTGCCGGCATACAGCACCTGCGTGCTGACTCCGTTCACGGTTGCGGCGACCTTGCCGATTCCGGCCGCTTGCACGCCCGTGGCGTAAATCGACAGGTAGACCTTATCCGTCGCCGAGCCCATGTTGATCGGCGCAGCCGAGAACGATCCTTGCGCGTTCACGGCGTAGGCCGGCTCCACGGTTTGCGTCCCACTCGCCGAAACGCGAACCGCATAGGCCGCGACCAGACCGTTCCCGTTCACGGTGAACACCGCGGGCGCGACGGGGGCGATCACAACGTTGCTTGCCGTCTGGGTCGATCCGGGCGCCGTAACCGTCACGGTAGCCATTCCGGCGGCGACGCTCGACGGAACCTGGAACGTCACCTGGCCCGGTGAGACGAAGATCAGCGGAGCGCTCGTGGTGTTTCCCGCGGCGTCCTTGATGGAGACCGAAGTGCCATCGAAGGTGGTGGGTGAAGGCCCCAGGATTTCTTCGCCTTCGGGCGCAAGATTCTGACCCATGGCGAAGCCCAGTCCCCCTTGTGCCAGCGCAGTCACGCTGGGACTTGCAGCCGAGAGGATCAAAGGAACATTGGGCATCGAGGTCGAACTGGGGGCGAGCGATACGCCGCGCAGAACCTCGCCCGCCATGGCGGTGCGCAAGGTGGTGAAAGTTTCCGACGCGGCGCCGGCAGCGGTGGTGTTGGCCAGCTTATCGGTGATGGACACCAGCTTATTGGGGTCGGCGCCCTGGTCGCCGTTGGTGCTTACCGTGGAAGTAACGCCGAAGATGGTCACGGTTCCGTCGGAGTTCACGATGCCTGTGATGTTGCGCAGACCGTCGGTGGCTGGGTTGAGCGCGGCCGGGTAATTCGCGATCGAGTAGGGCTGGCCCAGGTTCAGGCCGTTTTGAAGTACGTAGGCCATCTTCCATGTGCCGCCTGACAGGATCCACTTCTGCAAGCCGGCGGTCGCGCTGCCGGCGGCGTCGGCGATCACACCGTCGCCCTCATCGGCCACATACAGCGTGGTGGCGTTGGCGAACCAGATTCCGAACGGATAGTCGTTGGTGGCGCCGGCGGTCTTGGCGGAGGCGGTGGGAAATCCCGGTAGCACGTTGATCGGCGCCGCAGCCGCGGTCGCTAGCGTGGGCAGGGTCCCCGCGGTCCCCACCTGGTACACGGTATCGATACCATTGCTGCCGCTTCCCTTGGTGACGTATAGCGTGCTGTTGAAGATGGTGAGCCCGCGGAAATTATTGTCCTTGCCCAGCTTGTCCGCGGCGTAAGGCGTGCCCGTGACGGGATTGGTCACCTGGGCGATGCTGAAGTTTCCAACCTCCTGCGGCGTCGTGTTTGCTGTCTGCCCGGGCGTCGCGATTTCGACGCCGGTTGAGGTCACGATGTTGGTCGGCGTCGCGGTTCCGTTGTTGGCGTTGCCGACCATGTAGTATAGCCCGTTGGCCAGAATCGCCGCCCGGCCGTTGTTGCCGCTGTAGGCGTTGGTCGGCGTGACCTGGATCGCCCCATTGGCCCCTACCTGGGCGACGGCCCGGAAATAAGTGTTCCCGGACGGATTGGTTGGATCATAGACCACAGGTGTGTTGGAGTTCGAAACATCCACTGTGTTAGGCGCCGCCACATAACCCATGAAGGTGAGGACGCTTCCGTCCGTCGACAGATTCAGTGCCAGCTCGGATTTGGAGCTGAAGCTAGTGACAATCATGTTGCTGGGGACCGCGAAGCTAGCGATTGTGGTGCCGGACGGAGTGAGCTGGTCGAGAAAGATGGGCGCGGTAACTCCGAAGCTTGCGTCGACCGAGTCGTTGTTCCACACGTTGTTGGAGCTGCCGATGGCAGGATACGCTCCGCTGTTCGTGGCCTTTGCGCCGCAGGCGCCGGCCGACGCGGCGTTGGCGCTCGCCGGACACACCGGCGGTAGTACCGAGCCCACGGCCACAGTGCTCGGATCGCTCTGATAGACGCTGCGCGAGAGCACCAGATTCCCCGGGGTGAAGCCGGTAAAGGTGCTCAGACCCGAAATCGTGACGTTGTCAAACCGCCAGTTGCCCGAGCTGTTATTCAAGGCAGTTCCCGAAGCGCTGGTATCGTCGGCGCCTGTCGAGGCGTTTACCATCTCAACGGCGAACTTGGGATTGTTTGCCGCATTCGGATCGGTGATGGTCGCGGTCAATCCGGTGAACCAACCCTGCCCGGCGCCCCCGGTGATACTGACATACCACCCGTTCACCGTATTGGGGGCGGAGCTGTTGTTCAGCAGCGCCAGTCCGGCATTGGATCCGGCGAGTCTCAGCGGCACATTGTGCCAGGTGCTGCCATCCGTGGTGTATGCAAGTTGCAGCTTCCCCTCACCCTGAGTCGTCGCATACCAATCGAAGCTGACAGTGATATCGTTGTAGCCCACGGTGCTAGCGGCGAACACGGCGCCCTGCGTCCCGATGGGCGCCAGGCTCGACCAGCCATTCGCTGCCCCGCTACTACCAGCCTGCGCACGGGTGCGCCAGATTTGGGTGAGATCTGCAACACCGTTCACGCCTGTGTCTCCCGCAGAACCGGCAACGATGTCGTCAGTGGTTACTCCAACATTTGGGGTTGGGTAAGTGCCCATGCCAATCGAGCTGGCGGTACCCGAGCCGGTCGAAGGAGACGGGTTGTTGTTAACGGCTATCGCATTGTTCTCGAACGTCCAGGCGGCGATGACTCCGCCTTGAGCGAAAGCAACTGGCAGGGACACAAAAATCAAGGCTGCGATCGATACGAGTTTTTTCATAGAGAATCCTCCCTTTCTAACAGGCCTAAAAGGAGATGAATTGTCACCATATCACCCTCGGCGGGACGATCCTAGCGAAACTCGGTTACAGTTTCGTGTAATTTGATTCTCGCCAAGTGGGTTGGCGTGCCTCCTCGTACATTATCGCCGGCCGACCTTGGATTCCGATCGCGCCGCCGGCCTGAAGTAACTGATCAGACGGTGCCCGAGCCTGACCCGGCCGACATGTTTACCGCGGTACGGGCCGCACTACCGCCCCACGGGCTGAAACTCGATCTGGCCAAGGAAAGGCAGGAACATCCTGGTCATCGATAGCGTACGGCGCACCCGCGAAGACCGCAGGTACTGGAATGCCACTCAGCGCTCTTAATTGGAAAAAGTCGAAAACGCAGATCATGACTTCGAGCCGCGGGATTCCAGCAAGCCTCTGTCGATCAGCATTAAAAGAATCCACAAGATGACGATTGAGTTTTTCCGGGAGCAGCTATTGCCCTAGAGACTGGCCCTAGCGAAACAGAGATGACATCCTTCAAGCGGGGCGCCTGGCGCCCCGCTCAATCCGCTCCGAGCCCTGAACTAAAACCGTTGTCTTGCTCGGCTCTTCGGCCGTTTATTCTTCTTCGATGGCGCCACCATGTTCGTCGGCATGGTGCTTCGTGGCTTCCGCGGCGTGATGCACCGCATGGAGCCCGTGGCCGTGAGCGATATGGGCGTGGTGCGCCGCCTTCTCGTGATGCTCGGCGCCGGTATGTGTACTCATACGCTTCACCTTTCTTGCGATGACGTAATAATTGGCCAATCTGGAGAATCGGCCGTGACGGTCCAATTCTCAACTTCGAAGCTTACTCCAGACATGTTGACACCTTGGTGAATCCAATACTTCCTCCACGCCGAGATGTGCGGGAACTGGCACTATGACAAATTGGACGGCTACATCAAAAAGCTGTCCATTGTTGAAATGAAGCACGTCGAAGCACTTATCGAACACATCCTGTTTCTCGACGCCACGCCCAACCTCACCGAGTTGTTG
>PLZX01000259.1:874-26978 GCA_003152325.1 Bryobacterales bacterium | reverse complement strand
TTTTCCTTCGGCCCACGCGATCAGCCCGGTGGCCGCTTCCCACTGCGCGCCGATGGAGCCGCTCCAATCGTAGTCGCGAGTTGCTGGTATGGCCCTGCGGATTGCGGTGATTTCGTCGGCCGAACGGTGCGCGGCCGCCACATCGCCCGCCCGCGCAGCACCAATCGCTCTCGCGTAATGCACCAGCGCTTCGACGTTCCGAAACCGATCCCAAGGGAACCATGCCGGCTTGATCTCCAACGCGGCAGCGGCTCTCCAATCGTGCCGCTCAAGAGCCAGGCGCGCTGGTGCGGCGGCAAAGGCGTAGGCGGCGGCGAACTGGTCTTCGTCGAGCCTGGTCATATCCTGGATTTCCGCCACTACCCTTCGAGCGCTGGTATCCTTGGCCTGCTGGAGATACGCATAGACCAGAAAATCCATCGCGTGGAGCTGGTCGAATGATCCGCCGCCGCCGTGCAGCCNNGGCATGCGGCGAATCGGGCGCAATCTTGGCGTATGCGCGCGCCGCCTGGAGGCCCAGCTCGGCCAGCGACGGGTAATCGACGCTGTGAATGATGTAGTGCGCTATGCCGGGATGGTTCTGATGGCGTACCAGCAGCTGGTTGAGAATCTCGCTCCCCTTCTTCTGCCACGTATACGACTTGTCCATCGGGTCGAGGTAACCGATCGCCACCAACTGGAGCGCGTGGAAAATCGCGGCCTCGTCGTCGGTGGGGTTGCGATCGCAGACCGCGCTGAGAGCCTGTTCGTAATTCTTCGCACGGGTCGCGTGATCGACCGTCTGCCAGTCCTTGTAGAACACCGCGAGGGCATTGATGTAGTCCCGCTCGCGGTCGGTCTTCGCGTCAATGGCCAAAGCCCGATCGAGAGCCGCCGCGCCTGCCTTGAGTTCATCGGGCAATGGTGGCGGCCATATCGGGTGATACCAGGTCCGCGCCACGCCCCAGTAGGCCATGGCGCAGGCCGGGTCTGCCTTCGCGGCATCGTTGAACGTCAGGCGCGCTTCCTCGTAGCCGAACGAATGGAGTAGGGCCGCTCCGCGGGAGATCGATTCTTGCGCCGTGGCGCTGCAGGAGGTCGGAAAGTCCACCGTGCCGAGGCCGGCAACGGCGTGTTGGTGTTGCGAGTGATCTTCCTGTGCCGTGGCGAGTACAGCGCAGAGAATCAATAGCCAGATTCGCATACATCCTCCTGGAACGGTGTGCCTGCGGGCATTTTAACCCAAACCCCACCATCCTCACCGATCGACTTTACGGATCGCCGGGCGCAGTCGCTCGGCCAGCCCAATGATACTCTCCGCGCTCATGTCCTTCTCCGTCGCCAGCAGAATATCGACGTCGAACCCGTAGCCGTCGAAGGACCGCCCGTCGCCGTAGTGGTCCGACGTGCCCAGCGCGATGCGGAACGGCAGCCGCGTGTTGGGCAGCACAAAGTAGCCGGGTTGGATGAACTGCGCCACGCCGAACGTATTCACACCCGCAATCACGCTGCCCGGAACCGCCGCGATTTCGATCACGGCGCCTTCACAATCGCTGCCGCAGTAATCGTCCACCAGCGCCAGCAGGCGTGTCTTTCCTGCCGGTTTCGCCGGGTATTGGTGTTCGGTGTAGTTCCATTTCGCCGCGCGTTCGGAATACTTGGCTGGACAGCCCGCGGCGTCGTCATGAAACAGTGCGTCCAACCCGCCCTGCAAGTTCTTGCTGCGTTGGCCGCTGATCGGCGGCTTCAGGCTCGCGGAGCTGATTTGCGTGTAGCCCCAGCGCAGCGCCGGATAAAGGCACGATTCGCCGAGCCGCCTCTGGCCCTCCGCCGGGCGGAACTTGGTCCATTGTTCGAGCGCTTCGATTCGCATATCGCCGCCGCCGTTTCCCCGCAGGTCGACGATCAGAATCTCTTCGTTATGCGTCCGGCCCTTGAGCGACTTTTCCAGTTCCAGCGTAAGCTCCACCGCCGGTTTTGAAAACGAAGGGAAGCGAATATAGCCGATGCGCGGTGAGATCGAGCGGAACGTCGGAACATCCTTTTCCGTCTGTGCCAGCTTACGGATGTGTATGGTGCGCGCGCTTTCCTCCGGCATCCACCCCGCCGCCGCCGGAATCCACGCGGCGCCGCAGTGTACCGATGCCATCGGTCCTTTGGCCGTGGTCGTGACGATGTAATAGACCGGCTTGCCGTTGATGTCCTCGCGCTTCTTGGGCTGCTGCGCCGGGTCGGAGGCATCCATCGGATACGTGGCGCCCTTTCCATTCCGGAATTCGGTGCAGCCCCCGGCGGGCTCCTGTTCGAGCGTGGCCGCCCACGAGTACGCGTGACCCGCGTCCTTGAAACTTCCCGCCACCGGACCGGAATGGTTGTCCAGTTGAACCTCCATGAACTTCCGCCACGGCGCGAAAGCGTCGGCCAACGGCAGTTCATCGCTGCCGCGCGCTCCCAGTGCCGTGTCCCAGTCCTGAAAGAACCCCTCCCAATTCCAGCCGCGGCGCTTCGCTGCGTCCCACCCGCCGTAGGCCGTTTCCATGATCTTGTGAAGCAGCTTGATGTCCTCCCGGAAGAGATCCGCCCGCAAGGTTTGCGGCCTCGCGCGGTACCAGGCGGTGGGCACCACCAGGGAACGGCGCGTGAAGGGTTGTGCGAATGGATCTTCCAGAGGCCATCCGGAGGCCGGTGGTTTCACGCCCAGCGACCGCAGCCAGCGGGCTTCCTCTTCGCGCTCCGCGGGTGTAATCTTGACTTCGGCGGCGACCGCCAGCGTGCTCGAAAGAATTAGCAGAGCCAGGGCGGTGCGTGACATCATTCTATATTACATGCTGAACCCCAGATCCCCTACCCAAGTCCTCCCGGATCTCGCATGAGTGCTTTCTTAAGCTGGCCGGAGGCGCACGACGCTGGCCCCTCCGTCTGCGGCGGCAAAGGCTACAACCTGGCGCGGCTGGCGCGTTACGGCTTCCGTGTGCCCCGCGGTGGCGTGCTGCCTGCCGGCGCACCGCTTTCCCTGATCCGTCCCGGTCTCGAGCGGTTGGGGCTCCTCAACGCCCAAGTCGCCGTGCGCTCCAGCGCCACCGCCGAAGACTCCGCCCGGGCTTCCTTCGCCGGCATCCATCGCAGTTTCCTGAATGTCAGCGGTGTCGAAGCCATCGAGCAAGCCGCGCAAGGCTGTATCGACTCCCTGCAGACGCCGCAAGCCATCGCCTATCGCCATCGCATGGGCTTCCGCGACGAAGAAGTGCAGTGCGCCGTGGTCGTCTGCGAGATGGTCGACGCCCGCTGTGCCGGCGTGGCCTTCTCCTGCGACCCCGCCACCGGCCGCCGCGATCTCATTTTGATCGACGCGGCCGAAGGCCTGGGCGAAGCCGTGGTCAGCGGACGCGTGAATCCGCTGCGCATGATCTGGCGCAACCAGGACGGTCTGCTTTTACGGCAAGCCGGGCCCGTCGGCTGCGCATGGTTGCCGGCGCCGGTCGAAGAGCAACTCGCGCACCTGGTGCAGCGCGTCCACTGGGCGCTGGGCGAGGCGCCCGACCCGCAGGACATCGAGTGGGCTTACGACGGAGCGCATCTCTGGCTGCTCCAGGCGCGCCCCGTCACCAGGCTGCCGCGAGCCGGCTGGCCGCAGACAGCCGCAATGCCTCGCTATTGGTCCACGGCAAATATCAAGGATACGTTGCCCGGCGTGGTTTGCGAACTCTCCTGGAGCATTCTCAGCGACATCGTCGGCTCCGCCGCCTACGCCGCGCAGGGGGCCGTGGGATACCAGATGCCGCCCGGCCTGGAAGTGGTGCGCCGCTTTCAGGGGCGCGCTTTCTTCGATCTCACCGCCATGCAGTGGGCCTTCTATGACGCCTTCGGAGTCCTGCCGGCCGACGTGGTGAAACTGCTCGGCGGCCAACAGCCGGAGATCCCGGTGCCGCCCAACCCGCTCAAGGGGCCGCCGGGCCGCCGCCGCGGCATGGCCGGCCTGCGGTTGCTGCGCCAGATCTGGAACTACCCAGCCAAGTCCCGGGCTGCCATCGAGAGTCAATTCATTTTCGAGCGCAGCCTGCGGCCCATCGATTGGACCACTCGTTCGCGTGCGGAGCTATGGCGCATCATGGCACAGATCACCCAGGCACAGGGCTCGTTGCTGCCAGTGGCCGGACTTGCCAACAGCAGTTCCGGTCCCTGGCAACTGGCACTCGACGCGCTCGTAAAGGATGCCGGCCTGATTGCCCGCCTGCAGGCCGGAGCCGGCGGAGTGACCAGTGCCGAGCAGGGGTATCGCCTATATGACATCGCGCAAGGCAAGTCCACCCTGGAGGAGTTTCTGCGTGATTTCGGCCACCGCGCCGTCTATGAGTGCCACGCGCTGAACCCGCGCTGGGCCGAAGACCCGTCGTGGATTCTGGAACAGGTCCAGCGGATCCGCGACAACCCCCCTCCGCGCGACCCGCGAGAGACCGCCGCCCAAGTGCGCCGGCAAGCCGAACGGGAGTTGAACCAGCGCTTCGGTTGGCGAACTCCCTTGCTGCTCTGGCTGGTCCGCAAACTGCGGGAGGCCATAGCTGCGCGCGAGGCCGCTAAATCCGCCCTGGTTTCTCTGCTGTTACCCACACGCCGCCTGGTGCTGGAGATCGGCCGCCGCCTCGTGGCAACCGGTCACCTGGATGCGCCCGAGCAAGCGCTCCACTTCGCGTTTGTCGATGTCATTTGCTGGCTGCGCGGATACTGGGATGGCGAGGGCGCGCGCTCGCTCGCCCTCGACCGCGCCCATCGCCGCGAGTCGTGGCTCGCTGAAACGGCCCCGGACCTGATCACCGAAGAGCCCGATGGCCGGCTCGCCGACCCTCTCCCACAAACTGCCTCCGCATCGGAGTCCGGCGTCTGGACCGGCATCTCCGTCTCGTCCGGTACCGCTACCGGCGCTGCCCGCATCGTGCACCATCCCACGGACGCCGCCCACTTACAGCAGGGCGACATCCTCATCGCCCCATCCACCGATCCCGGCTGGACCCCGCTCTTCCTGCGAGCCTCCGCCATCGTCATGGAGACCGGCGGCTATCTCAGTCACGGCGCGATTGTCGCTCGCGAGTATGGCATCCCGGCCGTTGCCAACGTCCCCGGTATCCTGCATGCGCTTCAAAACGGCGATCCCATCACCGTCGACGGTTCCTCGGGCCGCGTGCTTCGCTCAGTCCGTTGATGACCGCGGCGAAACTGGCCCGGAACCCGGAAGAGAAGCAGGAATTAGTGAAAGCGCTGGGTGGCTTCCGGGATCCGGCATTGGCCAAGTCTGCGATGGAGCTCACGCTTGGCAACGATTTCGACGGACGTGATGCGATGGATCTGTTGCTCGCACCCACCGCGAACCTCACCACGCGGGATTTGCCGTTCCGCTTCGTGCAAGAGCATTACGACGCACTTCTCACCAGGATGCCGGGCAGTGGGAGCCCGAGGAGCAGAAAATACTTGCGCAAGTTCTCGATCAAGTCCGTCTATGCAGCGCGCTTCGCGCGGCGCAATTGCCTGGTGTGGCCGAGTTCCTGAAGAAGTATTGAAATCCGCCGCCCCCTACGTCCGCACCACCCTATCCATCGCCAGAAACTCCTGAATGTGCGGGTGCTCCGACTTCTCCAGCTCATCCACCGGCCCGAAATAAATGACTCCACCCTCGTACAGAAACACCACCCGGTCCGCCACCTTGTACATCAGGTCCAGATCGTGCGTCACCACCACCGACGTCAGTTTCAACTGCCGCTTCAACCGCAGCATCAGGTCGCCCAGGTGGTCCGACATAATCGGGTCCACCATCGTCGTCGGCTCATCGTATAGTACGCATTGCGGTTGTGCCGCCAGCGCCCGCGCAATCGCCACGGCGCGCTTATACCCCGTCGATAAGTCGGAAGGGTAAGCGTCCTTTGCCTCCGCGATGTCCACCATCTGCAGCAGCCCGTCCACCACGTCTTCTTTGTTCTGTGCGTCGTAATCCTGCCGCAGCTCGAGCGAGAACAACACGTTCTCCCCCACCGTCATCGAATCGAATAGCGCCCCCGATTGGAACACCATCGTCACCTTCTTCCGGACGCGCCGCATCTCCACCTCCGGAAGATCCGTGATGTCCTCGTGCGCCACAATCACGCGCCCCTCGTCCGGCCGCAGAAACCCCATAATGTGCGCCAGCGTCACCGACTTTCCCACCCCGCTCCGCCCGATGATCGCCACCGTCTCGCCCGGATTTACATAGAAATTGACATCGACTAAAACCGGCTTGTCGAACGTCTTATAGACATGCCGGAACTCGATGTAGTGTGGATACGAATCAGCCGGCGTCATACCTTGCCCAGTCTCCAGGAGTATTAACGTTTTGAAAACGCGCCAGTTCCGGCACAAAATGGGTTACGGCGCGCACCTCTTCGAGGGCCGCTCTCATCTGCCGCACCCCGCGATCGAAAGCCCGCTGCAACCCCGGCCGTGCGCCTTTGCCGTATACCGCACACAGCGGTTCGGCCCTTCCGTCCGGCCCCAATGGTACCAGCACCTCGCCGCCCCGTCCTTCCGCCGCGTCCATCAACCCGCCCAGGAACTCGCCCGTCAACTCCGGCATGTCGCAGGCAACAATCAGGTTCCACTCCGCACTCGAATTTTCGAGGGCGGTCAGGACGCCGCCCAGGGGTCCCTCTCCCGGGTAAAGATCGGGTATAACTTCGTATCCCAATCCGCCATACCGGTCTCGGTTGCCGACCAGCAGCGGGCGTCCGACGCCTTGCCTCACAGCCTCCGCCACCGTCTCCACCAGTGTGGCCCCGCGGTACCGCAGCAGCGCCTTGTCGCTGCCCATCCGACGACTCCGGCCCCCCACCAGCACGTACCCCGCCCGGCTGCTCACAGCAAAATGATACCATCGCTCTTAAGGGGCCGGTCCGCGTCTGTTCCCTTGGAAAAATCGAGGGAATGTCTTATACTGAGGAGCAAAACATTTTGACGCATTTATGTTTTAGAATGGGACTGGGCGCGACCTTGGCAGCAACCCTCTTATCCGCCGCCGGCCTTCCCGATCGGCCGCAGCAGATTACCCGGGTGGTTCGGGCCGATCCGCGCACTGGCAAGCTTGTGAGAAGCGTGATCGTCACTTCGAAACCCGTCGCGTCCCTCGCCGTTGCGGCTGCCCTCCCCGCTCCGCCCGTCACCTCCTTCCCCGTCGCCTCCTTCAATGATGACGTCGAGCGCATCGCCGCGCAGGAGTCTATCCCCGCGCTCTTGATCCACTCCGTCATCAAAGTCGAGAGCAATTACAATCGCTTCGCTGTTTCTCCCAAAGGCGCCATGGGCCTCATGCAGTTGATGCCTGAAACCGCCCGCCGCTTCGGCGTGGCCGATATTTTCAACCCCCTCGATAACATGCAGGGCGGCGCCAAATACCTGCACTACTTACTCGATTTGTATAACGGCAATTACACCCTCGCCATCGCCGCTTACAATGCCGGCGAAGCCGCTGTCGAAAAATATGGCAGCGTGCCGCCATTCCCGGAAACACGAAACTACGTGGTCCAGGTGCGGCGCTTGATCGAGCTCTCCCCCAAGGCGCAGAAGGCGCCCGCGGCCGCTCCCCAACCCGCGCAGCCCGCCGAGCCCTCGCCCGACCAGCCGCGCCACATCCAGGAGATCGTCGGCGCCGACGGCATCGTCCGATACGTCACTCGATGAACTTATGAAGCTGATCGCGGCGCTCACGGTTCCGGTCTCGCTGCTCTTCGCGCAAAACCCCACACCCGCGCCGCTCTCCGTCGTCGCCGTCCGCCATTTCATCCTTCACGACGCTACCCGCGTCGCCATCGAAGTCAGTGGCCCTTTTGAATTCCGCTCCGATCGCCTCCACAATCCCGAACGGGTCTATTACGACATTCTCAACTCCATCCCGCGCGTCGTCAAAGGCCCGCGCATGTACTCCGAGACCGTCGACGACAAACTGCTCCTCCGCATCCGCGTTGCCGAAACCGCCAAAGGTGTCACCCGCATTGTGCTCGACCTCGGCGACAACGTCGACCCCACCTCCTCCACTCTCGCCAATCCCAACCGTCTGATGGTGGAATTGCGCCACGCGTCCGGTTCCACTCCCACTTCCACCCCAACCGAAACGTCCGCCGCTACTTCACCCGGCCGGCTCGCCTCAGCGCCGCCCATCGCCATCCAGTCCGCGCCATCCACCGTAAAACCGGCCGCCTCGCTCGTGCCCGCCACTCCCAGGCCCGCCCCGCCGGCTTCCACGCAGAACGATGCCGCGCCGTCTCCTGCCACGCTGCCTGCTACCACGCTGCCTGCTACCACGCTGCCTGCTACCACGCTGCCTGCTACTACGCTGCCTGCTTCCAAGTCACCCGCTTCCAAGCCCCCTGTTACCGCCCCGCCCGCCACCACGCCGGCCCCGCCCGAGGAAATCGCCAGCGCCGCCCGCCACACCAGCTCCGGCCAGAACTCGCTCATCCGCGCCCTCGGCCTCAAGATCAACCGCGTCGTCATCGACCCCGGCCACGGCGGCCACGATAACGGCACTGAAGGCCCCAAAGGCCTCCTNNGAAAAGGACCTCGTCCTCGACGTCTCCCAGCGCCTCGGCAAGCTCATCGAAGATCGCATGGCTGCCGAAGTCATCTACACCCGCACCGACGACACCTTCGTCCCTCTCGAAGGCCGCACCGCTCTTGCTAATGAGAAGAAGGCCGACCTCTTCCTCTCCATCCACGCCAACTCATCGTCCATCCCGCGAATCGCCGGCGTCGAAACCTTCTACCTCAACATCACCGGCACGCGCGATGCCCTCGACCTGGCCGCTCGCGAAAACGCCAGCGCCCAAACCTCCATCTTTGAGCTCCAGGACATCATCAAGAGAATCACCCTTCATGACAAGTCCGCAGAGTCCCTCGAATTCGCCAAGCGCATTCAGGCCGCGCTCTTCTCCTTCTCTAACAAAAACATCCCGGCATCCAAGGACCGCGGCGTCAAGAGCGCCCCCTTCGTAGTCTTAATCGGGGCCAACATGCCCTCCGTCCTCGCCGAAATCGGCTTTCTCAGCAACCCCCGCGAAGAGTCTCTCCTCAAAAAGTCGGACTACCGCGACAAACTCGCCGAAGCCATCTACAAAGGCATCGAGCGCTACGCCACCGGCCTCAGCCACTTCCAGGTCGCGGCCCGTCCGTGAAGGTCCTCGCTTTCCGTCACGCCCCCTTTGAAGGCGTCGGTCTCATCGCTCCCGCACTCGAAGAGCGCGGCATCTCCCTCGATTACGCCGACCTCTACCGCCCTGCTGCCCCCGTTCCCTCCATCGCCTCTTACGACGGCCTGATCTTCCTCGGCGGCCCCATGTCCGCCAACCATCCTCTACCGTTCCTCGATCTCGAACGTCAGCTCATCTCCCAGGCCATCGCCGCCCGCCAGCCGCTCCTCGGCATCTGCCTGGGCTCCCAACTCATCGCCCGCGCTCTCGGCGCCGATGTCCACCCCAACCCCGTCAAGGAAATTGGGTGGTTTGACGTCCGCTTCACTCCCGCCGCCTCCTCCGACCCGCTTTTCTCCTCTCTCGTCGCGCCCGAATCCATCTTCCACTGGCACTCCGACACCTGGGAACTCCCACCCGGCGCCACCCTACTGGCCTCTTCCGACGCCTGTCCCAACCAAGCCTTCCGCGCCGGTCCCCTCATCTACGGCTTCCAGTTCCACCTCGAAATCACTCCCGCCATGATCGCCGATTGGCAGCTTCAGGACGAAAACTGCGGCGACGTCCGCCACCTGCCCGCCCCCATCGACCCCCACCATAACGCCGCCCACCTCGCCGTGCTGTCTAACCTCATATTCGGCAGATGGACCGATTTGCTTTAGCCCCCTCATTTCACCTTCTTTACCCTCCCCATTGGGGGGGATTGTGCCCAGACCGGTTGGCCCCCACAATGTTAACTAGCCGCACGGTTTTAGAAGACAGGATGACTACGGGTTTCCACATGTGCCAGCAGACTACGGCAAAGGTGTTGATCGCGGAAGATCCCTACATTGCGGCCTTTGTCCGAACCCTGTTGAACCGCCACGGTCATGAAGTCGTGACCGCCACGGCGGAGCAGGGGCTCAATCGGATCGAGACCGGCGAACTCCACGCGGATCTGGTCATCACCAATACTCCCCAGGTATTCCTGCCCGTCGCAGACAGGCTTAACCTTATCTACCTGGCTGCCATGCCCGAACCGTCGCTCATCGCCCGCTTCCCCTCGGCTCGCGTGTTGCGCAAGCCCTTCTCCAACGGCGAGCTCCTGGAAGCCGTGGAATCCCTGACAGTCGTAAAATAGAGCCAGTGGGTTTCTATCTCTGGTTGGAAGGCGACCTCGCCTGGGCGCAGGGCGCTTACGAATACCGCCCCATGGGCACCGCGGTGATCTCCGCCTCCGATCTTTTCAGCCGCCGCGATTTCTCCCCGCGCCGCCTCGCGCATCCGCCCTCCTGGGCCCGCCAATACGCCTCCCTCGGCCACCTCAACGCGCAACTCCAGGAACTCCGCGGCCATCGTATGACATCAGCTCCGTTTCTTTAAGGGCTGCGAAGATTTCGTTGCCCCCGTGGTACGCTCTTCCGCGGCTCCGACCGCGTACAATAACTCTGGAAGGTAACTCCATGTATCAGTCGAAGGTTCTTTTCCTGGCGCCGTTCCTCCTGTCCGCGGTGGCCTTCGCTCAGCCCGCTTCCCCGGATACCCAACTGACGCAGGCCCTGCTCACTGAGATCCGCCAGTTGCGCCTCGACCTGCAAACCGCGGCGGGCACCATCCAACGGGTACAGATCGTGATGTTCCGCGTCCAAACCCAATCCGGAATTCTGAACCGCGCCACCCAACGCCTCGACGACGCTCGCAACCGCTGCAACCAGTCTCAGATGCAGCGCAGAAGCATGGCGGCGCAAGTCGAACTGAATGAGACCCGGCTGCGCAACGCCCCGAACCCGG
The DNA here is from genome assembly GCA_003152325.1 of Bryobacterales bacterium. GTDB lineage: Bacteria > Acidobacteriota > Terriglobia > Bryobacterales > Bryobacteraceae > PALSA-129. Next base: position 16,026 of record PLZX01000259.1, on the reverse strand, counting down.
CTGAGCAAAAGGCCGCCGAAGACACCATCTCCCGCCTCAAACCGACTGTCGAAATGTTCGCCGCCAGCGAACAGCAATGCCGCGGCCAGGAGGCCGAGGCGGAATCTCAATTGCGCTCCGAGCAAGGCAAAATGAACGACCTCCAGGAGCAATTAGACAAGCTCGACAAACTGCTCGCTTCGCCCGGCGGCAAGTGACAGCCGGAACTCCCCCCACGCCCGCCTAGTTTCCGGCCAATCCCACCCGCCGGACCAGGTCCACAAATCGCGCATCCCCCCGCACCGCGTCGAACAGCGGGTCCACTTTCAGGTACACCAGCCACGCCGACCGGTCGTCGTACGCTTTCTGCATCCAGTCGAAGGCCTGGTCCTTTTCGCCCAAGCCGAAATGGATCACCGCGATCCACATCGGCTGCACGTAGGTCTGCTGCGAACGCTCCTTCAACTGATCGAGGATCTTGCGGGCCTCGCCCTCCTGGTGCGAGACGGCATAAGCCTGCCCCAGCGCCGCCAGTTCGTTGGTGTCGCCTTCTGAGATCTCGAGTGCCTTGCGGAATTCCGCGATCGCTTCTGGATACGCCGGCTTCTGCTGATACGCGCGCCCCAGATACACGTGCGCCGGCGCGAAGTTCGGATCCATCGCCAGCGCCTTTTGGCATTGCTCGATGGCCGGCTCGTATTGGTGCGCGTAGTAGAAACGGTAGCCCAACGCCAGGTTCAGCACCGGTGAGAGCGCATCCAACTGGTATGCGCGCGTCATCTCCTCCAGCGCCCGGTCGAACCGTCCCTGGGCCATCAGGTATTCGCCATACCAGGAATGCGCCGTCGGATAACTCGCGTTCAGTTCAATCGCTCGTTTGAATTCTTTCTCCGCGCCGGTCCAGTCCAGATCGTGGAACTGGGCCCACGCCAGCGACGTGTGGGCTTCCGCCAGCGTGTCGTCGAGTTGCAGCGCTTCGGCCGCCGCGCTCTTCACTTTGGGCAGCACTTCGCGCGCCGGCAGCACGTTGAAATCGTCCAGCAGGGCGTACGCGTCGGCTTGTCCTGCGAACGCCTGCGCATACCGCGGATCTTTCTGGATCGCCTGCTGAAAATAATCGATGCTTTGCTGCAAGCCCTCGAGCGTCCGCTTGTTCCACTGGTAGCGCCCCTGCAAGTACAACTGGTACGCGGCCGCGTCCACCGTCTGGCGGCGATTCAGGCGCTGCTTGTCGGCGCCCGTCATCTGTAACCGCAGCTTCTCCGAGATCTCTCGTGAGATCTCCTCCTGCGTCGCCAGGATGTCGGCCACTTTCCGCGTGTACTGGCTGCCCCAGATCTGCCGGTTTCCCTGGACGTCCACCAGCTCCGCGCTGATCGCGAACTCGTCGCCGCGCCGTACCAGCCGCCCGGTCAACACCGCCCTCACCTTCAGTTCGTTGCCCGACGCTTGAGGATTGACGTCCCTGTTCTTGAAATGCGCCACCGCGCTGAATGACCGTACGGAGAGCTGCGGCAACTGCGACAGGTTGTTGATGATGCTTTCCGTAATGCCGTCGCTCAGGTATTCCGTGCTCTGATCCCCACCCACATTCACGAACGGCAGCACCGCCAGCGAATCGAGCGGCTTCTCCCGCAGCAGGAAATACCAGACGCCCGCCACCGCTAGCAGCGCCGTCACCACCGCCGCCACCGCCATCGTCCGGCGGCTTCGCGGAGCCGTCGCCTGGCTCGGCGAACTCGCATCCGCAACCGGCGCAGCCACCAGTTGCCTCCCGGATGATGGCCGTTCCGTTACACTACCAGCCGCGGCCGGCAACGCCTCCGTGACCGGCGACGCGATGCGGCTCGAATCCGTATCGCGCCGCAGCCGCTTCAAATCGGCCCGCAAGTCGGAAGCGGTTTGATACCGCAGATCGCGGTTCTTCTCCAGCGCCTTGGCGATGATCCGCTCCAGCTCCGCGCACACTTCCGGCCGCACGCGCGACGGCGCCACCGGCGTGCTTTGCAGAATCGCCACAAACGTCAGGGCCACGCTGTTGGCTAGGAACGGCAGCACGCCCGTTACCATCTCGTACAGCACCACGCCGAAAGAAAACAGGTCGGTCCGCGCGTCCAGATCTTCGCCGCGCGCCTGCTCCGGCGACATGTAGGCCACCGTCCCGATCGTCGACCCCGGACTGGTGAGCAACTCGTCCAGAGCCGCCGTCGCCATCTGCGAGGCCTGCGAAACTTCCCCGCCGCTCCCGCTCCCTCCCAACATCTTGGCCAGTCCGAAGTCCAGCATCTTCACCTGGCCGCGCGTATTCACGAAGATGTTCGCCGGCTTGATGTCGCGATGCACAATCCCGCGGCTGTGCGCCGCGTCCAGCGCGTCCACCACCTGGATGGCGATGTCCATCACCTCATCCAGCGCCAGGCCCTTCGCGATGCGTTCCTTGAGCGTGTGCCCTTCTAGACACTCCATCACCAGGAACGGACGCCCGTCGGACTCGTCGATATCGTGCAGCGTGCAGATGTTGGGATGGTTCAGCGCCGACACCGCCCGTGCTTCGCGCTGGAATCGTTCCAGCGCCGAGCGGTCATTGGCCAGCGTTTCCGGTACGAACTTCAGCGCCACCGTGCGGCCCAGCCGCACGTCTTCCGCGCGATACACCACGCCCATGCCGCCCTTGCCCAGTGCGGCCAGAATCTTGTAGTGCGAAACTGTCTTGCCGATCACAACAGCATCTTTTCAGCGCAGCGGATAATCCTTCGCCCCCGGCAGCAGTCCATTGATCTTGAGAACCTTTAAACCTTTGGGCACCTGGTCCGCAACCATGAACGCCACCGCCCCTGGCATCCCGGAAACCAACTCTCCGGCCATCTCATTAGAGTAGACGATTCTCGGACCGGCCGCCGCCTCCGCGCGAAAAACCTTGGCGATCCAATACTGCCGGAACTGCGCTTCCGACATCTGGTAAATCGTTTTCAATACCACGTCCCGCTCGCGCGCACCCGGCGCGCGCACCAACAGGGTTACCCGCACGTTCGACGTCCAGAATTGCCGGTCGCCCAGAAACAGACGCCGCACTTCCGCAAACGTCAGGTTCTCCACTGGCACATCCGGCCGCACCACGATGGCGATATCCGCGCCTTGCGCCTCGCCGCTCGCGGCCACGCTCCCCAGGCCCAGCGCACCAAGCAGCATCGCACGTCTTGAAAAGAAGCCTCCCCTGTTTCCCATATGCCGGCCTAGAAAGTGAAGCTCGTCTGCCCGAAGAAGCCGTAGAAGTTCGGCGCGTCGCGGCGAACGTAGCTCCGGTACTCAAACTTGAAAGCCGCAAATGTCGTGATGTCGTACCGCAGCCCGAACGTCGACGCGTGGAAGGTCGGCACCACAGTTCGGAAAATCGCGTCGGACTTCGGCACGTGAATGTACTCGAAGCGGTAATACGGCTTCCACAGTTTCTGCAGCCACGGCAGCCGGTACGCTGTCTGCACATACCAGGCCTGGCTGTTGGATGCCGGCGCTCCGCTGATCGGTTGATGGCCCACGTTGGCGAATTCCGCGATGAACTCGGGCGTCTCCTTCTGCCAGGCGATGTGCGCCGATTCGATCCACTCGCGCGCCGCCGGCGCCGTCAGCGGGTTCAACGAGTCGTGGTAGATTGACCCACCCAGCTGCAGCCCGTACAGCGCGTCCGGCTTGACGAAGGCGTTCGCCAGCAACGCCCGGTTATTGTTGATGTCGCTGAAATCCCCGCCGCGGCTAATCACTTGTCCGCGCCCGTTCCCCATCCCCACCGCATAGTTGAGGTTCAGCCCGCCCGCCGGCGCAGCTCCCTCGATCAGGCTGCCGACGAAGTGCACCGGAATGAAACTACCGCCGAACTGCGTCATCTCCGGCCGGCTGATGGTGGTCTGCAGCCACTGCCCGTGGTGGAACGCCGTGTTCCAGTAGTTGATCGGTGTGTGGTAGCGGCCGAACGACACTTTGAAATAATCGTTGGCGTCATAACGGATCATGATGCGCTCCACCTCCGCATTGAAGCCCGCCGCCGCGGGCGACCCCGTGCTGGCGTCGGAGCGCGCCGTCAGCGTGATCTCGCCGAACATCGTCACCTTGGGAGATAGCGCGGAGCTCAGATGCAGCGTGAACTGGCCTTCCTCAAAACCGCTGTGCGGGGCCAGCAGCGTCTGCGCGCCAAAGCCCGTGGCCGTGCTGTGCAGGTCCGTGGCCGAAAAATCCAGGTCGCTGAAACCGGCGATCTTCAACGATGGATACACCGGCGTAGCTTCCGGCCCCGCCGTCTGCGGCGCTGGCGCCTGGTCGTGCGATTGATGCATCGCCTCGGTGGCCGATACCGCCTTCGCCGGCGCTGCGGCGGTCTTGCCATGCTCCAGCTCCGCCACGCGTTTCTCCAGCCCATCGATGCGGCCCAGCAGCTTCTCGATCAGTTCCTTCGTTGCTGCGTCGCTCGTCTGCGCGCCGGCCCACGGCGCCGCTATCGCAAGCAGGATCAAGCACAGTGATATAGGCCTCATGGCATTCTCCTCGGTGATTGCAAGCAGATTACCACATAACAGAACGAATCCCGCATTTTTCAAAAACCTCAGCCCCGTTACTTTAGGAATTCAAGGATCTTCCAGTTGACTGTCTCCGGCTGCACGATGGTCAAATCATGACCTGCGTTGGGAATCGTCTCAGTCCTGATATGCGGGGCGACACGGTTCAGGCGCTGTACAGCCTGCGCCGCCGAATAGATCTTCTCATGTTCACCCACCACAAAGAGCGTGGGCATGCCCAAGCTCTTCAGTTCCTGGTCCGTCAATACCGTGGGACCGATCGGCCGCCGTAGTGGAAGGCACCGCAGTGTCAGCAGTACCCGGTCCACCGACTTTTCCACTCTGGAAGCATCTTTGCGGGCCAGATCCTCAAGCAGCCAGTAGACGGCGGCCCTGGCGAAGTACCGGCGGCCCGTCAAAACCAGCGCCATGCGGACATAAAACTCCGCCCGCGTCCGCAGCACCGTCGCGCCCGGAGCCAAGAGCACGATCTTGCGGAGTCGGTTCGGAAAGTGAAGCGCGTACTCCGCCGTCAGCCAGCCTCCGTAGGAAAGCCCCACGAGATTGATCTGGTCCCCGAGATCGAGCGCCGTGAAGAGTTCTTCCAGCCAGCGCAAAATGTCGCTCAAGTCTCGCATCGGCTTCGTGCATGTACTTCGCCCAATATCTCCGGCCCGATCCAGCGCGTAGGTTCGGTATTGCCTGGATAACCCCTCGATATTCGTCGCCCAAAGCAGTGACGTGGCAGTCACTCCGGGTAGCAACACCAGCGGCTGAGCCCCGTCCGGTCCGCTCACTCGCACGAACGTTTCGCCATACGTTGTGGATACCATCCTGGACTCTGAAGCGATCGGCCACTCTTTCGCGATCAGTTCGTAGAGCGACAGATATCTCTCTTTTGCTTCCGCCGATCGGTAAGGGTAATACGTCGAAATCTTCATGTGGTCACCGGCACCCGCCCGCCGTTACAATTCGTTCATGCCCAAAGTCCGAGCACTCCGCTGGTTCATGATCTCGCTCCTCATGCTCGGCTCCATCGTCAATTATCTTACCCGCAGCACTCTCGCCGTCGCCGCCCCCACCCTGCTCCACGACCTCCACATCACCACCAGACAATACTCCTGGATCGTCGGCACTTTCCAGGGCGCCATCATGGCGCAGCCCATCTGCGGCTATGTCCTCGATTCTCTCGGCCTCAAGTTCGGCCTCGCCATCTTCGTCACCATCTGGGCCCTCACCAATATGGCCCACGGCTTCGCCCACTCGTGGCAGGCCCTGGCCGGTCTCCGCGGCCTCATGGGATTCGCCGAAGGTTCGGCCAACCCCGCCGGCATGAAGGCCGTCGCCGAATGGTTCCCCGCTCGCGAACGCGGACTCGCCGGCGGCGTCTACAACATCGGCGCATCCTTTGGCTCCATGCTCGCGCCGCCCCTGGTCGTCTGGGCCATCCTCCGCTACAACTGGCAAGCGGCTTTCGTCATCACCGGCGCGCTCGGCATCCTTTGGGTCCTGCTTTGGCTCTTTTGCTACCAATCCCCCAGCCGCCACCCGGCGCTTTCCGCCGACGAGCGCAGTTACATCCAAGACGGCCAGGAGAAGCATCTGCAAGGCGACGGCAGCCGTCCGTCCATCCTCGCCATCCTCCGCCGGCGCAACTTCTGGGGCATCGCGCTTCCGCGCTTTCTGGCCGATCCTACTTGGGGCACCCTCACCTTTTGGCTCCCCCTCTACCTCACCACCGTCCGCCACATGAACATCCAGCAAATCGCCCTCTTCGCCTGGATGCCCTTCCTGGCCGCCGATTTCGGTTGCCTGTTCGGCGGCTTCGTCAGCATGACCCTGCAAAAATACGCTGGTGTGGACCTCATCAACGCCCGCCGCGCCACTTTCACTCTGGGCGCCTGTCTCATGCTCGGCGTCGGTTTCGTCGGCGTCGTCCAGAGTCCCTATGCCGCCATCGCTCTCCTCAGCCTTGCCGGCTTCGCCCACCAGACTCTATCCGTCACCGTCATCACCATGTCGGCCGACCTATTCAAGAGGAACGAAGTCGCCACCGTCGCCGGTATGGCCGGCACCTTCGGCAATGCGGGACTGCTGATTTTTTCCCTTGCCATCGGCGGCCTGGTGGCCACCATCGGCTACACCCCGTTCTTCATCTGCCTGGGCATCTTCGACTTGATCGGCGCGGCGCTGCTGTGGACGTTGGTCAAGGTCAAACCGTGAGCATCCGTTCCTACTTCGCCGCTGTTCCCAATGCCGACGTCGCGCCCTGTATTGCCTCGCCGGCGTTCTCCAGCACTTTTCCTACTTTTCCGATCTCATCGTCCGCCAGCTTCCAGTTCTTCTGCTCGATGCTCTCCCGCACCGCCGGCAGCGTCTTCACGCCATAGCCCGTATAAAACCCCGGAGCATAGATCTGGTGTTTGAACCACGGCCGGTTCGGTAGCCCCTCGTTCAGCGTCAGCGCGCGCTCCACCGCCACCAACTTGTCGTTGGCCTCTTTCAAGGCTGCCCGTGCCAGCGCCGCGCCGCCATTCTCCATGGCGCTCCCGAGCGCTTTGTCGTACTGTTCGGTGGTCCGCTGCAACGCCGCCAGGCCATTGTCCAGCGGCGCAAAATTCAGGAACGGCGGCACCGCTTCCCTCGGCGGCGCCAGCATCGGAGTGCGCGGGTCCACCACCGCTGCGAATACCCCTTCGTCAATCTGCCGGTTCCGCTCGATAGTCTGGTCGCGCTTCTCCAGCGCCAGGCGCTTCACTTCGTCGATATACCGGCGCACTGTGTCCGTGAAGTCGTCGAAATCGTAGGGCAGCAGCTCCGCATCCGCCAGCCGCATCACCGCCGTCCCCGCCGTCTGCGCCAGTGCCCGCCCATACACAAAGTTGGTGTCCGCGAAATGCGTGTACCAGTAGAAGTCATCGTAGATCGAATGGTAGATGCCGCCCTGGTCCTCGCCGCCGAATCCCACGTTCATGGAGGCCACGCCCAGGAAATCCAGGAACGCCGTGTAGTCGGACCCGGAGCCCAGCGCGCCAATCCGCAGATCCGCCCGGCTTCGCGCTTCGTTCCGGTCCTGCGCGGAGCCGGCCGCCGCCGCNNACCGTCAGCTTGCTCTCCGGGTCGTCGATATCCTTCGCCACTCCGTTCATGAACTTCTCCAGCGTGTGCGACCCTTCCACCTGCAAATAGCCGCGGGAGTTGCCGTCCGAGTTGATGTAGACCGCCGCGTTGCGCTTCAGTTCTTCCGCGTGCGTCTCCGCCCATTCCGTCGACCCCAGCAGCCCTTCCTCTTCGCCGTCCCACAGGCACAGGATGATGGTGCGCTTCGGCTTCCAGCCCTGCTTCAGCAGCGCACCCAGGCCCCGCGCTTCTTCGAGCAGCGCGCTCGCGCCGGAAAGCGGATCTTCCGCCCCGTTCACCCAGGCGTCGTGATGGTTGCCGCGGATGATCCACTCATCCGGATACGTCGCCCCGGGAATCCGCGCTACCACGTCGTAGATCGTCTTGGTATCCCAGTTGAATTTGGCTTTCAGATGCACCTTGGCCGGCCCCGGCCCAATCCGGTACGTGATCGGCAAGGACCCGCGCCACGCCGCCGGCGCCATCGGTCCCTTCATCGCAGCCAGCAGCGGCTGCGCGTCGCCGTAGGAAATCGGCAACACCGGAATCTTGGTCAACGTCACTGCGTCTTTGATCGCCAGCCGTTTGGCATCCTTGGTCGCGCCCACGCCCGGCGTCAGCGGATCGCCCGGATACACCGGCATGTCCATCACGCTGCCGCGCTGCACGCCGTCTTTGGGCCGGAACGGTCCATCCGGAAAGACGTCGCCCATGAAGTATCCGTCCTCGTGCGGATCGGAATAAATCAGGCAGCCGATGGCGCCGTGCTCCGCCGCCACCTTGGGCTTGATCCCGCGCCAGGACCCGCCGTAGCGCGTGATCACGATGGCCCCCTTCACCGACACGCCCAGCCGGTCGAGCGTGTCGTAATCCTCCGGAATCCCGAAGTTGGCATACACCAGCGGCGCCGTCACATCGCCGTCGATCGAATACGCGTTGTAGGCCGGCAACTGTTCGTCGTGTTGCCCCGAGGTCGGGTCCGCCGCCACCACCGGCTCTTCCAGTTTGGCCGTGAACTTCACCGGCTCCACCAGTTCGAGCGCCCGTTCCTTGGGCGTCGGGAACAGCACATCGAAGGTTTCGATCTTAGCGTCGAGTCCCCACTCTTTGAACTTCGCCAGGATCCATTCGGCGTTGTCCTTATCGTAAGCCGACCCCACATGATGCGGCCGTGCCGAGAGCCTCTGCATATAGGACCGGATATTCGCGGGCTCCGGCATGCCGCGGAACTTGGTTTCCCAATCGCGTTCCGCGCGCGCCGCTTCGGTCGAGTACCCGCGGAGCGGCCCCGCGTCCGCCGAAAACGCCGCCGGCGCAGAAAGCCAATAGCAAAGCAGGTAAACGAAGCAAGTCTTCAAGAGTTTCATGGAAGTGTTGACCATTCTACCGTACTGAGGTGGGACAGGCCATCGGTTTCCGTGGTCTGTTGCTGAGGGCCTTCGGCCCGCGGAATTTCATGAAAAAGTGGGGGGGGAGCCCGATGCGCGCCCGCCGCCTGAAAGGCGGCGGCAGCCAGGATTGGCTGCCCCACCTGTTTGCCTCGTCGCGAGCACAGCGGGGTGACGACAAAAACCGATCGTCTGTCCCACAAAAGCGCCGCCGCGCCACTCTCACCTGTCTTGAGATTAGCAGACGCCTGGAGCAAGCACTTCTTGGGAAGTGATTGATTATGAGGGAGAAGAAAGTTGAACTGGAAGCGACTAAAAGCCAGAGAGGGCGAGAGAGTGCGTCACCTTTTCGCCGCGACTTCCCGGCAGCAGAGATGACCACATCGGAAGCCTCGCCTAATTCCCCACCGGCACTCGCCTTGGCTTCGATCTCGAAGTGCACATCCTTGAACTTGATCCAGTCCGGCCCGGCGATCTGCTCGTCGTTGGTAATGCTGTAGGCGTAGCGGAGGCAGTCCGCGAGACAAGCGTTCGACAAGGTGAGCGTGCCGTGGCTGGCGGTGCCCAGGTTGATGTAGAGCAAGTCGCCCGTGCGAGGCGGGCTCGGTTTGAGCGAGGCTACATCGAAGGCCGGACGCGTCTGCGCGCCGGCCAGGCCGCCCGCCAGTACCGCCGCCCCAAGCGCGAGTGCCATGCGGTATCTCATACTAACGAATTAGTATGTACAAATCCGGCCCGGTTCGTGCTATTGTTTGCGGCTGATGAACGTGCGGGCCATCCTGGCGATCGGGTTTGTGTGCGCGCTCGGGCTCTCCTTCAACATCTACCTGGCGGCCACCAACGGCGGCGGGTGGGGCGTCGACTTCAACCAGTTCTATTCGGCCAGCAAATTGGCCGGCACCGGCCGGCTCTACGATTGGGACGCGCTGCGCCAGATCGAAGCGGAACGCGGGCAGCAAGTCCCGACCGGGCGGCTGCCGGTGGTGGCGTACGGCGTGAAGCTGGTCGGCTGGATGCCCTATCGCACAGCGCAGGTGGTGTGGCTGGTGGCGAGCGTAGTGGCGCTGATTTTCTTTGCCCTGGCGTGGCCGGGCGCGAATCGCATGCTGATGGCGGCGGCGCTGGCATGGTCGATGCCGGTGGCGCTGCTGCTGGTGTTCGGACAGGACACGCCCTTCTGGCTGCTGTGGGTGGCGCTTGGGCTGCTGCTGCTGGAACGCGGCAGCCCGCGCCTGGCCGGCGTGGTCTTGGCGCTTTGCATCTGCAAGTATCACCTGTCGCTCGGACTACCCATTCTGCTTCTGGCGCAGAAGCGCTGGAGCGCGCTGGCCTCGGCGTGCGCGGCCGGCGCGGCGCTGGTGGCGGTCTGCTTCGCGCTCGAAGGATGGACGTGGCCGGCGCAATACTGGGGGCTGGTCTTTACTCTGTCGCCGGCGGTGTTCCGCATGCCCAACCTGCACGGCATCGCCTCGTGGTTGCCGTGGCCGGCCTGCTGCTGGCGCGGCACGGCTATGCCAACGATTGCGCGCTGGTAGTGCCGATGCTGGTCTTCACCATCCAGCGGCACAGCGTGCCGCGCTGGCTGAAGTTCTGGGCGTTGGTGGTGCTGACGCCCGCGCCCGCGCTGATGCTGGCCACGTTCAAGCCGTTCGTGGGACAGATCCTGGTGGTGGGCTTTGTGATCGCGGCCCTGATTACAGAGTTAACGCTGCGCGACGCTCGGCGTCCTGCGCCCGGCGGCGTTCTTCCCGGCGCAGAAGGATAACGGTGAGCGCGGCGGCGAGCACGAGCATGGCGAGCGCGTTCCAACTCGCCGGGGCGTCCCATCCGGGCGGCGGGCCGCCTTCGGGCGGAAGCGTGCGGCGCGCGCGCCACCAGGCGATGGCGATCGAGGCCAGCGGCACATCGAGGAACGCGAAGACCGAGACCACCGCCGCCGAGGTAGCGCGCTCGGTGGGCTCTTCAATGGCGCGGCGCAGCATCAGATAGGCGGCGTAGAGCAGGCCCGAGACCAACGCGGCGGTGAGCCGCGTATCCCACGCCCACCAGACGCCGGCGGTGGTGCGACTCCAGAGCACACCGGCCGCGAGGGCTATGGCCAGCAAGGCGAAGCCGGCTTCGGTGGCGGCCAGCGCCAGCGCGTCGTAGAGGAAGTTGCGGGTGCGCAGGAAGGCGACACTCGCCACCAAGGCCACGACCGCGGCGGCCATGGCGATGGGGGCGCCGGAGCCGAAGAAGGAGAAGAGGGCGTCGCGCATCAGCCCACCAGCACAGTGTCCACGAGCACCAGCGAGACGGCCGTGAAAACGATGTCGAAGCCGATCAGCATCTTCAGCGAATCGACGTTGTCGGCGCCGATGGCCGCGCCGCCGACCAGCACGGTGGTCAACTGCATGGCCGACATCAGCGCGGGGATGAGGATGGGGTAGGTGAGCATGGGGAGCATCACTTCCCGCAGTTTGATGTTGACGGTGAGGGCGCTGAAGATGGTGCCGATTACAGTGAGCGCCCAGGTGCCCAGCAAGAGCACGAGCAGAAGCTCGGGGAATTGTTTCGCCCAATGCACGTTATAGAAGATGCCGAAGACCGGCAGCGAGACCAGTTCCACGGCCAGCACCAGCACATAGTTGGCGAGGCACTTGCCGAGGAACAGCGCCGAGGCGGAGATGGGCGCGGCGATGAGCGCGTCCAGGCAATCGTTGGGCAGCTCGCGCGCGAAGCTGCGGTTCAGCATCAGAGTGCCGGCGAAGGCGAAGACGATCCACAGCAGGCCGCCGGAGATTTCGCGCATGGTGTCTTCGGAGGGATCGAAGGCGAAGCTGAACAGCAGCAGGATGACGATGGAGAAGGCCAGGGAAGCGTTGATGGCTTCCTTGGTGCGGAGCTCGGCCCGCAGATCCTTGAAGGCGATGACGGAGACCTGGCGGAAGAAGTGCATCACGCGTCGCCGTACCGCGCGTAGATGTAGCCGGGGTCGGCGACCATTTCCGGCGTACACTGGCCGTGGAAAGCCAGTTGGCCGCGGCTGAGCAGCGCGACGTGGGTGGCAAGCTCAAGGGCTTCCCGCAACTGGTGAGTGGACATGACGATGGTTTTGCCGGCGGCCAGGGCGTCGCGCAGGAGACGCTGCAAGACGGCNNCGCATGCCGCGGGAGAACTCGCGCACCAGGCCGTTGCGGACGCGTTCCAGGCCGGTGCGCTCCAGCCAATCAAGTGCCGATTTCCGCGGGTCTGGCAGGTTGTAGAGCTTGCCGAAGAGCGTGAGGTTTTCGAGGGCGGAGAGCTCGTCGTAGACGGCGATGCCGTGGCCGATGAAGCCGAGTTGGCGGCGCGTTTCGGTGTCGCGCGGGTCATTGCCGTGGATCTTGATTTTGCCGCGCTGGGCTTTGGAGAAGCCGGCGACGATGCGCAGCAGAGTGGTTTTCCCGGCGCCGTTGCGGCCGATCAGCGCGAGGCAGGAGCCGGGCGCGGCTTGGAGGCGGACATCGCGCAGGGCAGGGTAGTCGCCGTAAAATTTCCAGACGCCTTCAACCGCGACCGCGCTCATTGGTCTCCTGCCCGGCAGCGGTTTTCGAGCGATACAGCAAGGCAAAGCCGATGGCGAGAACGCCGAGGGCCAGCAGAATGATGGGCACGACCTTGGTATAGAGGCGCGGCAGGATCTGCTCGATCTGGGGGCCGTTGTCGGGTTGATCGGCCGCGCTGCTATCGGCGGTGGTGGAGGCGACGGGCGCGCCGGTGAGCTTGATCTTGTACGCGCTGGCGGCGAGGCCGTAAATATGGGCCTGGGAGTTCGGCTCCACGCCGAGATCGTTGAGGCCGGCGCCATCGAGCGTCACGCCGTTGGGCGCGATCAGGTAAGTGTTCTCGTCCTTGGTGACGACCTTGCCTTCGTAGTCGGCGCCGTCGGTGTACGGGACGTTGTAGACCACGTCGAAGCGGGTCTCACCGGGCTTGACGGGGAAATCGACCTTGAAGACGCCGGCGGTGGTGGTGGTACCGACCGCGGCGCCGATGGCCATGCCGCCGGGCGCGGTGGCCTGCACGGTGGCTTTCCCGCCGGCCGAAGCCGGCATGAAGAAGTGGAGCGTACCGTTGTCGGCGTCGTACCAGGCGGTCTTGCCGTCGTTGTTGAAGAGGAACGTTTCGTTGACCGCCATCTGCCCGCCGGAGGGTTCGAACAGGAGCATGTGCTTAGAGACCTTGGCGGCGCCGGGCTGCTTGGACACGTTGAAGACTTCTAGGGTGAGGCCGGTGGTCGGCGAGCCGGGCGGCAGCATGTGGTTGTAGGTGATGCCGTCGAAGGCGGTGCGGATGACGTAGGGGCCTTGGGGAGTCTGCTCGATGGAGAACTTGCCCTGGGCATCGGACTTGGCCTGGTCGATGAGCTCGATGCCGTTCTGGCCGAGTTTGTTGAGGCCGACGGTGGCGCCGGGTTGGGGTTGGCCGGTGGTGCGGTTGATGACGGTGCCGGTGACGGCGGAGAAAGCGGGGAGGGAAAGCAGAAGAAGGCAGGCGAGTTTTTTCATATGGACACCTGCATCGGCTTGCCACATTCGCCGCAGAATTTCAAGGGTTTGTCGAACTTCGCGCCGCAAGCAGGGCAGGTGTTCGGGGCGGCGGCCGGCTTGGGCGGGGGCGGCACGGGGGCGGCGCCGCTTTTTATGCGGTCGACTTCGGCCAGGACTTTGGCGAGCTCTTTTTGCAGGTCTTTCTTGGTGGCCTGGTAATCGTCGTCGGAGATCTTGCCGACGCGGTACTCGAACTGGAGGTCGCGGAGGTTCTCGTAGATCGAGGCCTTGCGCTCGTCGAGGTGCAGGAACGGCGAGACCGGCTCGGGAGGTGGAATGTCCTTGGGTCTGACGCCCAGGACGAACACGATGACGACGATCGCAACGGCGCACGTGATGGCGATGATCATTCGAGGTTGGCGAGATCCCTTTCGATCTGGTCCTTATACTTCGCAAGCTCCGGGTCGTCGAGCTCGATGGGTCCAACTTCGGCGAGGGGTTTGGGCTTGCGGTATTTCTTCAGGAACAGCCAGATGACGACGAGGCCGAAGCCGACCGAAGTATAGGGCACGATCCAGCCGAAGGCGCTGGGAGGCGAAAGGTAGATGCCGGCGCCGTTTTCGCGGACGAAGTCGTCGATGATCTGCTGGTCGGTCATGCCGATGGCCAGCATGCGGGCGATTTTCTCTTTGGCCGGTTTGGAGAAGCCGCACTCCAGCATGCTGCAACTGGCGACGGAATCCTTACATCCGCACTGGCACTGCAGCCGCATGGCGACGCGGCGGACGTCGAGCGAAGGCTTTTCGGAGGCCGTCTGGGCCAGCGCCGCCGCAGCGAAAATGACGAGCAGGAGACTATTTTTGAAGCGTCGCATGAGAGGTGACCATGCCCACAACTTCGGTGCGGGCGTACTGCATTTTGATTTTGCTGGGGACCAGGCAGACGAAGGTGCCGCCGATTAAGACGAGGCCGCCGATCCAGATCCACGATACGAGCGGGAAGACATAGGCCTGAATGACGGCGCGCTGGTTGTCATCGGACATGCCGCCGAAGTTGAGGTAGAGATCTTCATTGAGGCGCGGGCGGACGCCGACTTCGGAAGTGCCCTGGCGGCTGGCGATGTAGAAACGTTTTTCGGGTTCGAGCTGGCCGAGGAGGTCGCCGTGTTTATAGACGTCCATGGTGGCGCGGTGCCACTGGTAGACGGGAGTGTCGCCCTGCTTGAGGTCGACCATCTTCAACTGGTAAGCGCCTACCTGCATGGTATCGCCGATATTCAATTCCTTGGTTTCGGCCTGGTTGAAGGCGTGGCCGGTGAAGCCGACGAACATGAGGACGATGCCCATGTGGACGAGGTATCCGCCGTAGCGGCGGGTGTTGCGGTGGGTGAGCTCGACGGTGGAACGGAGCAGGTTCATGGAGTTCTTAACGGCGATGGAGTGCGCGCCTTTGTAAAACTCGATGATGACGGTGAGGGCCACGAAGAGGCAGAAGCCGAAAGAGATGAGCGCGTACGGGTGGCGCATGCCGGCGGCGAAGAGCCCGATCACCAGCACGAGGGAGGCGATGCCGGGCCACTGGAAGTTGCGGCGGAGACTATCGATGGA
>PLZX01000259.1:0-836 GCA_003152325.1 Bryobacterales bacterium | reverse complement strand
ACGCTTTCGAGCTGCGATTCGCTTTTGAGGTAATCGAGGCGGTCGAGGATGAGGTAGATGGTGGCGGCGATGCCGACGGCCATGAAGGTGACGAAGTACTTTCCAATTTCGGAGCGGGCGAAGGCGTGCACGGATTGCACGACGCCCGAGCGGGTGAGGAAGGTGCCAAGGATGCAAAGGAAGAAGGTGGTGGAGATGAGAACGATGTTCCAGACCTTCATCATGCCTTTCTTTTCCTGCATCATGACGGAGTGGAGGAAGGCGGTGCCGGCGAGCCAGGGCAGCAGGGAAGCATTCTCGACCGGATCCCAGCCCCAGTAGCCGCCCCAACCGAGGACGTGATAGGCCCAGGCGGCGCCGAGCATGACGCCGGTGGATTGGAAGAGCCAGGTGACCAGGGTCCAGCGGCGGGTGGTGAAAATCCAGGAATCGCCGGGTTGGCGGGTGATGAGAGAGCCGATGGCGAAGGCGAAAGGCACGGAGAATCCGACGTAGCCCAGGTAAAGCATGGGCGGGTGGATGGCCATGGCGGGATATTGCAGGAGGGGGCTGAGGCCATTGCCATCGGGGACGGCAGTGATGAGCTTATCGACCGCGAGCATGCGGAAGGGATTGGCGATGAAGTTGTTGAGGACGAGGAAGAATGCCTGGATGGTAGTGAGGATGGCGATGACCCAAGGCATCATGTCGCGGTGTTTGCGGCGATTGGTGAAGACCACGACGGCGGCATAAGTAGAGAGGAGGAAACTCCAGAAGAGGAGCGAGCCTTCCTGGCCGCCCCACCATGCTGCGAACTTATAAAGGAGGGGCATGGCGCGGTTGGAGTGCTCGGCGAC
>PLZX01000147.1 GCA_003152325.1 Bryobacterales bacterium | reverse complement strand
ATCAGAAATGGCACCAAAGGCGGCGGTTTGGTATACAATCGTACAATCGGCGCGGGCTGCAAGACGGAAATTCCGGGTAAATTTAATTGCGCATTTCTTAAGTCCGCGGGGACCGGGATGGTGGTCAGCGCGTGATTCTTCGAGAGCACAGCGGGACGAGGGCGTCCCGCACGGACGAGGGGGTCCGCCCTCCAATTGGATGCTTCGGAAACGCGCAGCGCCTCGCCGGCCAGGTCCCGCAAGCCCACAGCGCGGCCCCCTGACTTCGTATATGATAGAAGACTAAGGAAATCTCCATGCAGAACGCGTTGTTGACGAAATTCATTAACAAAAACAAGCGGGAAGACGCCGTCCCCACCTTCCGGCCCGGCGACACCATTCGGGTCCACGTAAAGATCAAAGAAGGCGACAAGGAACGGCTCCAGGCCTTTGAAGGCACCGTCATTGCCCGCAATAATACCGGGTTGGGTGAGACCATCACCGTTCGCAAGGTCAGCTTTGGCCAGGGTGTCGAGCGCATCTTCCCCATACACGCCAAAGTGGTCGATCATATCGACGTCGTGCGTACCGGCCGCGTCCGCCGCGCCAAGCTCTATTACCTGCGCGCGCTCAAGGGCAAGGCCGCCCGTCTCAGAGAACGCGAATAAGCCGGCCAAACTGCATGCGGCCCGACCGGGCGGGTGGCACATTCCGTTGTGAAGCAAGACTCGAGCGTGAGTTGCGCGCGCGAGGCTTTCAAGCTGTCGCGGGCGTCGACGAAGTCGGCCGCGGCTCGCTCTTCGGCGCAGTGGTGGCCGCCGCCGTCGTGTTGTCGCCGGATCGCCCCATCCGCGGTTTGAACGATAGCAAGCAGCTCGAAGCCGATCGCCGCGAGATTCTCGCCGAACGCATCCGCGAGCGCGCTGTCGCCTGGGCCATCGCCGCCGTCGACGCCGCCACCATCGATTCCATCAACATCTATCAGGCTTCCCGGCTGGCCATGCGGCTGGCCGTCGCCCGGCTCGCCCCCGCGCCCGATTTTCTGCTCGTGGATGCCGTTGCCATTGATCTGCCGTTGCCGCAGCGCGCCCTCATCAAAGGCGATGCGCGCTGCCACGCCATTGCCGCTGCGTCCATCATCGCCAAGGTCTATCGAGATGCCTGCATGCGCGCCTGGGACGTCGTCTTCCCGGCCTACGGCCTGGCCTCGCACAAGGGTTACTGCACTGCCGAGCACTGCCGCGCCATTCAGGAGTTCGGCCCCACCCCGCTGCATCGCCTCAGCTTTGAACCGGTGCGGGCTCGTTCGTTGTTCCCGGTGAATTACAATTCTCAAATGGAGTTGTTTGAAACGGCGGGCGCCGCATGATGTCACCCGACCTCGTCCCCGGGGAGACTCCGCCGCCATCATCCCCGGACATGGTGACCGCCGAGGCAACTCCCACGCAAGCACCCGATGATCGCTGGTATCACAAAGCCGCCGCGATCTTATTCGTCACCTTTTGCCTGGAGGTCGGCTTTTTCCTGCTGATCTTCCCCTGGACGGACAACTGGGACAAGTTTGCTTCTTTCGCCGCCAGATTACGCCCGTATTGCGACAACCTATACGTGCGCGGTGCCATCAGCGGCATCGGGATCGTAAACCTNNGAAGAATTTGGGGCGTCAACCGGCGCTGCGCCTGGTGTTCCGATCGTTTCGTTGCAGGCGGGCGGAAAAGTAGTAAGCAGTGGTAAGAACCAGGATCACCGGTGACAGAAGCGGGGCCACCAGCCGCGCCATCGCCATGAATTTGGAATCGTAGGGGACGAAGAGCCAGAGCGGAAGGACGGCGGCGATCATGATGATGGACATCCGCGTGATCTGAAACCACAGCTTATGAAAGTAACGCGCGGTGGTCGCGCGATCGGGCAGGTCCGGGTCCGCCACCCCAAACCATCGGCCCACCAGTGCCGCGGAGGGCAGCATGGCCGCCGGCAACCCGATCGTCAGACTGACCACGGCGATCAGGGCCAACGCCAGATAAAAGAGCGCAGCGGGCGTATGCGCCATGTTCCGATCGCCGCCTATCACGTGGGTCAGGCAGGACAGCCCGGCAATCACCATGGCGGCAAAGATCGCGATGGCGACTACGGCGACTACCGCAACCCACACGAAGTATTCGGCCCAGGCAAATTTCCCGGCGATGGACTGCAACTCCTCCTTCTCGGCGTCGCTGTAGCCGAAACCGGGCCAGTTGCTCCCCCGGCTGTGAACCAGCGTCATGTTGGCGGCCCAATAGCGGACCACCAGCGCGAGCCATCGTTCGAAAGTGGACCGTGGATCGGGAAGCGTGTTCATCTTGGGGCTGCCGGATTGGCACCCGAATTATGGTATCAGAGCGTCATCGAGGCGAGCCGCGCGAGGATGGCGCGGCGGGTGGCTCGGAAGGGCTAGCAGAGGTGTGATTGGGTTTCGCTATACTTTAATTGGTTAGGTGAGAGGAGCTCATATGAAGTTCACCGCCTTGCTTTGTGTTCTGCTGGCGACGTCCGTAGGGTTATGGGCCCAGGACCAGGCGGCCCCGCCGCCACCCCCCCCGGGACAGACCCTCACGGCGGATCAGCTTAGCGATCTTGTGGCGCCGATTGCGCTCTATCCGGATCCATTGCTCAGTCAGGTACTGGTGGCATCCACGTATCCGCTGGAAGCTGTGCAAGCTTCGCAGTGGCTGCAGAGGAATTCAGGGCTGACCGGCCCGGCACTCACGGCGGCCGCTCAAGAGCAGAATTGGGATCCCAGCATCCAGGCGCTGGTGGTTTTCCCGGACGTGCTGAAGCGCTTGAGCGACGATGTTTCGTGGACCACCAACCTGGGGAACGCGTTCCTGGCGCAACAGCAGGACGTGATGGATGCCGTGCAACGCATGCGCCAGCAGGCGCAACAGGCCGGCAAACTAGCTTCCACGCCGCAAGAAAACGTAGTCACGCAAGATGAAGGCGGCCAGCCCTATGTCGAGATTCTGCCCGCCGATCCGGATGTGATGTACGTTCCGGTGTACGACCCCGCGTGGATTTGGG
>PLZX01000244.1 GCA_003152325.1 Bryobacterales bacterium | reverse complement strand
AGGAGCCCGCTCGCCGCGTGTCGTAAGTCAAGCGCAAAACGTTGCCGGATGTGTCGGCCTGGCAGAGGTCGGTACCGGGTGCGGAGAATGTGCCGGTGGTCCCACCTAGGGCATTCACGCCAGGCTTTGCGAAATCGTCCAAAATCATCGGCCCCGCCGCCCGACTGGCGCCGCCAGAGCTCAATCTGAAGTTATCGATGTAATAAACCGCGCCCCTTGGGTTATGGCCGAATTCGAGCTTCATGTAGCCGGTCGCGTGCCAGTCGGCCATACGGATCTCGTCGACCCGAGTGTATGCCGTCCGCGCCCGAATCAGGTCGTAAAGATTAACCTGCGCCGTATGCCATGTGTCATCCGCCACAACGCCATCGACTCGGCCGAGATCTGCGATATTGACGTCGTGATTCCGGAAGGTGGCCGCGTCTCCGGTGAACGCCAGATTGTACCAGCGGCCGCCTACGGACAAATAGAAATCGGTCTTGACCCCGGTGCCGATGCGGTAATCGAAGCTCATAATGGGGTACTGAGCTACGTCAAATGGCTTGTCCAGCACGGAAACCGAGAAATTGCCGGAAGCGCTCGGGTTGGTGATCCGGAGTGCGTACGAGCCGTCGGGTGTCGCGGTATTGTCGCGATCCAGAATGGCGCCCACGAAATGATCGGTGCTCTTCCACGTGCCGAGCGTCTTCTCGAAGGTTTCGAAGACCAGGGTCCCATCGCGATCCGGGAGCGGCGGCACATGCGGCGCGGCCTCCGGCGGCTTTCGGCCGTCGACACCCGGCGACCGAATGCCCAATGCGTACACTGCCCTCGGCGTGGGAAGTTCGGAAATCATCGTCCGGAAAGCGGACTTGCCATTCGTTGCAGTACGTTCGGTGGGCATCCAGCGCCACTCGGCGCCGTTGGCGGACAGCTGCGCAATTGCGATCCTATTAGCGGTCCCGGCGGGCACATCCTGCCCGTCGACAACGAACTCGACAGACACATCCCTGATGAACCGATCTCCGCCGGGCGCTATTTCGTAAGGTGAGCTCAATAGCCGGGAATCAGCCGGCAGGAGAATCTCGCCTGACGGCAGGGGCAGGATGCTATACACTCGAAACGGCCGCGTCAGCGACTGTGCCCCGAAGTGCATGTGCAGGCGGCCATCCGGACTCAGCGCTTCGCCGGGGAACGCCTGAGCGATGGCCCGGCCGACGGTGACGGTGACGCGGTCTTCGCGGGTCTGTCCGTCCCGGCCGGAGACCACCAAGCGAAGAGTGTAGACGCCGTTCAAATCGGTGGGATCTTCCGGTGGATGCCAGGGGAGATGCACCCAATTCTTCAGGCCGGTGTTCCATGTGGCCAGATTGCCTCGAATATCGAGGTCGCCTTGCATGAGCCGCATCTCGGCCAGCCCCACCTCGGTGTGCGACTTGGGCTCCGAGGAAGCAGCGATGAGCCGCCATTCACTGGGGTTCTTGCCTTGACCATATTCGACCCGGTACTTCTCGAAATTGGTCCCACCCGCGACGCCGAAGACCGGTACATCGGCGCGAACGAGCGCGCCGCTGACCGGGACGGTGATCTTGGCGGCGAGTTGGCTTCGGCTGACATCCAGCGGCGCGGTTGGCTGGGCAACGAGCTGGTCCGGCACCTGGATGAAGGTGGGGCATGCGCCGCCACCGGCGCCGGTAACGCCTCCGCCGAACGCCGGCGCCGCACCCAGGGCGAACCTCTCGGCGGCGTACGCATCGAACGGCCCGCCGAGTCCTAGGATCGGCGGACGGGAGTATGACAGAGCTGGTGGCCAAGGAACGCTGGGCGCGCCCGCGACGCCTGCGGCCGAGAGCGGACCGATCATGCCTTGCGCGACGCTCCAGAGCTCGGGGGATTCGCTAAAAGGCCCGCCCGCGGCTTCGGAGGCGATCACGATACCGGTGACCGCTCCGATGCCGCCCGGTCCGCCGCCCAAATCGCCGGACACTCCCAGAGGGTCCCTGAAATGCACCGGGTTGACCAAGGCGTATGTGTAGAGGTTCAGACCAGCGGTGAGACCGGCCGAGTTCGGCTAGATGAAGCGCCCGATGTCCGGCGCGTACCAGCGCGTGCGGAAGTCACTCAAGCCGGATGCCGCGTCGTAGTAGGTGCCCGCAAAGAGGAACGGATTTCCCAGGGCGCTTTGGCTTGATGGGACGCCGAATGGATCGTAGTGGTACGTCTCCGCCACGCGCGCGGCGCTATCCATTACTTCCGACACGTTCCCCTGCAAATCCTGCGCGTAATAGAGGGCCGTGCCCGAAGCGGCGGATCGCTGAAGGATCTCGTCGGCTGATTGGCCCCAGAAGTTCTTGGCGATCGACTGGTGGGCAGTGTTCTCCTCAATGGCGACCTGGAAACCATCGCGCAGGAAGCGCACCGTTCCACTTGCGTCGGACCGTGAATTTAGGAAGCCGAGTGCGTCGTAGGTGTAGCTCACGGTCCCCGCGGAAGTGTGCACGGCGACTAGGCGGCCCTCGAAATCGTAATCGTATTGCACCGTTCCGGCGGTGGATCCTCTAGAGATCAGGGCTCCGTTGCGATCGTAGGTAAGGGCTGCCGAGCCCACCGCCGTGTATTGGTTCAGGCCGTTCACTGCGTACGGCTGGGCAGTTCCGCCGGTAGTGACGGCTTTCCGGTTGTCGAGTGCGTCGTAGTTGTACTGGACAGTCGCGCCTGTTTCGGGGACGAAAGCAACCAGACGGTCAGCGCTGTCGTAGGAATAGGTTGCCGTACCGCTGGCGCTCTGCCGCGAGAGCGGGTTGCCAGCGGCATCGTAGCTATAAGAGTACTGCGACAACTGATTTCCCGAGGTCCCGAGGTTCGTAATCCGGCTGACGCGTCCGGCGCTGTCGTGGTCAAAGCGGGCGGAGGCGCCGTTGGCGAGCGTCCGCAGCGCGATTCTGTCGGCGGCGTCGTACTGGTAGGACACCACCATAGCACCGGAAGTGGATTGCACGCGGATCAGGCGGCCGGCGGAATCGTACTGGTAGCTCAGCGCACCCGGACCGACAGCGGAAGCGGTGCCGTCGGGATCGGTCATCTGCGTTCGCTTCCCGGCGGCATCATACGAGTACTGAAAGGTGCGCCCGCCTGGGTAAGTCGCGCTAATCAGGCGGTCGGAACCGTCGTACTGCATGCTCATGGTTCCTTGCGCGTTGGTCGCGCTTGTCAGATTGCCGGCAGTGTCGTAGGCGTAGGCGAGACTGGAACCGTCCGGGTACTTCTTGGAAGAGAGAAGACCGAGCACATCGCTTGTATAGGTGATAGTCTGGCCCGAGCGCGTGGTCCTCGCGGCGAGGTTTCCCGAACCGTCATAAGAGAATGCCTCTGAAGAATTGTCCGGATACACCACATGCCTGAGATTGCTGCGGGAGTCGTACGAGAACAGCACGAAATGGCTCGCCGCATCCTGAACCCAGGCCGGGCGGTTGAATTCATGTTCATAGCCCCAGGTGGTTGTGCCGGCCGCGTCATCGTGTTGAATGATGTTGCCATTCTCGTCTTATACCAGGCGGGTCTGGTGTCCCAAGGCATCGCGGACTCCCACCAGATTGAGTTGGTCGTCATAGCTGAATGTGGTGACACCGTTTGCGGTGTCCAGGATTTCGGTCGGCCGGCGAGCGTCATTCACGCGTATGGTGATCGCCGCCCCGGCGGCATCCTGAATGTGGGTGGCCCCGTCGGCGTCGTAGGTGTAGGTCAGTTTGCCCGCATCGAGGTCTGCGCTTTGGGTGGCTAGGCGGCCCAAAGGATCATAAGTGAAGAAAGCGTGTGTGGAATCCGGTCGGACGATCGAAAGCAGGCGATACTGGCCCGGAAGACCCGTGGCACCGGTATAAGTGTAGGAGGTGACGGCGCCGGATGGGGACGTGACACTGGTCAGAAACTGGCCGTCGGAGCTATAGGCGAATTGCGTCTGGCGACCCACATGGTCCGTGAGCGTGGCGATGCGGCCCTGGGCGTTGTAGCTGAAGTGGAACACGGTGCCGCTGGTATGAGTGACGGAAAGGAGTTGATTGGCCGCGTTGTACGCCGCCGTCACCTGGTTGCCATTTGGGTCCCGCAAAGAAGCTAGCTGGCCGCTGGAGGTGAAGGCGTACTGGAATCCATCCTTCTCGTTGAGCGTGAAGCTTCCATCGGCGGCCTGGGCCAATGTCGCGAAATCCCCGGGCGATGACTGATAGCGACCGTCGGGCGTGCTTCGGAACCAGCGATTGAAGCCGTCCGCTCCAAGAAAGGCGATTCGGCCGTCGGAGAATTCCTGCAGATGCACGTCATAGCGATGCATCCAGCCGCGCCCCAATGGACCAAGGTAGGGAGAGTTGGCCGAGTCCTGCGGCATCACGCGCCGGAACTCAAGAGGAAAGCCGGGCCCGGGAGCATAAGCGTCTGAGCACTGTGCCAGCAAGAAAGGCTCGAACGATCGCGGCCTGAGGCTGAGTACCACCTCCAGACTCGCGGCATTCGCGACCGCGGAGCCTGGAACCAATTCGACGTAGACGGCGTAGTCGGACACGGGTGCCAGGCCCGCGGTGTCCCAGTGGTAGCATAGCGATTCTTTCACGGTGTCCAAGCTGAGGGATTGATCTCCCGAATCGTACGCCGAGCTTTTCGACTTGACCCGCACCGTGCCAGCCGAGGCTGATGACGGAATGGCCCGATCGAAGACACACACATTAATTACCGTGCCGGCGTAGGTTATTCCCGGCAGCGAGCGCTCACTCGACGCGGTGACGATGCGCGCTCGGCCGGTGAGCCGCTCCGCCTGCGCCAGTGCCTGCAACAGCCGCTCCCGGTTCGCTGCTCGAGAGTCCGATCGGCCTGGACCGGAACCTGCGGCAGTCTGCCAGGCGAGCAGGCGTAAGTGGTCCATATCCGCGCCTCCCTGCGTCGCAGAGGCCATCTCGGCTTGCCGCGGCTGGGCGGGAGGCGTCGTTTGGGAACACAAGAACGACGTGGTGGCGCAGGCGAGCGCGAGCCGCACGATCCGCCATTTGGGACCATCGGAACCGTGGAACGTCATGGTTGGGAACTCCTTCGTTCGATGCACAGGCTGGCTATCCAGCTACGGAGCTATGGGGATGGTGATCCCGCTCTGCGTCGAGACGCCGGCTACCGTGATGGAAACTGGCTGATCGCCCGCAGAAACTCCTGCGGGTATCTTGAGATTGAACTGCCACAAGCCTGCGAATCCCGACGTCAACCCGGCGAACAGCACGTTGGCCGCCGGAAGCGTAACGCCGCCGATGGCGAAAGTCATCGTGTCGGCCGCTTGGAAGGTGGAATTCACAATCTGGCCGGCGGGGATCGGCGGCGTGGTTGGTCCAAAGCCGGTGCCATATAGGACAACGATCTCTCCAATCGCGGCGGGCGATCCTGATTGGACCAGAGAGTAGTCGGCTGAATGCTGCGCCAGAACCGTGCCTTGGCCGCCCGCGAACGTCAACAGCCCCGGAGAAACGGCGGCGAACGGAACGGTCTGGGCCGCCGTCGGTGTGCCGTTCGTGCAATCGTTGTTGGCGATGGCCGTAACCACCGTCAGTTGGGCGGTAGCGGAGAGCGCAACGTCCGGGACCTGAGCATTGATCTGACCGGGGGAAACGTAGAAGAGCGGCGCGCACACTCCGTTCACCTGTACGCTGGTCCCTTTCAGAACGGTGGGCAGGGTGCCGCTAAAGCTCGCGGTGGCAATTGTGTCGGCAAGAGACGTACCGAAGATCGAAAAAACCGTCCCTGGAGCTAAGGTGTTCTTGGGAGCCGGCTGAAAGCTGGCCGCGTTGAAGATTCCGCCCTGCGCGATGCGCGCCGGGATGCCCAAAGGGCTGATACGTAGCTCGGCAAAGATGGAAAACGCCGTCGCCGCCACCGCTACCCGCGACGGGATGCACTGAAAAGGCGTCGTCAGACACTGGTCGTCGGGAGCCAGCGTGTCGCCATTCTGCAGCGTGGCCGCCGTAAGTCCGCGGCCGTCGCCGAACGGCGCCGAGATCTGGTTTTGCCGGATTTGTGCGAGGTAGAGGTCGGCGGAATTTTCAAACTGAGTCTCGCCGTAGATCCGGTCGACGATCCGCATAGCCAGAACCGCTTGCGCGGTAAATTCCCACGCTATGCCGTTTGGGCCGCTCGAAGTCGTCGCTACCAGTCCGAGCCCCTGGTACGACTGGTTGGCCGCCTGGATCGTCCGTGGATAATTCTGCAGAACCCACTTCAGCGGCATCCGCCAGTCGATCTGGCCCTGGTACGTGTTGGAAGTCGCGAGGCTCATTACGGGCAGGGTGTTCGCGTCCAGGAAGTCGTAGGTGTTGATCACGTCGTTGCCATTGACGTCGCCTCCGGGGACGATCCCCGGTCCCGGCGCAAGACCCTTTGGGACGGTGCCGGCATAGAAGCGCCCGGTCAGCGAATTGAACATCTTCATGACGAAGTCGCCGGCAGCGGTCGCTGCCTGGGACCACTGTGCCGCGGCGGCGGAGTTGCCGAGTTTTTGCTCGGCATCCGCCAGCGCGGAGAAGCAGGCGTAGACAAGCGAGTTCGTTTCTGTTGACTTCCCCTGGTTCAAAGTAGGGGGAACACTTGCGGAATTGTCATAACCATTGAGGTAGCCGCCATAACCCGCGCCTTGGGCGGACATGCCAAGAAGCCATTCTCCGACTTGCCGCGCGTCGTTCAAATACCGCTGGTCCTGCAAGCCTCGATAGGCCGCCACCAAAGCCAGACCCGCGGCAGCATTTGAGCCTGTTGAGCCGCCGTTCAGAATAAGACAGAACCCAGTGGTTCCACACATGGTCGCGCCTCCGCTATAACCGGCCAGTTTCGCGTCGCCCTTGAGCCCTTGTCCCGGAGGCAACTGGTCGTTGAAGAGGCTCGATTCACCGGCTTCGTACCCGTTATGAAAGCCGGCCGAGCCATCGGAGGCAGCGGGCAACAAGTCGCCGTGATTGTCGTGCTGCAGCAGATAATCCAGCGAGTCTGCGACCGCTTTCACGGCCGCGAGATCGGACGCGCTTCCCCGCTGCACGAGTGCCAGCACCAGCAGACTGGAATCGTACACAGCAGCGAGGTTCTTCAGTTGCTGATCGGGTGGCACGGGAACGCGGGTCGAGACCGGGCTCAACGCCGGAGTAACCCCAAAGGTCTGATAGGACACCGGCAAGCCCACGGCGGACGCCAAGCTCGTGGGAGGCTGATCCAGCCTCACGTTGTCTACCAGGACGGTCCCCCCGTTCGGCGCATTCGCGACGTTGGTGACTATGGTGAATAGGATATGTGTATTGGAGAGATCGATTCCGGCAAGAGACAGCGACATGCTGGAATAGCTTGAGCTTTGCGGGATTAACATGAAGTCGCTGGTCTGGCCGGCAATCCCGAATTGGACCTTAATCCCACCTGGAGTAGGCGAGCGGACGTCGAAGACTAGGCGCGTGGCGCCGCGCAGGTCATAACCCTGGGTGCCCGAGCGGGTAGCGAAACTCGTGGGCTCCTCGAAGTTGACGCCCGCGAATTCCACCGATGCGAGCGGATCGAACGAAACCTGGAATACGGTGTCCCGCGCCGTATCGAAAGCCTGCGCAGCCTTGGAACAGCCGGTGGTATTCGAGGGTGCCGGGTCGTCGATACACGCGGCATTCAAGTGCACCTTGGCGACGGCGCCGAAGACGCCGGACGGCACGCCGTGGTTGTAGGCGGAATCGGCATCCTGGTAGATGTAGAAGTTGCTCCGCGGTGCCGTCGCGCGGTCAAGTAGTAGGGCGTAGCCGGGGCCGCTGATCCCGTTGGGCGTGTCCGAGAGCGCGGGCACGGCCAGCATGCCGCCAATAGCGAGCGTCGTGAAGCGGAGNNCGGTAGATGAGTTGATGGACGGGTGCGGGAGGGCCTCAATCCGCGGGCGCCACATCCAGGAGTTCAGTCGGGAAGCGACCAGGAATTTCCCGGCAAACAGGCCGGTGGTCGGCAACAGCAACAGCGCAGGGTGCTGAAGTGCGGCTACGACCAGGATGCTCGCCCCGAAGCAGATCTCCAGAGTCAGTCCGCGGCCGTCGTGAGTTGAAACAGCAGCATTTGTCGGCGACCAGGACAAGGGGCGACCAAGAAGGCAGCGCACGATGGCGCTCAAAATGACAAGGTCCTG
>PLZX01000273.1 GCA_003152325.1 Bryobacterales bacterium | reverse complement strand
ATCTCGTACATCTGGCGCGTGTAGCGCAGGGCGTCGGACGCCGCGCCGCCCACGAACTGCACGATGGCGGGCGAAGCGGCAATGGCGAATCCACCCAATCCGTTGGTTTCGGTGATGGCACTGTCGCCGATGTCGGGGTTGGCGTCGTCCTTGGTGAACCCCGGGAAGTAGAGCGCATCGGGCACCGGCGCGGGACCTGTGAACCAGGCATTGCCGGTGCCGGCGAGTTGGATCCCGAAGTCGGTGCCGTTGCGTGCCATGGCCACCACGATGCTGCTGCCCGCGTTGCCGCGCGCGGCATCAAGCGTGGCTTTGGATGCGGCCATGGAGAGATTGAGAAAAAAGTGATCGTTGCCGTTGAGGAATTCGAGGACCTGCGCCGCCTGCTCGGAATCAGGCTCGGTGCGGACCACGGCGGCGGCGAGTTGGCGGAACAGCAGCGAGGTGGCGGCNNTCTGTTCCATCCAGCGAAGTCGCGCCGTGATCTCCGGCCCGTATGCCCCATAACGCAACACCTTGCCCAGACCCTCGTTGATGGTGGCGTAGGCGTAGTTACCGCGCTCCTCGTTGCAAACGATGAAGACCGGCATCGAGGGCGAAATGATGCCGGCCATGGGACCGACGGCCTGGTGCTCGTGGCACGGTGAAAAGCCAATGGCACCCGACCCGGCCAGCGTTTCGGCTTCCTGGGGAGTCGCGGCCATGCGTTCATAGAGCAATGCGCCGATTACACCGCCGCGCATGGGGCCGCACATCCGGTCCCAGGTGATAGGCGGGCCGGCATGGAGGATGGTGTTGGCCTTCATTCCCGGCACGGCTTCGATCGCCCTGGCCATCCCGATCAGAGCCGGTTTGCCGTTGAGGATAGCCTGGACCGCCTTTTCATTGGCGCGTTCGATCGAGCCGGCGGCCGCGGCGACCGCGGCGAGAGCCTGCACGTCCACTTCAACGGGCGGGCGCCAATCCACCTCGACGGCGCGCACTCCGCAGTGGTCGAGGCTCTGCTTGAACATGGGGAGGCCGATATTGACGACGCGCAGTTCGGCTTGAAACAGGTCTCGAATTGCCATCAGCGGCCTCCTAGTGCACCGGCGATTTGCGCCGCGAATTCGGCTGCGGCAGCGTTGCTGGGAAAAATGCGGACACCCGCCGCTCCGAGCGCCGCCTCCACCCGCCGGCGGTCCTGCGGGTCCTGCGGAGTACCCGTGATGGAGCAGGCGAACGTCACACGGCGGGGTGAGGCAGCGATCATCGGAACAAGTTCGCCCGCCGGGTCGGGATTGGCGCCATAGCCCAGAACGACGTCGAGCAGGATCACGGCGGTTTCGGGATCGTTGGCTTCCTCGATGATGCGGCGGTTACGCAGGGAGTAGTCGATCATGGGGTGCGGCCGGCCCACGGTGAACGCGTCGTCGCCGAGATCGATCAGCGTGTGCGCCTGGCTCTTCCAGACGTCGGCCAAGGGCGCGCACGGTGCCAAAGGCACGTTGGAGTAGACGTAGCTGAGAGCGAGGGTGCGGAAAATAAGTTGGGCCTCCGCACAAAACGTTCCGCCGCTGAACAGACCGCGAATGTACTTCTGCGGGCTGGTGAACCTGGCGGCTTCTCGCACGGCTTGCTCCTGGATGCGACGCCGGCGGGCTGCGAGGAACTTGTGGGCGGCTTCGGCGGGCTGGCCCTTGGAGAGCGCGGCCGCCATGAGCGCGGCTTCTTCGAGGGTCGCGGCGGGGATCATTCCGTATTGCCGCACCACTGCTTCGTCGGCTCCCAAAAAGGCGGCGATGACCGGCTTCCCGATCCCGGCAACGGTCTCCCCGATGCGGCGCAGGACGCTCTGGTGGGGAGGCTTGGAGATGAGCACGACCACGCGCGTCGAGGGGTCGCCCCGCAGAGCGGCAAGGGCATCCAGGAACATGATTCCGCCCACTTCCCGCTTGACGTCGCGGCCACCAGTGCCGATGGCCTGCGATACGCCTGCGCCTTCGTTGGACAGGATTGTGCTCACCTCCTGCAGTCCGGTTCCCGCGGCGGCCACAATACCGATATCGCCGCGGTTCACGGCGTTGGCGAAAGCCAACGGGACTCCGTTGAGGATGGCGGTGCCGCAGTCTGGCCCCATGAGGAGCAGGCCCTTCTGGTGTGCCAGGTTCTTGAGCGCGATCTCGGAGACGAGGGAGACGTTGTCGGAAAAGAGCATCACGTGCAGGCCGGCCTCCAGGGCTTGCCGCGCCTGTTCGGCGGCGTAGCGGCCGGCGATGGAGATGAGCGCCACGTTGGCGCCGGGAAGGGCGCGGACTGCGCATTCGATGCTCGCGGGCTGGTGCTCGACGCCGGCTTGGCCGCGGGTGCGAGCTTGTTGCAGGCGGCCGGCGGCGGCCTCGAGCGCGACCGCCGCGGCTGCGGCCGTTTCCGCTTTCACGGCGAGGATGAGATCGGTATCGCCGGCGGTTTCGAATTGGTCGGTCCAGAGTCCGGCGGAGCGGAGAATCGCCTTATTCTCGCGCGTGGCCATGACGGCGGCGGCATCGGCGACGTGTTCGATGGCGAGCAGGTCGCGGCCCACCAGCATGAGTGTGACCGAGTCGAAGTACAGGCCGGTGCGGATCTCACCTTGGACGGTCATAAGGGAACTCCTGAGGAAACTGAGCTAGCCAGGAAGCTGTAGAGTCCCGCGGCGAGATCGGCTCCGGAACTGGCGCCTACCGCTGAAAGACGAACAGTGTGTCGCGCGACATCCGGCTCCGTGCCGGCGAAGAGGGCGTAAATCAAGGATTGGGCGGGCTCGATACAGCAGCCATCGGCGGCGCAACGCAGCAGGGACTCGGAAAAAGCATTGGAGCTTCGCGCGGCTTCGTACACGCGGCGGCGCTCGAGCAAGGGCGCTCCAGCGGCGTACATTCCCAGCAGCAGGCCGGCCAGGAAATCATCGCCGCTGGGTGTCAGCCCGAAACCCAGGCCGGCGATCGCGCAGGCGCCAGACTCCAAGTCTCCGCCCAGCAGAAGGCTGACTCCGTCGCGGAAACGGCGGGCGAGCGCCGCTTCGAACGCCGAGCCGGAGCCAGCCAGGAAGACAATGCTGCGGGCGGGCGCGGACGCAAGGAGCGCAGTCCTGAGGGCTTTGAGATTGCGGGCCAGCGTCGTGGGGTCAATGCGCCCCTCGTGCAGGCGGGAGCAGTAGCGGCTGTGAATCTCGAAGGCGGCGCCGTCCAGCACTACGCGGTCCGGCGAAACCGCAAGCGAATCGATCTGCACAAAATCGCATCCGCGCACAACAATCTGGTACGGTCCGGCGCCTTTGGTTTCCTCAACCACCACCGCGAGATCGGAACCTTCGTCCCGGACGAACGCAGTTGCTCCGCGGAAGCGTGAGAACACGTGGTAGCTCCCGATCTCGACGCGGTCACCGACATCCAGCAGTTCGATCACCGGCGTTTACCTCTACCAGCCGGTTACGCCAATACCAGTGCCGGCTGTTCCTCTTCTTCCAGGGTTTCCGGCATGATCAGGGTCCGGTTGGCCCGCAGCAGTTCGGCTGAAACCGGCCGCACCAGGCGAGTCTGGATCTGCTCCTCCAGATAGTTTTTCACCGTGGTGGCCCAATACTCGCGGGTCACATAGAAGACCTTGGCGCCGCCCAGCTCATGCTGGCGATCGGGCCAGGGATAGGAAGGCTGCGCCATGCCGATGCCCCAGCGCTTCAGGCCGTTGTAGCTCTCGTAGGTGGCCCAGAATTCCTTCTGCTTGAGGGTTTCGAAGCAGTAGTCGCACTTGGCGTAGTACATGATGGCCCCGGCGCGCAGACCCCTGCGGAAGGCCATGCTGTGCAGGCTGATATTGATATCCTCGTTCATCAACCGGCCGTTGCAGAACGCCACCGCGTGGCCGTCAATGAGACCGATGAGCTGATACGGATCCTTGAGGCGATTGCGCACCCATCCCAGAATCTCGGCATAGACCCGGGCGCCGACAATGTCGTAAAAGTCGTGGTCCACATCCATCAGCTTCTTGATATAGGCGAGGAATGCGGGAGCCTCTTCTTTTTCGAGCGGGCGGATCAGCATCGTCTGGCCGTTTTTTACCTGAACCATGGCGGGTTCGAAAGGGGGGATGGGCATCGAGGGTCCAGACAGCAGTGGCTCCAGTTCCTCAACGTTAAAGCTCACGACCTGGCGAGTCACCTTTTCGGGCGGGGCTTTCTTCATGATTTCCACCTCTGATCCCGATGTAACACGATTGCAGCATTCCGGTAAAGAGATATACAGGCCTGAAATTATCTACTTGCCGTGGGTTCCAGGCACTGATCCGAAGATAACCGGGCCCGAGTGCAGCGTGGAAGCTCTTCCTTTTCAATCGAGGGCAGGGTGTTTTCCGAACGATTCCGTGTCTGGGGGTGGGCCGGGCGCAGACGGAAATTGGTGGCGCGAGTCTGAACTTAAACGCCGCCTAACGCCAAAGTAGACCTGTGTTCGGCTTCGCGGAGCCAATAGGGAGGCCGGCCGTAGTGAAGGTGGAGCCGGTTTTCATACTCTCGGGTGATCGGCGTGGAGTCGACGTACTCCGGGGCGTTCTTGATGGCTTCCCGGGAAAGGCCGACGTAGACTCTGGCATCCGTCCAGCTCACCCGGTCAACCCACGCCGGTGAAACCAGTACCTTGTTGCCCGGCCACCAATTCCGCGTTGCCACCTCGATGTAGCGGATCGCCCAGGCTTCATCGTCCACGACAAACCCGTTCACATGGCCGATTTCACCATCAGCCGCCTCAATGTTGTAGCCGGTGACAGCTTCGGTACTACGCAGATGAGAATCCGTCGACTCTCTCCGTATCCTGTCCGCAAGAGCTTCCGCTGAAGTAGTTGTTGGACTAGCCAGGCCCGCCGGGTAGAACGCCGGGCCCCACATAAAGGGACCGCCCCAATAATTGGGATACCCGTAATACCCGAGGTAGGCGGCCTCGTGCTGCCGTGAGATGGGCAGATGCGTGTTGATGTCGGGGCTTTTCTCAACCTGTTCTTTCGTCAGCGCCACATCCAATCGCTTGTCTAGCAAGTCCGCATGGACTACGGAGAATGGCGAGATCAGCACTGGCCGGCCGCCAAGCCAGCCTCCGGTTTCTATCGCCAAGTAGCGGATGGCCCAGGTCTCGTCGTCGAAATAGAACTGATCGACAGTTCCGAGCTCGCCGTCCGAAGCTCGGATCACGAGACCTTTCAAACAGGTAGAATTCGTTAACATTGTCATTGCCCTCCGGGCATCTGTTGACTACGTCTTCGGTATCGACTATCCACTAGGGTCGCAACACAGCAAGCATTGCACGTGCAGCGCCAACCTCGCAGAATCTGCCCTTGCGGGTGCAAAGTTCGCGCCGTGTCAGTGAACTCGCAGTCCTTGCATCATGCTACAGATGCCGTCACTAACATGATGACGGTCGCGATCAGCATGACAACAGCACATGTCCACCCAAGCCAGCGAAGCAAGG
>PLZX01000387.1 GCA_003152325.1 Bryobacterales bacterium | reverse complement strand
AATGTCGACGAACAGTTGCACGCACATGGTGTCGCGGTCGAACACTCCCGCCGTGTCGGTAAGCTGGATCAGGATCACTCCCGCGAAATACGAATTCACGTCCGCACCGTTCTCCCCAATCCAGACGTTGTATTCCCCGCGGCTCGCATCTACACCGGTTACGACAATCGAATCTGCCGTCGCAATCCCACATAGCGCCGTCGTAGCTGCAATCAGGAGCGCAACCCAGCGTGTTACCATCGAAAAGTCTTTCATTGGTTAAGAGTATAAATTGTCGCCAAATGACACGAAAGTCATACTCGTCCTAGGGTTCTTATAGACCCGCCTATCTTATATATTTCAAACTAACATCGCCGGACCTTATCGATCCCTCTGAGAATCATAAAGATAGCGAGTAAGTTAACTTTGGATAACCTGCCTGCCGTACCCCACCTTGGGCAACGTACTCACATCTGGGTTATCCGGTGTTTCCCTGAGTCTTAGTGGCCCCCGTGCCCGCTCCCTGCTACAATCGCTCTTCCGTGAAGCATCCGCTGATGGGGCCCTTGGCTGCTATTGCCGCGGGGATCCTGGCTGCCCGCTTCGTACCCTTTCGCCAATCCGAATTGCTCGCCGCCGGCGCAGCCTTCTTCCTGCTCGGCCTCCTGGCGCTCGCTCGCAAATCCCGCGCCCTCGCCGGCCTCTGCTGCCTGCTCGCCCTGTTCTCCTGCGGCTCGCTCATCGCCGTTCTCCACCAACCGGGCCCGCCTCCGGAAATCGACGCCGCAGCCCGCGAAATCGTCATCCTCGGCGGCTGCGTCGTCGAACCCCCTGCCATTTCCGGCGAACGGGAACGATTCCTCCTCGAACTCGAGCCCCACACCCGCGCCCAGGTCACGCTCTACACCAAGGATGGCGCTCCGCTTCCCCCGCTCCGCTACGGCCAGAACATCGAGCTCGACGCCCGCATCCGCAAGCCCCGCAATTACGGCAACCCCGGCGCCTTCGATTACGCCGGCTTTCTCGCCCGCCAGAACATCTTCTGGACCGCTTCCGGGGACGCCGCCACTCTCCACGTCCTCCCCGGCCACTGCGGCTCCGCGATCGCCAAACTCGCCATGGATCTCCGCGCCGCCATCCTCAACCGCACCGAGCGCCTCTACCACGGCAACAGTTACCAGATCGGCATGATGCAGGCCCTCTTGATCGGCCAGAATTTCCAGCTCCAGAAAGTCTGGACCGAGCAATACCGCAATACCGGCACCTTTCACGTCCTGGTCATCTCCGGCACCCACGTCGCGATCCTCGCGGCCTTTTTCCTGTTCTTGCTGCGTGTCTGCTTCGTCTCCGAAAACTTCGCCATGCTGCTTACTGTGATGGCCGCCTGGCTTTACGCGCTGGTCACCGGCTGGGGCGCTCCCTGCGTCCGCTCCGCCGCCGGCCTCACCCTGTTCATGGTCTGCGGTTACTTCTACCGAAAGCGCCGCCCCCTCAACCTCCTGGCCGCCGTCGCGCTCGCCTTCCTGGTCTGCGACCCCGATCAGCTCTTCGATGCCAGCTTCCAGCTCACCTTCCTGGCAGTGGCCTTCCTCGGCGCTTTCGCTTCGCCTCTCATACAGGCCACGTCAGGCCCGCTCGCCCGCGCCCTCGCGGACCTCCACGATACCGGCCGCGACCCCAGCCTCCTTCCGCGCGCCGCCCAGTTCCGCGTCGAATTGCGTCTGCTGGTGGAAACCCTCCAGCGCGTCGCCAGGCTGCCCTTGCGCGCGGCTACCCTGCTGGTCACGCTCCCTGCCCGCCTGCTCCTTTTCTTCTATGAAGTGGCGGTAGTCTCCGCCGTGATTCAACTCGGCCTCGCCCTTCCGATGGTGGTCTACTTCCACCGCCTCGGCCTCTCCGGCCTCTCTGCCAACGCCTTCGCCGTCCCCATCATGGGACTCCTGGTCCCGGTCGGTTTCGTGGCCGTCGCCACCGGCTGGACATGGGTTGCCCACATCGGCGGCTGGCTGCTCTGGCTCTCCCGCGCGATCGTCGGTTGGCACGCCGCCATCGAACCCAATTGGCGCATCCCCACGCCGCCCGTCTGGCTCGGCATCGCTTTCTCAGCCGCCCTGCTCGCCTTCGCTGTGGCCCGCGGGCGTTGGGCCCGCGCCGCTTCCGGCGCCACAGTCGCAGCCCTTCTCGCGTTCCTGGTCTGGCATCCGTTTCCACCCGAGCTGCACCGCGGCCAGTTGGAAATGAGCGTCATCGATGTCGGTCAGGGCGATAGCATCCTGCTGGTTCTGCCCGATGGGAAAAGCCTGCTGGTCGATGGCGGCGGCATCCCCGCCTTCGGCCGCCAACCCCGTTCCCAGCTCGATATCGGCGAAGACGTGGTCGCCCCCTATCTCTGGAATCGCGGCATCGCAACCCTCGACGCCGTGGCTCTCACCCACGCTCACGAAGATCACATCGGCGGCCTTCCGGCCTTGGTGTCCGATTTTCATCCGCGCCAGTTGTGGACCGGCGCCACTTCCTCAAATCCTGGCTGGCTCGCTCTCCGCGATTGCGCCGCCCGCAACGCCGTCCAGATCGTCCCCTTGACCGCCCCCGCTCACTTCACTTTCGGCGGCGCCGAATTCGACGTTCTCGCCCCTCTGCCCGATTACGTCGCCGTCGACACCCCTCACAACAACGACTCCCTGGTCCTCCGCATCCGCTATGGCGAACGCTCCTTCCTGCTTACCGGCGACATCGAGCGCCCTATCGAACGCCAGATGCTCGCCCAAAACGATGTCCCTCTCGCCGACGTCCTCAAGGTGGCGCACCACGGCAGCCGCACTTCCTCCACCGAGGACTTCCTGGATGCCGCCCGCCCCGCTTTCGCTCTGATCTCCGCCGGCCTCGACAATAGTTACGGCCACCCCAACCGCGACGTCCTCGACCGTCTGGCCGACCATCACACTGCGGTCTTCCGCACCGATCGCCAGGGCCTCATCACCGTGGTCACCGACGGCCGGCATCTGACAGTAGAACCATTTCGCTGGTAGCGCCTTCGCAGTATAACCGTCTCTCCGTGTATTAAATAGGCAGTCAGGTCTCAAAACTATGATATATCTACTATTAGTTCACTCGTAGAAGACAGTTAACTAATGGCAACACCAGGCAGATATCCGAAGTCTATTATATGACTCAGAAGCGGAGAGCAATTCTATGGATGATCTTTTCCATCTCTCTGGCGGTCTTATGGCCGGTGTCGGGGTTGTCCACCATCATTCACATTTGGGCACCGTTCACATGGGCTACCTGTCTGGGAATGGTCTTGCTGTCGTATGCCCGTTTGCGGGGCGTCGAGCATCCTATCCCTTGCCCGGAGATCTTCTGTCTGCTTTCGTCTCACGCTCCCGGCCTGATGTTTTCATTCTTCTTGCCGAGTTCCAAAGTCCCTTCTGTGGACGAGTTCCTTCTTGCATTTGATGGCCGGTTCTTTTCATACGCAGGCGAGGCGGTAGGAAAGATATTTCGCCAGCACCTTGGTCTTGCACTGCTGTGCATGATTGTCTACCTTGCGCTTCCCCTGGCTGGCACCATGGTCTATTTGGCGCTTCCTTCGCTTAACATTCGACGAAAGTATTTCATTGCTTCCGCTCTTGCTATGTCGATTCTGCTGTTTTTTCGGATCTGTCCTGCGGCAGGTCCGGCATTCTGGTTAGCGGATTTTCCCTTTACAATTCCGATCTTAGCCGCTCCGCATTCTCGCATCATCTCGAGCGTCATTCTTAACGCTATCCCCAGTGGACATGTAGCTTGGGCGGTACTGATTTTTTGGTTTGCCTGTAGGTACTGTGGGAAAGTAACTCAAATAGCAATGGGTACGTTTTGTTTCTTTACTTGTCTTGCTACGTTGGGACTAGGTCAACATTATCTCATTGATCTAATCGTAGCTATCCCATTTGCCGCTATTCTTTGGGCGCTGGTTCACCGGCAATGGCGCTTCGCCGGGATCTCCATGCTAGTGGTCTTGACGTGGCTGGTGGTGCTCCGGGAAGGATGGATGCTTGCGCTCCCGCCTGTCCTGGTTTGGGTCATCATCGGAATGACCGTAGCTCCCTTTACGCTCCACGGTGCCGATGATTGGGCTGGATTTGCCACTTGTGCCGGCCTGGGTCCGGCAGCGCTTCACCTGAGCGATGAGACCGGCGAACCGGAAAGCACGCCGGCTCAAGCTACTTATCCTTCGGCAGCACTTTGATATTTCCCGGCAACTCGAACAAATCGTCTTTCAGGTTCCGGTTGATCTGCACCTGATCGGAGAACATCTCGAAGATCTTCTCCCCATTCCGCTCGCGATGGATATTGCAGGGCCACTTCACCCCGTCGCCCACGTCCCGGTACAGCCCGAAGATGGTCACTTCCGTGTCCCAGTCTTTGAACTCGTCGTTGCGCCGCCGGAAGGTTTGCCGCACCGGCAGCTTGCTCAACTGGTCGAAGTACACCGTCACCGTCGCATTGCGCGCGTCCGTGATGTCCACCAGCTCCACCGGACGGTTCTCCAGGAAATCCGCCCCGCGCGAATAAAACTCCATCCCCGGCTCGTTCAAACGCTGTCGCAGAATGTACAGGATGTTCTTCAGCGTGCTGTCCTGGTAGTTCGCGAACCGCTTGTCGTCGAACGGCCGCGCCCCGCGAAACGTGACCTCCCACGCCCCCGTCTCCGTCAGCAGCACCGCGCTGTCTTCTTTCTGGCCGAACGCTTCCCGCTCCCGCACCGCCGGCACTCCCGGTGCCGGCGGTGCGTACCGCGTGTAGATCTTCGCCACTGAAAGCCCGTTGATCTGCGACCGGTAGAAGCTATACGCCCGCCCCGCCTCCACCCGGTCGTTCATGNNACCGCCGGCAGGGCCGCCGCGAGCGCCAGATACCCCACCAGCCATCGCACGCCCGCGGTCATGGCTGCTTTTCCAGGTCTTTCACCTGGAGCCCCGTATTCGCCCGGAAGCTCTTCACGGTGACTTCCGCGTAGCCCCGCCCTCCCGCCGTAATCGAGAGATGGAACGGCAGCTTCAGCCCCCCTACGTCGCGGTAGTCCGAGTACGTCTCTGTCACCGAAACCTCTCCCGTGGCCGTCACCGTGTCGTACAGCGCGCTCTGCGGCAAGCCCGTCTCCGGGTTCGTCACCAGCCGCACCACCTGCCCGCTCTTGTCGCTGATCTCCACCGTGACGTCGTCCACGGCCTTTACCGCGCGCCCTACCGTCCGGTCGCTCAGCAGCATCGGGAAGAACGCCCGGAACTGATCGCCCTGCACCTGTTTCAATTGCGTACCCGCGAGCGCCCCGGGGCCCTGCGGCGTTGCGATCCATCCGCTCTCGCCGTCGATATACGCCGAAATCCTGCCCGACGGCATCACGCTGTCCTGCCGGAAATGGCTCGGCGCCATCCACCGGTCCGTCTCCGTCAGCAGCATCCCGCCCGCGCTCGAGTCGAATTGGAAGCTCGCTTCCAACGTATAGTCCTTCACCGCCGCCAGTTTTTCGACTCCGCCCGCCGCCGCCTGCGCCCGCGCCAGAAGATCCTTGCCTCGCTGCCGGTTGGCTTCGTCCGCCAACGCCGCCGCCGGTTTCGGCGCAACCATCGTCAGCTCGACCGGCGTCACCGGCGCGCCCAGCCGATCCAGCGGCTCATCGAACGATATCGGGTTCCCCACCACCACCAGGGTCAACTTGTCCGGATCCACCCGCTCCTTCGCCACCCGCAGCACGTCCGCCCGCGTCACCCCGTCCAGCGCCTTCTGGTATTGTTGTGTGAAATCCTTCGGATACCCGAAGTACTCATACATCATCAAGCGCTGGATGGTCTTCGATTTAGTGTCGAACGCATACACCAGTCGGTTGAGTACCCGCTCTTTGGCGGCCTTCAACTCCAAGTCGCTCACTTCCGCCGACTGGATGCCCGCCGTCTCCGCCCGCACCGCCCGCACTGCCTTCACCGTCTGGAACGTCGGCACGGCACCCGAAATCTGAAACAGTCCCGGATGGTCGAAATTCGCCGTCCAGGCCGCCGCAACCGTCCCGCCGGTCTCCTGCTTCAGCCGTTTTCCCAGCCGGCTCGCCGCTCCGCCCCCCAGCGCCTCCGCCATCACTTCCAGCGCCGCGAAATCCCGGTCCCGGATCTCCCCGCCCAGCGCTCCCATCGTGAACAGCGTCTGCGTCGTCGAGCTCTTCTTCACCAGGAATGTCCCCGCCACCGGTACGCTGCTCACTTTCGGGAAATTCGCAACCGGCGCTTGCTCCGCCGTCCAGTCGGCAAACAGTTTTTCGATCTTCGCTTTCATCTGCGCCGCGTCGAAATCGCCCCACACCGCTACCATCGTGTTCCTCGGAAAGTAGTAGCGCTTGTAAAAACTCTGCAGGTCGCTACGCGTCAACTGGTCCAGACCCGCATATTCCAGCGGCCACCCGTACGGCGTGTCCTGGCCGTAAACCGTGTTCGAAAACTCCCGCCGCAGAACGAACGCCACGTCCTCGTTCCCTCGCACGATAGTCGCGCGCAATTGCTGCCTGGCCTGTTCCACCTTGTCCTGGCGGAACTCCGGCTCCGTCAGCACTTCCTTGAACGCCCCCAGCAGCGCATCCGCGTTCTCCACGAGGCCCGAAAACGAAACGGTCCCCGAACTTTCGCCAATGCTCGAGTCCAGCGTCGCCGCCATGTCCTCCAGCAGCAAATTCAATTGCTCCGCCGTCCGCGTCCGTGTGCCGCCCGTCCGCATCACCTGCCCCGTCAAAGCAGCCAGACCCACACGGCCCTGCCCGTCGAACAGGTTCCCCGTTCGCACCAGCGCCAACCCGTTGATCAGCGCCGCGTCGTGGTCCTCCACCAGGCAAACCCGCATCCCGTTTGCAAGCGTCAACAGCTCCATCGGCGGCGTCACAATCGCCTTCATCGGCGGATACTTCAAATCCTTGTACGACGCCGTAGCGGCCGCAGCCGGCTTGGGCGCAGCCGCCTTCCGCGCGGGCACCGGCGGAATAGCCTGCCCTGCCCCGGCCGCCTTCGGCGGATCCATGCCCGCCGGAGGCTGCGAAATAGTCTGCTGCGCCATCGCCATCATCGCCGCGATGGACAGCCCTGCCACAACTTTCTTCACTGCTGGCCTCCCGTCCTGCCTGGCAGCGATTCGCCGCGACTCTCCGTCGCCAGGTAGACCACCGTGCGATTCGCCGGCGTGAAGTATTTAGCCGCCACTTGCTGCACCGCTTCCGCCGTCACTTTGCTCGAATCGTCCAGCTCCCGAAACAGTCTCCGCCAGTCTCCGTACCCCGCGTAGTAAGCCGGCAGTAGCCCCGCCAGGTCGGCATTGTTGGCGAGCCGCCGCAACGCGCCCACCCGGATTTGCGCCTTCGCCCGAGCCAGGATCTCTGCGCTCACCTGCCTGCTTTGCAACTGCCCCAGCAGTCCGTTCAACACCCTCTGCGCGTCGTCGAGCGTGTGCCCCGGCGCGGGCGACAGAAGGAATAAAAACAGGTTGGGGTCACGCCCGGCCGGAAAAGTCGCCCGCGCCGTCGCGACCTGCGCGATTCCTTTCTCCACCAACTCCCCTTGCAGAAGCCCCGTCCGCCCGGCCAGCAGCGTTTGAATCACGTCCAGAACCGCGTCTTCCCGGCTGCGCTCGTCCGGCCTCTTGTAGCCGATCGCCATCAGCCCTTGTGGCGATGCCCCGACCACCGCCGATTTCGTTCCCAACTGCGGCGGTTCCACCGTGTGCACCCTCGCCGGCGCCGGCCGCGCCGGCATCTCGCCAAAGTATTTGTACGCCAGCAGCGTCGCGCCCGAGGGGTATATATCGCCGACAATCGTGATCACCATGTTCTCCGGCACATAGTATTTCGCGAAGAAAGCCTGCGCCTCCGCCTGCCCCAGGTTCGCCACGTCGCTCGGCCATCCGTCCGGCGGGTTGCGGTACGGATGCGCCTGAAACGCCGTCGCCAACAGCGCCTGTTCCACCCGCGGCAGCGGCTTTCCGTCCACATTCACCCGGTGCTCTTCCAATACCAGGTCGCGCTCTTTATAAAACTCGCGGAAGACCGGGTGCATCAGCCGCCGCGATTCCAGCAGAAACCACAGCTCCACCTTGTTCGAAGGCAGCGTGTAGCTGTACTCCGTGGCGTCCGGCAGCGCCTTCACGCTCGGCTCCACGCCTCCGTTGTCCTGGATCACTCGCGAATACGCATTCGGATCCACCCACGAATGCGTCGCTTCGAGCGCGATCCTCCATTGTGTGTCCAGTATCCCGACCTTGCCGGCGTCCGCTTTCAGGCCTTTGTTGCGCTCGGCCTGCAACTGCCCGTATACCTGTTCCGCTGCCTCCAGCGCCCTCTTTTCCCCTTCCCAACCCCGTGTTCCCAGCGTCTCGGTGCCCTTCGTCATCACGCGCGAAACCAGGTTCGCCAATCCGGTCTGCCCGCCCGGATCGTCCGCCGACCCCGCTTTCACATACGTATGAAATGTGATCGCTGCCGCGTCATGCCGCTCCACCAGAATGAAGTGCAACCCGTTCGGCAGCGTGAACTCGGTCACCTTCCTTTCGAATACGCTCAGATTCTGTGCCGGAAGCCAAGCAGCTCCCAACCACAACAGGACGCCCAAACCAGTCACTCTCACGGCCTTTCCGCACTCCTTCACTTCTATAGAGGATAGCAGGACCTATCGGCTTGGCCAGGATCGGAATGGCCCTTCAGGCGTTCCCTTAGCACCCCAAGTACCACTCAGGTACCAGCATTACTGTCCTTGCGTTGGCCTGTCTTCCATAATGGACTTACTTAGAGAAACGAGATCTCGAATGGAACCGACCAACGGATGGGAACAGCAACTCAAAGCGATTGAAGAAATTGCAGGCGATCGCCGCATCGATCGGCGCTATGAGTTGAAGTTGGATCTGCGTTGGAAACTGATCCGCCGCCAGCGCCTTCTCGACAGCGGATGCGGTACTAGCATCGATCTGTCGAGCGGCGGCATCTTCTTCGATGCCGGCCGCCCCCTGCCGGTCGGCTTCAACGTCGAACTCTCCATTGCCTGGCCGGTGCTCCTGCACAACACCGCGCCCCTCCAACTGGTTGTTTCCGGCCGCATCGTGCGCGCCTCCGGCTCCCGCTCCGCCGTCCAAATGGTGCAACACGAATTCCGTACCGTGGCCCAAACCTCGGAACACCGCTCCGCTGTCTCGGCCCAGAACGGCCACACCCCACCCGCCGTCGTCGCGAGCGCCGGCTCTCAGTTCAGCTTTGGCAGACCGTCTAATTCCTGACCATCCCGGTTGGTCCGCGTTAGAGCGGGCCTCCTACTCCCCGCACGCCCGCCGCAGCGCCTCACCCATGGCTGCTTCCTGTTCCCCTGTCAGCTTCCGTCCCCCTGCCGTCACGTAGAACACGTCGATCGCCTGGTGCGCCCTCGTATCGGTCAGCACCACCTCGATATTCCCACCCTGCGCTGAAATCGCCGACGCCAGATCGTACAGCAGCCCCGGCCGGTCCGCCGCCACAATCTCCACCAGAGTCGCCGTGCTCCCCGCTTCCCCATCGAAGCGCACCCGCGTTCCCACCCGCTGCTTGCAGCTCGGCGGCTTGGGCTTCGGCCGGTTCCGCAGCAGATCCCGCACGTCCAGTTTTCCCGCCAGGGCCCGCTCCACCGTCGCCCGCAGGCGGTCCACTTCGGTCGGATTCAACTCCAGCGTCCGGTTCGGGTCCGCAAACAAGAATGTGTCTAGTACCAGTCCCCGCCGGTTGGAAAAAGCCTCCGCACGCAGAATGTTCATGCCGAATCCCGCCAGCGTCCCCGCCGGCACCGCGAACAGCCCCACACGGTCGCGCGCGATCACCGTCAATTGCCACGCCGATTCCCGCCGCCGGATCTCCACCGCGAGGCCGCGGCCGCGGCTCCTCTCTTCGAGCGCCACGTGCTCCGCAATCTCCGCCTCCGTGTGCGTCCGCAAGTACCGCACCGGGAAGCCTTCCAGCAGTTCCACCGGCGCCCCCGCAATCCGCTCCGTCTCCAGTTCGCGCGTGAGCTCGTGATGTACTTTCAGGTACAGCCGCCACAACTGCTCCGCCCGCCACGGTGTCATTGCCGACGGATTCACCGCGCTGATATCCGCGTAGGTCACCAACGTCAGCGCTTTCAGCCGTTCCACCGTTCCCACCTGGCGCGCCACTTCGCCCATCGAATGCGGGTCCGCCAGATCCCGCCCCCGCATGGCCGCCGAAAGATCCAGGTGGTGGCCGATCAGAAACCGCACCGTCTCGCGTTCCGCCTCCGGCATCTTCACCCGCCGCATGGCCGCCTCCGCCAGACGCAAGGACCACGCCACGTGGCCCTCGTCCGCCTCCGCGCCGCCGGGCCGCCCCTTCCCCGCATCGTGAAACAACAGCGCGAACAGCAGCACCGCCGGCTGATCCACTTCCCGCAACAGGTCCCCGTAACCGCTTTCGGCCTTCCACAGGTTTGCTAATGCCACCAGCGTGTGCTCATCCACTGTGTAGCGATGGTAGAAGTCCCGCACCACCAGGCACTCGATGGCTTCCAGTTCCGGAAACAGCGCCGTCAGCACGCCCGTCTCGTGCATCCAGCGCACCGCCGCCGGCGCGTGCGGCGTAGCAAAAATCCGCTGCAACGCCTGCCACAGCGCGCGCGGCTCCGCAAAATACTCCCGCAGCTTCTTCAGCCGCGCTTCCATCTGCTGCGCCGCCTCAGCCGACGGCTTCAGCTCGTGCCGCCCCGCAAACTCGAACATTTCGAGCACCAGCTCCGGCCGCTGCTCCATCTCATGCTGCGACCGGAAATGCACGCGCTCCCGATGCACCGCGAAATCCGCGTTCGAAAGCCGCGACCGCCAGTCGCGGAATTGCGCGAACAGCCCGCTCGATTGCGCTTCCGCATTCTCCAGCGTTCCCGCCGCCGCCCGGTAAGCCGCCCGCGCGTGCCGGTAGTACTCCCGCATCCACGCCGCCGCATCGCTCTCGCCCATGGCGTCCTGCGCCTCGAACGTCAGCAGGTTGTTGTCCCGCCCCGCCTGCTGATGCAGAAACCACCGCAGCCGCGCCAGAA
This sequence comes from Bryobacterales bacterium, assembly GCA_003152325.1. Taxonomy (GTDB): domain Bacteria; phylum Acidobacteriota; class Terriglobia; order Bryobacterales; family Bryobacteraceae; genus PALSA-129. Next base: position 2,090 of record PLZX01000387.1, on the reverse strand, counting down.
ACCGGAAGGTTTGTTGCAACTCCGGCGGCTGCTCCGGCTGCGCCAGGCGCCCTCCATCGGCCTCCCTCAGTTGCTCCATCCAGTGGACGAATTGATAGTCCCGCAGGCCGCCCGGCGTTTCTTTGACGTTGGGTTCCAGGTGGTAGAAAGTGCCGGCGTACTTGGCATGCCGCTCGCGCGTCAGCCGCGCCAGGTTTCGCATCAGCTCATCGCGATGGTTTTGCACGAACCGCGGAAACTTCTGTCCCAACCCCGCGTACAGCGCGCGATCCCCGGTCAGGAACCGCTGATCCAGCAGGCTGATATTCAACTCCGCGTTGCGATCGTGGACTTCCAGACATTCCTCCGGCGTCCGCACTTGCTGGCTCACCCGCATCCCGCCGTCCCATAGGCGTTGCAGAAACTCCGAGATGGCTTGCTGCTGCTCCGCGCCCACCCGCTCACTCGCGCACAGCAGCAGCAGATCCACGTCCGAATACGGGAAGAGCTGGCGCCGGCCGTATCCCCCTACCGCCACAAGCGCCAGCCCCGCCGGGACGGCCGGAAACAGCAGGCCCTCCGCCGCCTGCGTCACCGCATGGTCCACCCGGCCCGACCGTTCCGCGAGCGAGATCAACGCATCCTCCAACAGGACTCGCTCAGCGGTATCCATCATCCCCCCATCCCGTCACTACAGAGCCGCGTCGCCCCGGTCGTCGTTGCGGATCCGCACGGCTTCCACCACCTCGTACACGAAGATCTTGCCGTCCCCGATCTTCCCCGTACGCGCGGCTGCCGCCACCCCGCGAATCACTTCATCCGCCAACCCCGAAGGCACCACCATTTCAATTTTGATCTTCGGCAGCAGGTCCACGTTGTACTCTTGTCCCCGGTACACTTCCTTGTGTCCCTTTTGCCGGCCGTGCCCGCGCACTTCCGTGATCGTCATGCCATCCACGCCCAGGGCCTCGAGGGCAGTCTTCACCTCATCCAGCTTGAATGGTTGAATAATGGCTTCAATTTTCTTCATGGAATCTCCCGGCCCTGTCGCGATCACCACCACCAACGCCGCGCTCGCCAGATTTCGCGGTCTGCTCCCACAACCCGGTGGGAGCAGACAGAGAGGTAGGATCGTAACCTTTATGAGGTTGTCATTGGGCTATTGGGCCCATTGTCTAACACTGCCGCCCCGGTCCCCAAGATGGAACTTTCTATAGGCGGCATCGGATTTCCTTATTGCGCCGAAGGCCGTTCGTTTTTGAGCCGCTCGCCAGAATCGCGCTTAATGCCTCTTCCCCCAACTGAGCAGCACGTTCACCAGCCCGAAGCCGCCGATGGCAATCCCTGCCACGCGGTTCATCCGGCGCATGATGCGATCGGTAATCCTGCCGCGCAGCAGGTTCCCGGCACTGGCCAGAATGGTCCACCAGGTCATCGACCCGCAGAATATGCCGGCCACCAGAAGTGAGGTCTGCCAGAGCGGCCGCTGTTTTCCCAGGCCGAGCGTGGCCAGCACCGCCAGAAACGAGAGCACCGTAGTAGGGTTGGTCGCGGTCAGAAGAAAGGTGGAGACGAAGTCCGAATGGGCGGAGGAGTGGCGCTTGTCCACTTCGAGCGACCGTGGCGGCTTGCCATAGTACACCACTCCGATGCCCATTAAGAGGATGCCGCCAATCAGCCGGATCCAGAACTCTTCGCGGATCAGAAACTGAATCACCAGGCTGATGCCGAACCCGGCGATGCCGCCGTACAGCGTGTCCGCGATCGCCGCGCCCAAACCGGAGAGGACACCGGATTTCCAGCCCTTCTCGATGGTCCGCTGCATGCAAAGCACGTTGACCGGGCCGACCGGCGCTGCGATGATGAGACCCACAGCCAGGCCGCGGATGGCCAATCCTAAGTCCAGCACCATCTCATTAGAACAGAATTTCCAATTGTGGAGTGTCCGTCGAGTCGGGAGGTAGGAATCAGGGAGTCAGAATGAAAAATGAAGACACGTGGCCCGAATCACTGTTCCCATGATAAATGATACGATGATCCGCGACAGCATGACATCGCATGAGGGGAACCCCGGCGCAACCCTGAATCTGCGCCGCCAACCGCAGCGGATA
>PLZX01000019.1 GCA_003152325.1 Bryobacterales bacterium | reverse complement strand
TGATGACGGCAATCGCGCCCTCCGCCGTCAGAAGCAGATTTTGATATTCCATTCTTCTGCGATTGTAAGCGGTTCACGCCGCCCAAGGCACCTTCGCCAGCACGTCCTGCGCTACCGCCGCTGTGTTGGCGTGAATCGTGATGGTGTCTTCCACGTTGACCGCGTATCCGCCGGCCAACACAATCGCCACCGGCACATGGTGCGTCAGCGCCGTCCACATCACCAGCCGGTCCCGTTCCATCAGCCCGTCGAAGGTCAGCGAAAGGCCGCCCAACTGGTCTTCTTGAAATGGGTCGGCGCCCGCCACATAGACCACCAGTTCGGGCTTGAAGATGGAAAGTGCCGCGCGGTAACCGTTGCCCAGGCGGTGCAGATATTCCGCATCGCCGATGCCATCCGCCAGGTGAATGTCCAGGCTGGAAGGCGGCTTCTCACTCGGATAGTTATTGAACTGGTGGATGGAAAGCGTGAATACCGATGGGTCGTCAGCGAAGATCGCCGCCGTCCCGTTGCCGTGATGCACATCGCAATCGACAACCATGGCCCGCTTGATGGCGCCGTCCTTTTGCAACCGCCGGATGGCCACCGCCATGTCGTTGACCGCGCAGAATCCTTCGCCGTGCCCAGGGAATGCGTGGTGGAAGCCGCCGCCCATGTTGAATCCCACGCCCCCGGCCAGCGCCTGCCGCGCGGCCATCAATGTGCCGCCCGCCGCCAGCCAGAAGGCTTCCGCCATCTCCTCCGAGTAGGGAATCTCCAAAGTCAGAATGTCCTGGTAGGTCAGCGTGCCGTGGCGCAGCTTGTCCACCCACTGCGCCTCGTGCACCAACAGAAGGTCCTCGTCGGAAGCCGGCTCCGGTTCCACGAAGCTTTCCGGTGCCGCAAACTTCGTGCGCACCAGGCGATCGTGCAGCCATTTGTATTTCTTGGATGGGAAGACGTGGTCTCCCAGGTGCAGGTCGTACCGCTCGGAGTAGACCAGCGGGAATGGCAAAGCCATCTCAGCCCCGATCCGACTGCACCGCGGTAGCCACCGCGACGTTGAACACGTCCTCCGCCGAGCAGCCGCGCGACAGATCGTTGGCCGGCTTCGCCAGCCCCTGCAAGAATGGCCCGATGGCCACTGCTCCACCCAATCGCTCCACTAGTTTGTACCCGATGTTGGCCGCCGAGAGATTCGGAAAGATCAGCGTGTTGGCGCGGCCCGCCACTTTCGACCCCGGCGCTTTCGACCGTCCCACCACCTCGGAGACCGCGGCGTCGGCCTGCAATTCCCCGTCCACGTTCAGCTCCGGCGCGCGCGCCCGCACAATCCGCAGCGCCTCCACCACCTTGTCGACTTCCGCATGCTTGCCGCTGCCTTTGGTGGAAAAGCTGAGCAGCGCGACGATCGGCTCGGTATTGAGCAGCGCGCGCGTGCTCTCCGCCGTGGCGATGGCGATATCCGCCAGTTGCGTGGAGGTGGGGTCGATCACCACCGCGCAATCCGCAAAGGCCATCAATCCGCCGTGACCTTGCGAACCGTCCACGAGCGCCATGATGAAGACGCTCGAGACCAGCCTCACCCGCGGATCCGGGCCCACCGCGTGCAGCGCCGCGCGCACCGTTTCCGCCGTGCTGTTCACCGCGCCGCCCACGCTTCCGTCGGCGTCGCCCGCCCCCACCATCAGGGACGCGAAGTAGAGCGGCTTCCGCGCCGTCTCGGCCGCTTCGACTTGCGTGATGCCCTTGGCGCGCCGCCGCTCATAATAGAGCGCCGCATANNTCAGCACCGGTTTGGCCGCCTCTTCCGCTACCAGCCGGGCTGCCGCCTGGAGCACGCGCGCATCGCTTCCCTCCGGGAATACGATGGTCTTTTTTAGTTTGCGGGCCCGCGCTACGAGCCCCGACATGAACGATCTGGCCGATTCCGGAATTGCCGCCATGGCGCTGAGATTCTGAGTCTAACAGGTGGCGCGCCGCGCGTCAGTCGCCCAGAAACTTGCCGATGGGCCGGAGCCCTTTCACATTGTCGCAGACCGCCTTCAGCCCGGCCGTCAACGGAATCGCCAGGAGCAGCCCAGGCGCGTCCCACAGGAAGCCCCACAGCATCAGCGAGAACGTCACCACCAACGGGTTCAGGTGCACGCGCGAGCCCACAATTTTGGGATACAGCAGGTTCAGCGCCAGCAGGTGCAGCAGCGCCACCGACACCATCACCAGGATGTACACCGGCACGGTGTTGATCCCCAGGGCCGAAAACAACGGCGGCACCATGGCCAGCGGCAGCCCCACGTAGGGCACCAAACTCAACATGCCGCTCAGCGGTCCGATTAACAAAGGATACGGCAGGCGCATCAGCCAGAACATGCACGAGCTCAGAAACGCCAGCAGGATCCCCAACAGAAAGTTGCCTACCACGAACGCCCGCACCATCCCGGCGATTCCCTGCAGGCTGCGCGCCGCCACCAGCCGGGCTTCTCCCTGAAAGAGCTGCAGGAATGCCCGGTTGATGTGGTCGCGCCAGCTCAGCATGAAATAGACCAGGAACGGAACGAACGAGACCATCAGCAGGATCTGGTAGAACGAGTCCAGGTGCGCGTAGACGTAGTTGCCGATGGCCGAGCCGGTATCCGCCGGCGGAGGGGCCGCCACCGCGAACTGGGGCGTGGTGTCGCCCTTCTTGCCGCCGCGCTTCTTTTCGGCCGCCTTTTGCGCGCGCTGCTCCTCTTCTTCCAGTTGCTGCCGCTGCTTGGCGGGCAGAAACACCTGGTAAGTCTGTTTCTCCACGCCCTGAATCTTTTCGCGCACCCCGCCTACAATGTCGCCGATCCGCTGCCCATAAACCGGCAGGTCGGCATACAGTCCGGTAAGTTGCGAGTAAGCCCCCAAACCGATCACATACAGGCACGCCAGCGCGAAGCAACAAACCACAAAGCTCGCCACGCTGCGCGGCAGCCGCAGCCGCATCAGGAGCGTCACCAGCGGCTCCAGAATGAATGCGATCGTCACCGCCGTCATCGCGGTAATGAAGAAAACCCGCCCAAAATACAGGATCGCGATGATCGTTCCCAGCGCCACAATCGGCATGGCGAATTGGCGCGCTTCCTGGACGGCCCGGGCAGTGCTGCTAGGCTGGGTGATGATCGCCACGGCGGCTGTAAGACCCTTGCCTCGAATGTATCATGGCCGCGTCTATAATGAAATTGATTTGACTCCTGCGCCCTTCCGCATCCTCGCACTGGACCTCGGTAAGAGACGCATCGGCCTGGCCATCAGCGATCCGCTCGGCATCACCGCCCAGGGTCTGCCCAACCTGGTGCGCACCACCAAGCGCGCCGACCTGGCCCTGCTCCAGCAGCTCATCCGCGAACGCGAGGTCGGCCTGGTTCTCCTGGGCAACCCCATCGGCATGCGCGGCGCCGAAGGCCGCCAGTCCGGCTGGGTGCGCGAATTTGCCGAAGCTATCGAAAGATATACCGGCCTCCCGGTCAAGCTCTGGGATGAGCGCCTCACCAGCGTGGAGGCCGGCCGCGTGCTCCGCTCCAGCGGCATCAGCATCGAAAAGCGCGCCGCCGCCGTGGACCGCCTCTCCGCCGTCATCCTGCTGCAAAGCTACCTGGATGCCGTGGCCTACGAGGCCGCCCGGTGAAGGTCTTCCGCTCCTTCGGCCGCATCCTCCTGGTGGCCGCGCTGGCCGCCGGTTTTCTGGGCTACCGCCTGTTCCATCCTTACCAGGCTTTCTCCGGCGAGACTTTCGTCGATCTTCCCCACGGCACTTCCACCAGCGCCATGGCCGATTCGCTCGCCAAGGCCGGCGTGATCGCGAGCCGCTGGGATTTTCTACTCGCCCGCGTGGCCGGCCGCGGCCATGTTTTGCAGGCCGGCGAATACCGCTTCGACCACCCCGCCTCCGCCATGGACGTCTTTCGCCGAATCGCGCGCGGCGACATCTTCTATTTGGAGCTGGTGGTGCCCGAAGGCAAGAACATGTTCGATATCGGCGCCGCCGCCGAACAGCTCGGCCTCTTCAAGACCGCCGATTTCCTGACGGCCGCCTCCAATCCCGCCCTGATTCGCGATCTCGATCCCCTGNNGCATCCACACCACCCGGCCCGTACACGAAGTGGTCACCCTGGCTTCGCTGGTCGAAAAGGAAGGCAAGCTGGCCGAGGAGCGCCCGCGCATCGCCGCCGTCTTCGAAAACCGCCTTCGCATCGGCATGAAGCTCGATTGCGATCCCACCACCATCTACGCCGCGCTGCTGCTCGGAGACTACCGCGGCGCCATCTACCGCTCGGATCTCGATCGAAACCACCCGTATAACACCTACAGCCACGCCGGCCTGCCGCCCGGTCCCATTGCCAATCCCGGCAAGGCCTCCATCGACGCCGTGTTGAACCCGGCCTCGACCGACGCGATCTACTTCGTGCTGCGGCCCGACAACTCCGGCAGCCACGAGTTTTCCAGCAATGTCGCGGCCCACGAAGCCGCGGTTGAGCGCTACCGCAGTGGCCTCCGCAACCACCAAATCCGTTAAGCAGCGCTTACGCGAGTACCTGGCCGAGCACCAGCCGCCCGCCGTCACCGCGGCCGTGTGGAACCACCTGCTGGCGCACCTCGCGCCGGTCTCCGAGTCTTACCTGCGCGACCTGCTGCGCGCGACTGCTCTGCCCTTCGAGCAGCCCTATGCCGGCATCCGCCAGCACACCTTCGAGGAACTGGAGCAATCGCTCGGCGAGATGTTGGCCGTCTACACCGAAGCCGTCGCCGCCAACGACCGTGGGCGCGCCCGTTACGCCCGCCGCCAGGTGATCGCCGCCAAAGATCGCGCCCGCTTCCTGACCCGCAGCCCGCGCACCCCAACCGAGAAGAAAGCGCAGAAGGAAGAGATGGTGCAGTGGATGCTGGTCTGGCTGGAGAACCCCGAAGTCTTCCCCGCCTGGGTGGCCGCCCGCAACCGGGTGAAGCCGTAGCAGGCTGCTGAAAATTCTTGAAATCCAAACTGGCCGCCGATAAACACCGATGAACGCCGATTCAGAACAAAGCTCTATCGGCGTTCATCCGTGTTCATCGGCGGCTGATCTTCATTTTTCCGAACCCTCCAACGCCCACCGTTGCGCTACTTCTTCGGACCGCCGAACCGGTATCCCAGGATGGCTTTCACCAGCAGATGGTCGGTGGCTTGCGTCACGCCCACGCCGATACCGAAATTGAATTCCCATCGTTCGCCGAAATCGATGTCCACCGCCGGCACGATCTGCTGCTCCTGGTCGCGTAGCGGGTCGAACCCGGTGATGGGACCGTAAGCGCCGTAGTATTCCACTCCCATCGCAACCTTCTTGGTGACGTCGTAGCTGAATTTGAAGTTGGGCGAAAACTCGTAGCCGCGATGCGCCTCCGGGCCGTGGAACGATTTGTCGACGGTCGGATTGAATGACAGATACCACTTGTCAATTTTCTTGTCGACGATCGGCCGGATTTCCCACGTCCAGGTATCTTGCGAAATGTTCGGCCGCTGCCAGCCGATTTCGTTGGAGATGCTGACTCCCACCGGCCAGTGCCAGTCCTCCGGAGCGGCGAACCGCGGCCGGATGTGCGAGCCCACGTAGATCCAACTGCCGTCGGCTTGCAGGCTGTTGAAGATATAAAAGCCCGTCTCGAACCAGCCGTTCCAACCATGCGTGATCTCCACGGTTTCATGCAGCGCGTGGTTGGTGGGGAGCACGCCATCCACCACTCCCTTGGTGCCACTGACGGTGAAGTTGCTGTGCAACTCCACCATGGTGGCGCCCGGCTTCACCAACTCGTATCCATATACTTGAACTTCGTAGTTGCCCTGGGCGCGCAGACCAGCCGCGCAGCAACCCAGAAGAATCGTGGTCGCGATCAAAAAACGCAAAAGGCCCCTCGTTTCCGCTAGCATCCGCTTTATCTACTTTAGAACAGGTCCGTCAGCGCGCTTCGCAGGCGGGCAGAGTCGATGGGCTTGGTGAGATAGTCGTCCATTCCAGCCTTCAGGCACTTGTCGTGGTCGTCCTTCATGGCGTGCGCCGTCAAAGCCACGATCCGCAGATGCCGGCCGGTACCCGCTTCGGCCGCGCGGATGGCGGCGGTGGCTTCGAACCCGTCCATCTGGGGCATTTGCAGGTCCATCAACACCACATCGAAGGAATCCTGGGCGACGGCCCGAACGGCGGCATTCCCGTCCCCCACCACAGTCACGTCGTGCCCTTCGTGTTTCAATAACAATGCCGCCAGCTTCTGGTTCACGACGTTGTCTTCGGCCACCAGGATGCGGAGCCTATGGGCTGCCGCCGGCGGTTGGGTGGCGGAGGGCGCGGCGGCGGAGGGACTGGCCTCGTTGACGTTGGCGAGTTCCAGCGGCAGCGTAAAGAAGAAGGTGCTCCCTTTGCCCTCGTCGCTGCGCAGGCCGATGCCGCCTCCCATGAGGTCCACCAGGTGCGCGGAAATGGTGAGTCCCAGTCCGCTGCCCATGTGGCGGCGGGACATGGAACCATCGGCCTGGCGAAACCGGTCGAATACCAATTGGTGCTTGCCGGCCGGAATGCCGATGCCTGTGTCGGTGACTTCGACCCGCAGAAGGGTGGTGGAGCCGGTCCGCGATTGCACCATCGCGCGCACCGTCACGCTGCCTGCATCGGTGAACTTGATGGCATTCCCCACCAGGTTCAACAGGATCTGCCGGATGCGCAAAGGATCGCCCACCAGCATATCCGGTATGTCTTCCGCCACCGTGCTGGTGAGCGCGAGGCCCTTTTCCTGCGCTCGCACGGCGAAGAGTCGCACGGCGCCATCGACCGACTGGCGGATGGAGAATGCGACGGGAGCCAGATCGAGGCGCTTGGCTTCGATCTTGGAAAGGTCGAGAATCTCATTGAGCAGCACGAGCAGCGAATCGGCCGAGTACCTGGCAGTCTCCAGATATTCCTTCTGTTGCGGCGTGATCGCAGTCAATAGGACCAGGTCGATCATCCCCAGGACGCCAGCCATGGGGGTGCGGATCTCGTGGCTCATGTTGGCCAGAAACTCACTCTTGGCGCGGTTGCCCGCCTCGGCCTCGTCCCGGGCGCGCCGCAAGGCCTCTTCCGACAGCTTCCGCTCGGTGATGTCGGAATGCGAGCCCACCATGCGCACCGGGTTTCCAGCCTCGTCCCACAGCGCCTGGCCGCGCGCCAGCACCCATATATAGCTGCCGTCCCTGGTGCGGATGCGGTACTCGGTGATGTAGAAGCGGGTCTTGCGGTCCAGGTGATCCTGCAACTCGCGCTGCACGCGGGGAAGGTCTTCGGGGTGAACGCGGCTCTCCCATTCCTGGGTGCGGCTCGGCAGTTCATGTTCCTGGTAGCCCAGAATCTGTTTCCAGCGGGCCGAATGGAAGACCTCATTGGTACGCGCGTTCCAGTCCCACAGGCCGTCGTTGTTGCCTTGCAGGGCCAACTGCCAGCGTTCTTCGGAGGCCCGCAGGTCCTGCAGGGCGTTGCGGTGTTCGGTGAGGTCGCGGAAGGTCCATACCCGGCCGACGATCTCGGCGCCTACTCTTTGAGGCATGGAGCAGCGTTCGAAAATGCGGCCATCGATGAATTCCAACGGATCCGAGGTCTCTTTGGCCGGGTCTGCATAGGTTTCGGCAACGGCCCGCCGGAAGTGCGCGGAGTCCGTCAACTGGCTCTCCACAAAGGCCAGCAAGGTGGAATCCTCGCGGACCACGGCCATGACCGGCGGAATCCGCCAAAGGTCCAGGAAGCGTTGGTTGTGGCTGATGATTCTGCCATGCAGGTCGACCACCAGGATGCCGTCGGCGGTGGCTTCCAGCGTGGCTTCCAGCAGCGAGGCGGATTCGCGCAGGTCCTTTTCCGCCTTCTTGCGCTGGGTGATATCGAGCATCGCGGTGCGGATGCCGCTGAGCTTGCCGGCATGGTCGCGAATGATGCTTTCATGCACCTGCAGCACCAGCACTGCGCCATCGCGCCGGGCAAACTCGCGCTCGAAAGGCGCCAGCGGCCGAACGCCCGTGAGCTTCTCGCGGGTGGCCCTTTGGCTTTCCGCCTGCGCTGCGGGCGCCGCGAACGACCAGGCCGGCTTGCCCAACATCTCGGCCCGCTCGTAGCCCAGCATCAGGCACTCCGCGCGATTGACCCGCCGCACGATGCCTTCGGTATCCAACTCATGATAGGCCACCGGCGCATCTTCAAAGAGCGCGCGAAACTGTTCCTCGCTCTTCTCCAGTTCCTTTTGCACGCGCGCGCGGTAGACCACCACCTGCTGGTAGCGCCACAACAGAATCGCCAGCACGGCCGCCATCAGGCAGGAAATCAGCACCAGCCAGACCATCTGGCGCCCCTCGCCGGCCAAAAGGATGGAGAGCACGGTCTGGCGGGCGTTCACTATATCGACCGCTTGATCGAGCGATGCGTGGGCTTCCGCCAGTTGGCCGTGAACCAGCAGCGCCTGCCGCGGATCGGCGGTATTCGGTGAGAGCGCAGCCACCCGCGCGACCGCGCCGCCCGCGGTGGGGAAAAAAGCCTGGATGGCGCGGTACGTGTCGTTGTCCTTGGCCATCGCATCGACGGTCTTGCGGTAACTGGCCTGGAGCGCGGTCCATTGGTCCGCGGCGGCCGGATAGCGGTCCGCTTCGCGCAACAAAGTTCCGATGGAGCTCAAGCTGCGCAGCAGCCCGGCGTTGACTTCAATCTGGCCTTCGCGGGAACTCAGCGACAGCGCGAGCCATGTGCTCCAGACGACGAACAGACACGACGCCAGCAGCATACCGATGAGCCAACGACGGAGGTGCGACACCAATTTAGACATGNNGAGCGGCGGCCTCCTGGTAGATTTCGAGAACTTGTTTGGCGGTGCGTGCCCAACTATATCGCGATGCCTGCTCGCGGCCGCGGTGGATCAGCCCGGCGCGCAAGGCCGGGTCGACCAGCGCATCTTTGATGCCGTGGGCGATATCGAAAACATTCTCGGGATTGACCAGAATGGCGGCGTCGCCCACAATTTCCGGCAGCGAACTGGCGTTGGAAGTGACCACCGGCGCGCCGCAGGCCATNNCGAATGCCGCGGCGGACTGGTAGAAGCATCGCAGCGTCTCGAAGGGCACGAAGCCGAGGAATCGCACCATCTGCTCGCCGTGGGTGCGGATGACCGTTTGGCGCACGGCGGGGTGCTGGGAAAGAGTGTCGCCGATGATGATGAGGTGGAGGTCGCGGTAGACCGGGTGCGAGGCCAGCTCCGCGCGCACCACGGCGAAAGCTTCTACCAGGCGGGGAATGTTTTTGTGGCGGCGAATGTTGCCGGCATAGAGCAGGAAGGGGTATTGGATCTGGTAGCGCTCCATAATGAGGCGGCGCNNGTATCGGAGACGGCGATCACGCGGCTGGCCCGTTCGAGCCCGCGGCGCAGGCGGAAACGCCGCAACTGAATCCGCAGCTTGGAGCGATCCGGGTCGAAGAAGAGGTTAGCCAAATCATGCACCGTGACCACGTAGGGGCGAATCATCAGCAGCGGGACTCGGTTGAGCGGGATGTGCACCAGATCGGGATGGAGGCCGCGCAGGTACCAGGGGAACAGGACGTGATCGAGGCCGGATTCGTCGCTGCGGGAGTAGATGGCGGTGCTAAAATTCTGCGGCAGGTCGGAGAGGGAACGGGCGTCGTCCGGGGCGGTCACCAGGGTATAGCGGTTGGTGGTGTCGATCGAGCCGAGCGCACGGACCAGGCTGCGGATATACGTGCCAATGCCGAAATCCTGGAGGCGCCGGGCGTCAATGACGATGTGGAGCGGTGCCATTCTAGTACCGAAATGTGGAGCAGGCTGGTAACCCGCCTCGGCAGGGCAAGCTAAAGCATGCCCCACCAACGGGGCCGATCTTGGTGGGGCATGCTTTAGCTTGCCCTGCTTCGCAGCATTGGTTGCTCCGCAAAATGTAGGTATCGCACATAGGCGAATCAAGTTTGCAACGTCACTACGCTCGAACGGGGTCGAGCTTCCAACGGTAGAGCGGGAAGCGGGCAGTGAGAGCGCCGACCTTGGCCCGCACGTCGGCGATGGCAGCGGCGTCGGAAATGTGGTTGAGCACTTCAGCGATGAGCTGGCCGGTTTCGCGCATCTCGGCCTCCCCGAAGCCGCGGGTGGTGACGGCCGGCGAACCCAGGCGGATGCCGCTGGGGTTCATGGGAGGATTGGTGTCGAAGGGGATGGCGTTCTTGTTGACGGTGATGCGGGCGGCGTCTAGTGCCTTTTCGGCCTCCTTACCGCGCAAGCCCTTGGAGAAAACGTCGAGCAGCATGAGGTGCGTATCGGTGCCGCCGGAAACGATGCGGAAGCCTTCGGCCGCCAGCGTGGCGGCGAGCGCACGGGCATTCGCGACTACATGCTTCTGGTAGATGACGAACTCCGGCTGCATGGCTTCCAGGAAGCAGACCGCCTTGGCGGCCACCACGTGCACCAACGGGCCGCCCTGGGTGCCGGGGAAGACCGTCTTGTCGATGGCCGCGCCAAATTTCTCCTTAGCTAGGATCAAGCCGGCGCGCGGGCCGCGCAGCGTCTTGTGCGTTGTGGAGGTAACGATATCGGCGTAGTCGCAGGGGTTAGGATGCACGCCGGCGGCCACCAGGCCGGCGATGTGCGCCATGTCCACCAGAAAGAGCGCGCCCACCGAATCGGCGATCTGGCGGAAGCGGGCGAAATCCAGAATGCGGGGATACGCGCTGGCGCCGGCGATGATCATCTTGGGCCGGTGCTCTGCCGCGAGCGCCTGCAGCGCGTCGTAATCAATGCGCTCATCTTCCTGGCGCACGCCGTAGGGAACAATCTTGTAAGTCTTGCCGGAGAAATTGAGCGGGTGGCCGTGCGTGAGATGGCCGCCGTGCGCGAGGTTGAGGCCCATCACCGTGTCGCCGGGCGAGAGCACGGAGGCATAGGCGGCCTGGTTGGCCTGCGAACCGGAGTGCGGCTGCACGTTGGCATACTCGGCATGGAACAGCTTTTTGGCGCGTTCGCGGGCCAGGTTCTCGACGATATCGGTGAACTCGCAGCCGCCGTAATAACGCTTGCCGGGATAGCCCTCGGCGTACTTATTGGTGAACACGCTGGCGGTGGCCTGCATCACCGCTTCCGAAGTGAAGTTCTCGCTGGCGATCAATTCGAGCTGCGAGTGCTGGCGCTCGACCTCCTGCTGGATCGCGTCAAAAACCTGGGGATCCACTTCGGAAAGGGGACGTTGAATCGGTGTCATGTAGTCGGTTCCTCCGCGGGCGGCCGCTTCCTTACGGACGCGGTTCGGTGCCGCGTTCCAGTTGTGAGATTTTGTCGACGCGGCGGGCGTGGCGGCCGCCGGCGAAATCCGTGTGCAAGAAAATATCGATCAATTCCATGGCGCGGGCTTCTTCCAGATACTTGGCGCCGAGGGTCAGGACGTTGGCGTCGTTGTGCTCGCGCGTGAAGCGGACTTCGTCATCGCTCTGCGCGGGAGCGGCGCGCACGCCGCCGATTTTATTCGCGGCCATGGCCATGCCGATGCCGGTGGAGCACACCAGAATGCCGCGGTCAGAGCGCCCGCCGGCCACTTCGCGGCCCACCGGTTGGGCGAAATCGGGGTAATCGCAGGACTCGGTGGAACTGGTGCCAAAATCGATCACCTGGTGGCCTGCTGCGGCGAGACGCTGCCGCAGTCTCTCTTTAAGAGCAAACCCGGCGTGATCCGCGGCGATCGCAATCTTCATATCCAAGGAAGAGAAACTCGATTCTAGCATGCTAGAATTGGGGTTTCCTTCACAACCCATTTATGATCTGGAGCAAACTCTTCATTCCGACATTGCGCGAGAACCCCGCCGAAGCCGAGGTTGCCAGCCACCAGTTGCTGCTCCGTGCCGGATACATCCGCCAGCTTGCGGCGGGAATCTACAGCTATCTGTTTCTGGCGCAGCGCTCGCTGCTGAAAATCACGCAGATTGTACGCCAGGAGATGGACGCGATCGGCGCGCAGGAGATGCTGCTGCCGGCGCTGAACCCGGCGGAGGTCTGGCAGGAATCCGGCCGCTGGGACATCATGGGCGACAACCTGTTCAAGCTCAAGGACCGCTTCGGGCGCGACCTGTGCCTGGGTATGACCCACGAAGAGGTCATGACCACCATCGCACGCGGCGAACTGCGCAGCTACAAGCAGTTGCCGCAGATCTGGTACCAGATCCAGACGAAGTTTCGCGATGAGCCGCGGCCCAAATCGGGCCTCTTACGGGTTCGGCAGTTCATCATGAAGGACTCGTACACCTTCGACATGGACGCGGCCGGCCTCGACACGGCGTACGACAAGCATTACCAGGCCTACTGCCGGATCTTCGAGCGCTGCGGCCTGAACTACATGGTCGTGGAAGCGCACTCGGGCGCGATGGGCGGCAGCCAGTCTCACGAGTTCATGGTGGCGTCGGACGCGGGCGAGGATTTCGTGGCGGTGTGCCCGGCTTGCGGGTATGCAGCCAACCTGGAGAAGGCTGCGGCGGCGCCTCAGCCGCCGGCGCTCGCCGATCCGGAAGGCGACCTCGCGCCCGAGGAATTCCACACGCCGGGGCGCAAGACGATCGCCGAGGTGGCGGAGTTCACCGGTCTGCCCGAAACGTCGCAGATGAAGAGCCTGGTGCTGGTGGCGGACGGCAAGCCGGTGCTGGTGCTGCTGCGCGGCGACCATCAACTGAGCGAGGCGAAATTCGGAATGATCGCGAACGATCCGGAATTCCGGCCGGCGCTGCCGGACGAAATCCAGAAATGGTTCGGCGCGGCGGCGGGATCGCTGGGTCCGGTGGGCGTGAAGAACATGCCGATCCTGGCCGACCGGGCGCTCGAAGGGCGGCGCAACATGATCGCGGGCGCCAACAAAGATGACCACCACTTGCGCCACGTGACGCCGGGCGAAGATTTTCGCGCGGAATTCCANNGACGGTCGAAGTCGGGCACATCTTCAAACTGGGATACAAGTATTCGGAATCGATGGGGCTGCGCGTGCTGAACGCAGACGGCAAGGAAGTGACGCCGATCATGGGGTCGTACGGCATCGGCATCGAGCGCATCTTGTCCGCAGCCATTGAGCTGTTCCACGACAAGGACGGGATGATTTTGCCGGCCGCCATCGCGCCGTTCCAAGTGGTGATCACGCCGGCCAACAGCTCCGATGCGGCGCAGGCGGAGGCGGCCCGCGGGATCTACCAGCAGTGCCTGGCGCTGGGAATCGATACGCTGCTGGACGATCGCGACGAGCGGCCGGGCGTGAAGTTCAAAGATGCCGACCTGATCGGCGTGCCGTGGCGCATCGT